>JABXJS010000112.1 GCA_013538855.1 Herpetosiphonaceae bacterium
AGATCGCTGAGTTTCATCGCGGCAATGCCATCGTCAATGTCGGCGGCGGATGGGTGCAGCTGGAACACGCCATCGCCAGCGTTGAGCCACACATCGCCGCAGCTGGCTAGGCACTGCGGCCTGGTGCCGACGATATCGAGGTCGCCGTCAGCGTCGAGATCGCCGAACGCGATCCTTGTTGGTGTGGACAAAAAGCTCGGCGGCTGGGTTGGATGCAGGCTGAGGTCGCCGTTGCCAGCGTTGAGCCAGAGCGCGTTGGTGCTGCTGATCCCGGTGGTGAGCACGTCGATGGCTCCATCGCCGTTGACGTCGGCGAGCGCGCTGGCCGATAGCAGCTGGGCTGGCGCGCTGAATGGAATGCTCGCTGCTGGCGCGAAGCTGGCTGCGCCGTCGTTGCGCCAGACGGTGACCGTTTGGGCGTCATGGTCGCTGAGCAGCAGATCGAGGTGGCCGTCGCCGTTCAGATCGCCAAGCGCCTCGAAGACCAACGTGCTGCTCAGCGGCGCGCTGGTGAAGCTGTGGGCGCTGAATACTGCTTGGCCGTCGTTCAGGCAGAGCGTGACCTGCGGGCGACGGCAGACCGCGTCAAGGTCGCCGTCGCTATCCAGGTCGCCAAGCGCGAGCGGCACGAGCGCGCTGCCGACTAGTGGTGCTGTTGGATGGAAATCGAAGACACCGCCGTTGTTGAGCAGCACCGTTCCCGTGACCCTGCCGCTGACAATCACGTCAATGTCGCCGTCGCCGTCGAGATCGCCGACGAGCGGTACCCCGCTATGGCTGAGGAGCGCTGGCTGGAGGTTCATGGTGCTGAAATCGCCGCTGCCATCATTGTGCCGCATCACCAGTGTATAGTCGTCTGCCGAACCTGTAGCGGATTCCAATAAAACATACAGCATGTCTAGATCACCGTCGCCATCTGTGTCCGCCAGCCCTAGCGGTGCCTGCACAGCGCCTACATGGCTAAGCTGGTGCGGGTACGGCACGAGCTGGCCCCAGCCAGTACCACCACTGGCGGCGGTGAACTGCCAGGTGCTGGGCTGGAGGCTGGCCCCGGTGGCGCTCTGCACAGCGCTGGTGGCGACAACCTGCACCTGCTCGCCGGGCTTGAAGGGCTGATGATCGCTGAGCACGGCGGTGTTGGTTTGGCTCAGCGTGAGCGTCCCGGTGTACAGGCCGGTCTGGGCACCAAAGATGCGCAGGCTGCTTGCGGAGAGGCTGGCTGCATCGAGGGTCGCGCTCGTGCTGAAGCCGACTGGTGCGGCGAGCGCGGTGCTGGGGCTGTGGTGTGGCGGCTGGGTGCTGGTGATGGTGACGCCAAGGCCCTGCGGCTGACTGGCGGCGGCGCTGAGGGTGGTCAAGGTTGCCAATAGCATGGCGAGCACGCCACGCACAACAGCGGTGGTGCGAAGCACAGAAGGTCCTTTCTCTCATTCCTAACAATCGTCGCATAGCATACCACTAGCGTATGCGTGGGGGCAAGATTAAGTTGAAAAGATGCGCTGTGCTGCCGCCAGCGTGGTTTCAGGCCTGAGTCGGCGCTGGTGCCCGCCCGCCCGTTCACGGGTGGGTCGCCGGAGCTGCGGGTGGGGCGCGGCCCGGCGGTGGTTGGCGCTCCGTCGTCGCCGCCAGCGGCGCTGTGGTGTGCTGCTGGGCGCAGGGCGGCGCAGGTGCAGTGGGCTATGGGCTGCTAGCAGCGCTGGTGTGCGTGGCCTGGTCTATTCAGTGGCGGTGAAACTTTGCTAGGGAGATGTGTGTAACACGTGCATCTTTTTGGGGAAGTCATGGGGTTGAGATCGAGCGGACGATGGGCTAGCATGCTCCAGTAAGGCGATGGGGATGCTGGATCTGCGCAGTACGAGGTGGCACTGGCGATCCAGCATCTCTTTTTTAGCCGCTGCTGCTAGGCGTTGAGCGACAGCCCACCGTCGATGGTCAGCTCTGCGCCGACGATAAAAGCGGACTCGGCGGCGGCCAAGAAGACGGCGGCCTGCGCGATCTCTTCGGGCTGGCCGAAGCGCTTGACGGGCAGGCGCTGCGTCATGCTGGTAGCGAAGCCACTGAGCACCTCCTGGGGCATGCCAAGCTTGCCATAGATCGGCGTTTCAACCGGGCCGATGTTCAGCGTGTTGATGCGGACCGAGCGCTCGGCCAGCTCTGCGGCGAGTGTGCGCGTCAGCGAGTGCAGCGCGGCCTTGCTGGCGGCGTAGACCGATGATCCGGCCATGCCGATGTGCGCGTTGACCGAGCCGGCCATAATGATTGATGCGCCGGGATTGAGCAGTGGCAGTGCGCGCTGGATGGTGAAGAAGGCCCCCTTGACATTGATGTCGAAGACAGAGTCGTACAGCGCTTCGCTGATGGCTTCGAGCGGCCCAAACTTGGCGATGCCCGCATTGATAAACAGCACATCAATGCCGCCGAACGTAGCTTTGACTTGCTCCATCAAGGTGCTGATCGCCGCTAGGTTGCTTGTGTCGGACTGAACCGCCAGCACGTTCGGGCCAAGCTCGGCGGCGGCGCTCTGGAGCGCCTCGGCGTTGCGCCCGGTGATGACGACGCGCGCCCCCTCGGCGACAAATGCCTGGGCTGTCGCACGCCCGATGCCGCTGTTCCCGCCGGTGACCACCGCTACTTTGCCTGCAAGCTTATTCATCGTCGCCTACACCTTTCTTGAGTGATTGATCAAAAACATACCTATACAGAAAACCGCTACCGGACAGTGAGTGGCTAAGAATTTGAGCGATCGCTCAAATTCTGCGATAAAAAAAGTTAATCGAGTGCACGGAGTGTTGTCTCAGCGATGAGGCGCAGCGTCGTTGGCTCGCGGCTGACCTTTGCCGTAACCTGAAAGCCGAAGATAGCATTGACCAAAAAGGTTGCTAAGGCGTATGGATCGCGCTCGTGCGGAATATCGCCGGCCGCCTGGCCAGCGCGGATTGAATGCTCGAATGCGGCGATCAGCGCGGTGCGATCGGCCTCGACCTGCGCACGGACCTGTGGGTCGTGTGCGGCTAGCTCGGCAGCGCTGTTGACCATAAAGCAGCCAGGCGTATTGGGCTGGCTGGCGCGGGCAACCAGCTGCTCAAAGACCAGCTCAAGCGCCTGCTTGCCAGCGAGCGGACCTTGCAGCAGCGCATACGTATCACAGCTATGCTGCTGCTGATAGCACGCCAGCGTTTCTAGAAAGAGCGAGTGTTTATCGTGAAAGGCATTATAGAGACTGCCAGGCTTCAACCCAAGCGCGCGCGTAAGGTCTTGGATTGAGGTTGCCTCGTAGCCCTGCTCCCAGAATACCTGCATTGCCTGGGCGACTGCCTCTTCACGGTCAAATTCTTTTGGTCGAGCCATTGCTATCACTCCTGTGCTGCTGGGGAGTATACACGTTTTTGAGTGATCAGTCAATAATAGGTATCGTCTGCGCTGCGTCAATTGGGGACGCAGCGCAGGCAGGGGGTGCTACTGCATGGCGGCTTGGCTGCCAAGGTGCTGCTGGAAGAACGTGCCGACGCGCTCCAGGTAGGCCGCCTGATCGTGCTTAAAGCCTTTGACGTGCCAAGAGTCTGGCACGAGATAGAAGGTTGCTGGGTCAATATCACCGCTGCCGTAGCGCGCATGCCAGATTTGTTCGCTGTTAGCTGGGGGAATAAAATCATCCTGCGCGCCGTGAATGACGAAGAGCGGTCGCTCGCCGAGCTGGGCGGCGGCATCGGCCGGGATGACGCCCCAGGCGTCGATGCCATACATCACACGCGCCATCAGCAGCACGCCGGGGGTAAAGATCGACGGCAGGCCGCTGCGCTTGGGAATCTCAACGCTCATCAGATCGGGCAAATCGGCGTAGGCGCTATCTTCGACCAGCGCCTCGACAGCTGGCTCTTGGGCTGTGGCGAGCAAGCTCGAGGCTGCGCCCATTGAAAAGCCAAGCACCCCGATGTGTTGAAAGCCCTGCTGCTGGGCAAAGCGAATTGCGCCACGCACGTCGTTTTGCTCATACCAGCCAAGCGAAAAACGATCGCCTGCGGAGCTGCCGTAGCCGCGCAAATCAAACATCAACACGCTGAAGTGCTGCTCCAGCAGCCCCTGCGCGAGCGGATACAGGCCGGTATTGGGATCATCGCGGCCCGAGTTATAGCCGTGGACCATCACAATCACCCGGCTTTGATCGTCGTCGGCATGGAGCAGCCAGCCGCTCAGCTGAGTGTCGTCGCCATAGCTGCTGAACGTCACATCTTCGACATTCAGGCCGTCGGCCTGCGGATCGGACTCGAGCGCGTGGCGCTGCGTCAAGGTGAGCTGCGATGCGACATAGGCGGCGACACCAAAGTAGCCAACCACAAGCACGAGCAGCAGGGCCAGCCCGCCGCGCACGAGCCAGCGTCGCCAGCGAGAACGTTGTGCTGTCATGAGCGACCTCCTACAGTGCGACGGATCGGTAGCCCCCGTCGCTGGGTGATATACCACCATTCAAAGCCGAGCACGCCAAGCCCCGCCAGCACAAGCAGCGGCCAGAGCGGCCAGGTTGTGGTGCTGGTGGCAGGGATGGCCACATCAAGCGGCGTGACGGTGACCGTTGGCAGCGGCTGTGGGCTAAGCTGTGCCTCCGCTTGATCACCAAAGTTTACCGCGACCGCGCCCTGGGCGTCCGGCAGGCGATACAGCCCCGGCAGATCAAGGCGGGGGCCAACTGGGCGACCATCAGGCCGCAGCAGGTCGGCGGCTGGAGCGGGGCTGCCCGGCTCCAGCGTGGCCGGCAGCGCGCCAGTGGTCAACACATCGACGCTGGCGGCGGTAAGCAGCGGAAACGCCAGCTTGGCTGGCAAGTTCGATGCATCGGGATCGAAGGCCCAGACCACCGCAGGCTGGCCAGCGACCGCGCCGCTGGCGACCAGCGGCATGCCATTGATATTTTCCAGCATCGGCTGCAGCGTTGGCGTAAGGGCCAGCAGCGGGTATGCGCGCTGCCACTGCACGCTGGAGAGATCGACATTGGCGAAGGCGCTGGCCAGCGCGGCGCTTTGCGCAGGAGCGCTATCGAAGCCGTCGAAGCTGCCGAGGCGCTGATCGGCCGGTGGATTGACGATCAGCACTGCGCCCGCAGGCAGTGGATCAGGCAGCACGCCATTGAGGACGGTCAGATCAACTGGCGCGGCTTGTTCGCTGACCGTGTCGGCCACGCGCACGCTGAGGCCAGGCAGCGCCGCGAGCGCCCGCTCAAGCGCCGTCTTCTGCTCGCTGACCAGCCGCACGCGCACAGAGCGACCGATGGTGAGCGGCAGCAGCGCCCGATCATCAGCAGGCAAAACATCATCGCTGTCAATCTGCACCTCGGCCTGGGTGCTGCCGCTTGGAATGCGCCAGACAAACTCTTGGCTGCTGTCGGTGGCGATAGCGACCGCCTGGCTGCTAAACTCAGCGCCATCGACCAGCAGGCTGACTGTGCGCGCCAGCGGCAGCATGCCGGCGTTGGTGATGCGCGCATACACAGCGATTTCACCATTGGGGATGCGACGGGCCTCGAACGCCACCACCGCTAGATTGGGCGTGCTGGTGCCCCATGTGCGCCACTCCAGCTCGGCCACAGCGGTGAGCGGCGTGCTCGGGGCGCTAAATGCCGCATCGGTGAGCACAAGCATACGATTGCGTTTATCTGCCACGAGCGTGCTGTTGGCAAGCTGGAGCGCCTGGGCTAGATCAACGCCAGTGCCAGCTGGATTGAGGCTGCTGACGGCGGCGCGTAGCTGCTGGGCGTCGGCGGCGCTGCCGGTGATCAGCAGGCGCGGATGCCGGTCAAGCGCGATCAGCGTGAGCGCGTCGTTGGGGCCAAGATCGTCGATAAGCTCCAGAGCTGCCTGCTGGGCCTTGGCGAAGCGTGAGGGCTTGACATCGCTTGCGCCCATGCTCGACGAAAGATCAATGATGGCGATGATATGCTGCGGTGCGCTCGCTGCGCCTGGGCGCAGGGCCGGGTTCGTCAGCGCTAGGGCCAGGGCGGCGGCGGCGAGTAAGTGCAGCAGCAGCAGCGTTGTCCACGGCAGCGTGCGGATACGCTGCTCCGGTGGCACCTTCAGCTGCTGCCAAAGCAGCAGGGTTGGCACTTGGAGGCGGCGGCGGCGCTGGCGCACAAGGTGCAGGGCGGCGATAATCGGCAGCGCGACGAGCGCCAGCAGGCCCAGGGGAAACAGCAACGTCATGGTTTATCCTAGTACAGCGCGACGGCGCAAGACAGGCACAATGGCGCGCTCAAGCGAGCGGTCGGTGCGCACGCCGACGTAGGTTGCGCCGCGATCACGGCATGTGCGCTCGATGGCGCGCACCCAGCCGATCAAGCGCTCGTAGTAGGCGCGACGAGCGGCCTCGTCGACCAGCAGGCTGATCGTCGCACCAGTCTCGCTGTCCTCAAGCTCAATCGGGCCGTCGAGCCGTGGGCGAATCTCATCGGGGTGCAGCACGTGCAGCACGACAGTTTGCCAGCGTGGAGCCGCCGCTGTCTTGAGCAGCGCATCAAGCCCGGCTTTGGTCCATAAGTCCGAGATCAGCACGAGCAGCCCGCCGCTCCGATTGCGTAGGCCGCGCGTAATGGCTGGTAGATGCGTCTGACCAGCGAACGGCAGCTGGCTGAGAAAGCGCAGCAGATCTGGTGTGCGCCCGCGGCCGGTCGCTGGTCCAAACTGCTTGAGCAGGCGGGTCTGAAACGGCCACAGCTGCACATGGTCATTGGAGGCCAGCGCCACCGCGCCAACGAGGGCAGCCAGCCGCAGGGCGTACACGGCCTTATGGCGCTGACCCTGGCCCCAGTTGAGCGACTGCGAGGTGTCGAGCGCGATCAGCACATCGATGTCCTGCTCGGTCTCGCCGAGCTTCAGGTGCAGCTCCTGATGGCGGGCGTAGGCTGGCCAGTCGATGTGCCGCAGATCGTCGCCTGGTGAGTACGCGCGATGATCGCTGAACGTTGGGGCGGGCAAGTGCCGTCGCGAGGCATGCTCACCGCTCAGCCCACCACGTAAAAGACGGCTTGACTGGAGGGTCAGCCGCTCGATCCGTGCCAAGAAAGCTGGGTCAAAAACCTCAATGTTCGAAATAATTCTGGATGGCATCGCGAAGCTCTGGTGGAATAGTCGCCGGATCAGAGATATTGTCAGCCACGTTGCCGCCAGGCGTGCCTGCGCCGGAGCCGCCGGAGCCACTGGTGCTGCCCGGCAGGGTGACAGCGGCGCTGCCATTGCCCCCAGGCGTCGTCTGGCCCTCGGGATCGGGCGCTGGTGGCAGCGGCACATCCTGACCAGGCTGACTGGCTGGCGGCACGCTGCGCGTCGCGCCCGCATTTTGATTCCCGCTGCCGGAGCCAGCCTGCTCTGGCTGGTCGCTAGTGGCGTTGCTGGAGCTGCCGCTGCCTGGCTGCGGCTGGCCGCTCTGGTCACCAGACTGATTATCAGCGACTGGTGGTCGACCCTGACCGTTGAGATTGTCGATGGATTGCGCGAGGTCCTCTAGTCCGCGCACTGTGGTGGAGCCGCCCTCGCGGATGGCACGCGCCTGCTGCTGCAGCTGCTGGGCCTGCTCTGGCTGGCTGGCGCTAAGCTTGTCGGCGGCTGTCTGGAGCGAGTCGGCGATCTCGTTGCGCGCCGCGGGTGAGAGCTGGTCGGCGCGGTCGGCGAGCTGGCGGATGGCGCTAGCGGCGGCCTGGGTATCGCCGCGATCAAGCGCATCGGCGGCGGCGCGGGTGGCTCCGTTGTCGCGCAGGGCATCGGCGATCGCGGCGGCTGTCTCGCTTGCCGCTGGATCGAGCTGTGGTGTTTGGCCGCCGCTGGTCTGGCGCTCTGCCTGCCCGCCGCCGTTCGTTTGCTCGGTCTGCTGTTGTTGGGCCGACTGCTGCTCTGGTGGCTCGACAGCGGCAGGCAGCTCAGGGAGCTGTGGCAGCTCGGCGCTGCCGGTGCCAGCTGGCAAGCTGTGGCTGATGGTGGTGATGAGCAGCATCCCTGCGCAGAGCATCAGCGCCAGCGCCAGCGTTTGAAGCTCTAGGCGCAGTGGCTCGGCGGTGCTTTTGCGCACATCAGGGATGATGAGGGCCAGCTTACGCCGCGCCTCATCGGTGAGGGTGAAGGCGAAGCCCTCGCGCTCGCCGCGCGCGCTTAGCTCCAGCGCGGTGGCCAGATTGGCATCAAGCCCAAAGGCGCGATCAAGCGCCCGCGCCGTGCCGCTGGCGTGGCGGGCTGGAACGAACGCATAAACTAGCCCCAGCAGCCAAACCAGACCGCCGATGATCGCGATCTCCAGGCTGCTAAGGCCGATATGGAGCCAGTAGCGCACCCCTAGGCACAGCGCCACAGCCAGCAGGGCAATCCAGGTGGCGCGCAGAGCGAGGCGGAGCCGCCGCTGCTGCGTTAGCTCGCGATCAAGACTGCTGAGCTGGCTGATGAGCTGTCGTCCCTCAGGGGTGATCAACATGATCTGCTCCATGGCGCATAGATGTTCGCTCTCCAGTGTACCATGATCGACGCGTTACACGCTGACTTTCGCCCCATCTTGCGCGTTCGAGCGCCGCCCGGCATCGAGAATCTGCTGATTGCGCAGCCCATCCGCAAAGGTAGCCGCCGGATCGAGCGCAGCTGCATCGCCGTTGGCCCAGGCGACAAGGGCATGGGCTAGATAGACGGTGCTGAGCGGAAAGAGGCCGCTGATACCTTGGGGAATGGCTACGCTGGGCACAAACGGCTGGAGCTCCCACTCGCCATTCAGCGCTGCTAGCTCTAGGCCGCTGGAGGTGATGCGTAGGGCACCCTCGGTGCCGTGGATGGTCATCTGATCTGGCTCGTTGCGGGCGGCGACGGTGCTCAGCACACAGACGGCGCTGGCTCCGTTGTGCAGCGTAAAGCGGGCGGTGGCATAGTCATCGCTTGTTACCTGGCGCGGGCCAGTGT
Organism: Herpetosiphonaceae bacterium; assembly: GCA_013538855.1. GTDB lineage: Bacteria > Chloroflexota > Chloroflexia > Chloroflexales > Herpetosiphonaceae > OHK22. Next base: position 8,919 of record JABXJS010000112.1, read on the forward strand.
CGCTGGGCCGCTCGCCGACAAACGTGCGCAGATCGGCGCTGACGCTGGTGATCTCTCCACAGAGATAGCGCAGGGTATCGATCTGATGCGAGCCGATCGCGCCCCAGGTGCCGCCGCCCTGCGCCGCATCGCTCCACCATGTCCACGGCTGCGTGCGGTTGGCCCGGCCGCTGCTGGTGATCGTGCTGGTGATATGGCGGACACTGCCGATCTTGCCGCTGCGGATACTTGTTCGCGCCTGAAGCAGGAGCGGGAAGAAGCGCAGTTCATGGTCGATCAGAGCCAGCTGGTCTGGGTGCGCGCTGGCGACGGCGGCCATCTCCTCGGCTTGGCTAGCATCAAGGGCGGTGGGCTTTTCACACAGCACATGGTTGCCCGCCTTGAGGGCGGCGATGGCCATCTCGCGGTGCAGGCTGGGCGGTGTAACAATGCTCACCAGCTCGATGTCGCTTGCAATCAGCGCCTGCCAATCGGCAAAGGGCTGGGTCTCTAGCTCGGCGGCAATCTTTGCGGTCTTGTCCTGGTTGTGCCCGGCGATGCCAGCGACGGTTAGGCCGGCGGAGCGAAAGGCGGGCACTTGCACCCGCACGCCCCAGCCAGTGCCGATAATTCCAACGCGCATGAATCCTCCTTATACCATATCACTCTGTAGTGCGCTTAATACTGTGCCAGTTGGGCACGGCGATGCCCAGCGGCGTAACGCTGATGCCCTGAATATCGGGCCGAATAAGCGTATTGAAGGTTGGATAGAACAGCGGCAGCCAGCCAACCTCATCGATCACAATCTGCTCGGCGTTGACATAGAGCTGCAGGCGACGATCAAAGTCCTCGGCCTTGCCTTGTCGATCAGCCTCGTCGACCAGATTATCGAAGGCGATGTTTGAGTAGTGCCCATTGTTGTTAGGCGAGCCAGTGCGCAGCTGCTGCGACAGGAAGTTCTGCGGGTCAGGGTAGTCGGCCCCCCACACGCTGAGATACATTTGCAGCCCCGCGCTGGGTGTGTAGTAGGTGGTGTTGAGCATCTGCTCGAAATCATGCAAGGCATAGGCCTTGAGCGCAACGTCGATGCCGAGGTGCTCCTGCCAATCCTGCTGCAGATAAGCGGCCACCGCTGCGTTATCGCCCTCGTCGGCGTAGGCCAGCGTTACACTGGGAACATCGCTGCCGGCGATGTAGCCGGCGTGCTGCATATCGAGCACCGCTGCGCCTGGATCGAACTTCAGCGGCCGGATGGGCAGATCGGAGCCAACGAGGCCGGTGGGCAGAATGCGCGTAGCTGGCTCGGCTGCACCAGCGAGCACAGTATCGACCAGCTTTTCTTTATCAATCGACTGTGCGAAGGCGCGCCGCATGGCGACACGGTCAAATGGCGCTAGCTCGTTGTTGAAGCCAATATAGCGCGTGACCAGCGCGGCACTGGTGCGGAAGTCAGGCAGCTGCTTTACTTCCTCCAGACGATTGGTCGGGATCGGGTTCTGCTGGCCGCCCATGATATCAAGCTTGCCGGCGAGATAGTCGTCAAGCGCCTTCTCGCTATCGGGGTAGAAGTATAGCTCCACCTGCGGCATGCCAGCGCGGCCATGCCAGTAGTGCTCGTTGGCGGTCAGCACAATCTTCTCGCCGTGAATCCACTCTTTCACCTGATATGGGCCAGTGCCAAAGGCCTGCTCGTGCCAGTCGCCCCCGCTCTCGACCAGCTGGCGGGGCACCACATAGGTGTAGGAGTAGCCAAGCTGCGACAAGAAAAACGCCTGCGGCTGCTTCAGTCGAATCTCCAGCGTGTGGGCATCGAGCGCGCGCACGCCGCTGGCGCTGTCCGCCGCACCGGCGGCCACCTCCTCTGCGCCCTCGATCTGAGCTAGCTGGTAGCTGGCATCATAGGTCAGCTCAGGCGAGAGCGCCCGATTGATCGAGTATACAAAATCTGCGGCGGTAACCGGCGTGCCATCGGCGAACTGTAGGTCTGGGCGCAGGAAAAAGGTGTACACACGACCGTCTGGGCTAACCTCCCAGCGCTCAGCGGCCTCCGGCTGCACCTCGAGGTTCGCATCGAGGCGGATAAGTCCGCCGTAGACCAGGCCAATCACTATGTTGGTTGGGTTGTTGATTGGTTTGGCTGGATCAAGCGCTGCAAGGTCTTCGACCCCTTCCAACGACCAGCGCAGTGTGTCGTTTGGCGTGTCGGCCGTTGCTGTTGCTGGTACTGTTGTTGCTGCAGGTTGCGTGGGCACAGCTGCGGGAGCCGTACACGCCAGCATACTACAGAGTACGCCAATCCAAATGAGGCTTGTTCCAATTCGGTGCGCTCGGCGCATAGTACACTCCCTTGGGTTGTAGTGGTTGATTGGTGCTGTGACGTCACGAATTCCCACAGTATAATCGCTGTGTCCCTGTATTGTAGACCAGAAGGAGGATCTATGTTTCGATGGCCGCAACGTTTTGTGCTGGCTCCGCTGTTCCTTATTGGCCTGATTAGTCTCTTAGGCCTGGGCACAGTGGCCCAAGCAATGTTTACCCGTGCTGCCCCTGCATCTCCTTCGTCAATCCAAGGACTTCCTGTTGGTTTCGCCCCCGGCAACTTAGTTGTCGTCCGCGTCGGCGATGGCTCGGCCGCCCTTTCTGGTGCCGCAGCTCCGGTGTTCCTTGATGAGGTGCGCCCCGAGGGCAGCGTGGTGCAGAGCGTCGCCATGCCCACCAGCGTGATGACCGACAACGCACGCCTGACCCTCTCCGGCAGCGCAACATCCGAGGGCTTTCTGAGTCGCTCTGCGGATGGCCGCTATCTCGTGTTGGCTGGCTATGATGCTGATGTTGGCACGGCCTCGGTTGTCAATACCTCCGCTGCGGTTGTTAATCGTGTTGTTGCACGTGTGGATGCCGTGCTCAATGTTGATACGTCAACACGCATCATCGATGGCTTCAACAACGCGAATGTGCGCAGTGTTGCCTCCGATGATGGCTCCCGCTTCTGGGTTGCTGGCAATGGTGCGCTTGGCACTGGCGGCATTCGCTATGTTCCGCTGGGCAATGTGCTCTCCACAACGCAGGTGCTCACAACGCCCAACAACGCGCGCGTCGCCGAGATTTTCCACGACCAGCTGTATCTCTCGACTGGCTCAAGCCCCTACAATGGCGTGAACCTGGTTGGGATGGGCTTGCCCACCACGCCAACCACCGCCACGCTGATCACGGCGACCACCAGCACCAGCCCCTACGACTATGTCTTCCTTGATCGCTCCGCCGCCGTGGACGGCGACGACACGCTGTATGTCGCGAGCCAAAATAATGGTTTGCTCAAATACTCTTATGATGGCAGTCAGTGGACGAGCCAGGGCTCCCTCAGTGGCGTGATGAGCGGCATCGTTGGCGTGATCAGTGGCACCGAGGCGCTGCTCTACGCCACCAGCGGCTCAAGTACGAGCACCATCACCGCTGTTGTGCGGCTGGTGGATAGTGCCTTTTATGATCAGCCGCTCGACATCACATCCAACACCACCGTGATCACCGCTGCCAATAATGCGCGGTTCCGCGGCCTGGCCTGGGCACCCTCACAGCCGCCAACGATCACCGCTGTGAACCCAGACAACACACTGGCTGGCCTCAGCTCGACGCCAAACGTGGTGATCAGCGGCATCAACTTTAGCTTTAATGCGCAGGTCTATTTTGGCACACAGCTGGCCACATGTGTAGTGGAAGATAGTACTCGTATCGTATGCGACGCTCCGGCTAACTTCAGCGTCGGCTCTGTCGATGTTACGGTGCTGAATCCTGGCGCAAGCGGCGACACGCTCGTCGATGGCTTCACCTACACCGGCGTCGCCAACGAGAGCGATACGCCCGGCGAGGCCGACTACTGCGTCCTACAGTTCCCGCCCACGCTGAGCGTCACGAGCACGATGACTACGCCTCCGATCTATGGCCGCATCTACGAGGCTGGAGTGACCGAACCGGCTGGTGCGCCGGCTGGTGTCACCGCCGAGGTCGGCTACGGCCCCGATGGCTCCGACCCAACGTTGAGCAATGCGTGGCACTTCTTCGCTACAACCTACAATGTTCAGGCCGGTAATGACGACGAGTTCCAGGGCATGTTTATGGCTCCGACGGTTGCGACAACCACAACCTTCGCCTACGCCTATCGCTTCTCGCTCGACGGCGGCCAGAACTTCACCTACTGCGATCTCAATGGCGCAGGCTCCAACGCTGGGCTGACCTTCGAGCCAAGCCAGCTCGGCGAGCTAACGGTGCTTCCACAGGCTGGCAGTACGACGCCGACGCCGACGATGACGCCAACACCAGGCACGATCACGCCGACGGCGACCACGACACCGACGATGACGACCACGCCAGGCACGATCACGCCGACGGCGACCACGACGCCGACGATGACGACGACGCCAGGCACGATCACGCCAACGGCGACCACGACGCCGACGATGACGACGACGCCAGGCACGATCACGCCAACGACGACGCCGACGCCGACGATGACGACGACGCCAGGCACGATCACGCCAACGACGACCACGACGCCGACGATGACGACCACGCCAGGCACGATCACGCCAACGACGACGACCACGCCAGGCACGCCGACGCCGACGGCGACACCGCAGACCAACCTGCCGTTTAAGGTGTATCTGCCGCTTGTGCTCAAGTAACGCCAAGGGCATACATACTCAGAGAATTTAGAGCTGGCTACAATCACCAGCGTGTGCTTGCCTGGAAAGGCGAGCACACGCTGGTTTAATATGCCGATATGGCTAGAATGTTTGCCGAGCAGGTCGCGCATGGTGCGCAAACGTGGGCTAAAAATTTTGCGTTCTGCGGCTTCTTCTCGTATGATACACACTCTAAGGATTGCTCTCTTGCTGCTCAAAGGATTGCGGCTATGGATCAGCCGGTCGAATCCAAGCAACGGCGTTTTGTCTCCCTGCATCGGCGCCTCATTGTGCTTCTGTTGCTGGTTGGGCTGCTGCCGCTGCTTGTGGTGGCGATGCTCAATAACCTTCAATCAGCGCGCACGCTCACCGACCTAGCGAACTCTCAGCTGCGAGAGTTGGCTGTTTCATCCATGGAAAAAATCGAGCGCGATCTCTTTGATCGCTACGGCAATGTGCAAGCCTTTGCCAACAGCGATGGCGCGCGCGCGATGGACCCGCTGCGCATCATTCCGCTAATGACGCGCATGACCAACATCTACGCGCCGTTCTATCGTCTGATGATTGTCGCCGACAGCAGCGGCACCGTCATCGCCGCGAGCAGCGCCCGTCCCGATGGCACGTATCTCGATGGTGCGAGCTTGATTGGCCAGACGGTGCGCGGCGAGGAGTGGTTCGAGATCTGGCAGGAGCGCCGTATTCGCCCTGGCACCGTTTTTGTCGATGATGTGCATGTAGATCGGCGGGTGGCGCGGCTCTACGGCGATGATGGCTATGTGGTCGGGTTCTCGCATGGTATTTTCAACCAGTCAGGCACCCTGATCGGTGTGTGGCTTAACTTGGTCGATTGGAACACCGAGCAGGCGATTCTGCGCACCGCTGAGCAGCGCCCGCAGGATGAAGGTGCAACCACCGTGCGCCTAACGCTTGTCAACCGCGATGGCCTGATTCTTTCCAATAGCGCTGATGTGCCGCCGCTGAGCCGCTCGTATGTGCCCGATCCCGGCGTGCTGGTTGAGCAGGCACAGTCGCAGGGCTATGCCGATAAAGATTTCGGCCTCAACTGGAGCGTTATCGCCACGCAGCAGCGCACCGAGGCGCTGGCCACCGCCCAGCGCCAGACGCTGCAGACGCTGCTTTCGGCGGTTGGTCTGGGCGTGCTGGTTGTGCTGGTTGGCCTGCTGGCAGCACGCCTGATCACCCGGCCGCTGCAGACGCTGCAGGTCGCTGCTGATCAAGTTGCAGCCGGCAATCTGCAGGTCAATGTGCCGGTTGGCCCTGGCGAGATCGGCCAAGTGGCGCAAGCCTTTAACTCGATGACCAGCCAGCTGCGCGGTCTCTATGCCAGCCTGGAGGAGCAGGTCACACAGCGCACCGCCCAGCTTGAGGTTACGCTCAACGATTTGCAGCAGCGCTCGGTCGAGCTACAGCTCTCGCAGGAGCAGCTGAGCGCCACTAATCGCACGCTCGCCGAGTCCGAGCAGCGCTATCGTTCGCTGTTTGAGCGCACGCAGGAGGTGCTGAACGAAACCGAGGTGCTGTACCGGACCGCGCGCTCGCTGATCGGCTCAGAGCAGCTGGGGACGGTGCTCCAGTCGGTGGTTGATGGCGCGGTCGATGCGATCAGTGCGAACGCTGTATCGCTGATGACAATCGATATGGACGCCCGCGAGGTCACAAGCTTTGTGCGCGGCGGCCCTGGCAGCGCTGCAATTGAGCTGGTCGCGTTCGACGAGCTGCTCGATGGCCTGAGCGGCTGGGTGCTGCGCCACGAAAAGCCTGCGCTCTCCCCTGGCAGCGCGCCCGATCCACGTGAGAGCACGTCCGTGCAGCAGCGCCGCGTTGCGCTGGACAACGGCTCGATTATTGTCGTGCCGCTGCTCTACCGCAGCACCATGCTGGGCACCATGACAGCGATCAATCGCCGTGACCAGCGCGAGTTTACACCCCACGATGTCGAGCTGCTGGTAACCATGGCCAATCAGGCCGCTGTGGCGCTGCAGAATGCGCGCCTGTACGCCGCAGCCCAGCAGGAGCTTGCCGAGCGCCGCCGTGTCGAGGAGGAGCTGCGCTCGTACCAAGAGCACCTGGAGGAGCAAGTGGCGACGCGCACGGCAGAGCTGGCCCAGGTAGCGGCGGAGCTCGGCGTGATCAACCAGCATCTGCGCGAGGGCGTCGCGCTCGCCCGCGATATCCAGGTGGGCCTGCTGCCGGATCGACCGCCATGGGATCTGCAGCAGCTCAATGTCTTTGGCATGTCGCTGGCGGCCTCCGAGGTTGGCGGTGATTTCTACACCTATATCGCCACGCCCAACCACGCTGGCGGCATGGTCGCCGTGGGCGATATCTCCGGCAAAGGCATCGGTGCTGCGCTGATGATGGCGCTGACGACCAGCGCGCTCGAGACCGAGGCGCGCACAACGACCGCTCCCGCTGTGCTCTTGAATACGCTTAATCAGACGCTTGCTGCGCGGCTGCGTGGGAATCAGATGAATGCGGCCGTGCTGCTTGTGTCGATCGATCAAGATCGCCAGGAGATCGTCGCTGCCAACGCTGGCATGATCGCGCCGCTGCTCATTCGTGATGGCGCGGTGCACTACATCGATGTGAGCGGGTTTCCGCTTGGCACCGCTCAGCACACCTATCAGGAGCTACGCATCGCCTTTGAGCCCAATGATCTGCTGCTTTTAGTGAGCGACGGTGTGGTTGAGGCCCACAATAGCGCTGCTGAGCTGTATGGGTTCGAGCGCCTGGAGCACTGTATTCGTGCGATTGATCCAGCGATTTCACTCAACACATTGATCGAGCAGATCATGGTCGATATTCTACGCTTCACTGGTTCATCGGAACAACACGATGATATTACGGTGGTTGCCCTGCGCCCGGCTAGCCCGCTGATGGCGTATACCTTAGTGAGTCCATCAACCTCGGACGAAGTGACGGGGTAGCCTGCGTCTCAAGGGCGTTGCGCCAACCTCGTAATTCTGGCACGCTAGGATACGGACTAGCGTGAATTTGCTGTGCTTTGGAGGACAGTTGTATGACCCCGCTTATTCAAGTTGAAAATGTTAAAAAATCTTTTGCTGGCGTTGACGCTGTGCGCGGCGTGAGCTTTCAAGTGAATCAGGGCGAGCTGTTTGGCATGCTTGGCCACAACGGTGCCGGCAAAACCACAACGATTCGCATGATTCTCGATATTCTGCGCCCCGACAGCGGCTCAATCGCCGTTCTCGGCGGCCCGATCAGCGAAGAGAAGAAAAATAAAATCGGCTACTTGCCCGAGGAGCGTGGTCTCTATCGTAATCTGAAGGTGGTGGACTGCATGGTCTACCTCGCGTCGCTCAAGGGCCTCGAGCGCAACGAGGCGCGCCGCCGCGCCATGGACTATCTGGAGCGCGTGGATCTAGCGCAGGTTGCCAACAAGAAGGTCAGCGAGCTGAGCCGCGGTATGCAGCAGAAGGTTCAGTTTGGCACCACGATTCTCCACGAGCCGGAGATCGTGATCATCGACGAGCCATTCGCCGCCCTCGATCCGGTCAACACCCGCCTGGTCAAAGAGCTGCTGCTCGATATTCGCCGCTCTGGCCGCGCGGTGCTGATGTGCACCCACCAGATGCACCTAGTTGAGGAGATGTGCGACCGCTTGGTCATGTTCAGCAAGGGCAAGATTGTGCTCCACGGCTCGCTCAAGGAGGTGAAGCGCCGCTTTGCGCCCAACGCAGTGCTGGTTGAGGGCACTGGCAACTTTGCCGATGTTCCCGGCGTGCTCAGCGTCCAGGCGCACAACGGGAGCCAGCAGCTCAACCTTGATGATAGCATCTCGCCGCAGGCCGTGCTGCAAACCTTGGCCGCGCGGTCAGATGTAACGATCGAGCGCTTTGAGGTGGCTGTGCCGTCGCTCGACGATATCTTTGTGCGCGTGGTCAGCGGCGAGGCGACGGACCATGAATAAGCCGAAGTGGTGGGTGATCGCTGCCCACGAGTTTGCAATTAACGTGCGGCGCAAGGCGTTTATTTGGATGACGCTGGGCTTGCCGGTGTTGCTGCTGGCAGGCTTCGGCCTAATCGTCTTCTTCATTAGTCGCGGCGAAACGGTGACAGGCATCGGCTATATCGATCAGAGCGGCATCGCCAGCAGCCAGCCCGACCGCGTGGTCATCACCGATACGCTCCAGCCCGATGTGCCGCTGCTGCGTGTTGCCGATGAGTCCGCCGCCCGCGCCATGATCGAGGCCGACACGCTCGATGGCTATGTGGTTATTCCTGCTGACTATCTGCAGACAGGCGCGATCAAGGCCTATGCTCCCGATGGTCAGCTCGCCGACTTGGCCCAGAGCGCTATCGGCAAGTTTATTGAGCGCAGCTTGGCCAGCGGCAGCGATCCGCTGGTGAACAAGCGCCTGCAGGAGCCAGTCGCTGAGTTGCTGCAGCGCAACCTGCAAAATAACCGCGAGGTCAACGAAGGTCAAGGCTTTTTGCTGTTCTTTGTGCCCTATCTGTTCGGGTTTTTCCTTGTGCTGTCGGTGATGTTCTCCGGATCATACCTGATGACGGCCGTGGTCGAGGAAAAAGAGAACCGGATCATGGAGATCTTGGCCACCTCGGTGCGGCCGTTCTCATTGATGGCGGGCAAGATCATCGGCCTTGGCATGGTCGGCATTGTACAGATCGCCGCGTGGTCGGCAAGCGTGGTCGCGATTTTCTTTGTGGCCCGCGCTCTGTTTGAGCCGCTGCAGACGCTGAGTCTGCCGCTCGATGTGCTGCTGCTGGCTGGCCTCTATTTTATTCCGATCTACTTGCTGGTCGCGGCGGCGCTTGGCTCTGTCGGCGCGGCGGTGACAGCAGTGCAGGAGGGCCAGCAGCTCTCTGGCGTGGTGAGTCTGTTGCTGTTTTTGCCGGTGTGGCTGCTGACATTGATCATCGAGAATCCCAATGGACCGCTGGCGGTGCTGGTGAGCCTGGCACCGTTTACCGCGCCGATATCGATGCTGCAGCGTGTAGCGATCACCGCTGTACCGCTCTGGCAGGTGGTGGCATCACTCGCCATCCAGTGCTTGGCGGCGCTGGGCATGGTCTGGATCGCTGGGCGGGTGCTGCGGATTGGAATGCTGCGCTATGGCAAGCGCTTGTCGCTGCGTGATTTTTCGGCAGCTGTGCGGGGTGAACGATCATGATGAAGGTTTTAACAATTGCCCGAACGGAGTTTTTGAAGCATCTGCGCAAGCCCTCGTTTTGGTTTGTGCTCGTGCTTATTCCTGCCGTGATGGGCTTTATGAGCTTGAGCAATGGCTCAGGCTCCGGTAACTCTAGCGATAGCGGTATTCCTGGCATTGCCTTGCCTGAGCAGACGCTGGCGAAGTTTCAGTCCGGCGAGCCTGTGATCAACTTTATCGATCAAAGCGGCCTGGTCCCAAGCGTGCCCGCTGCACTGCCTGCCGAAACAGCCGCCCTATTTCAGCGCTACGACTCGGAGCCAGTGGCGCAGGCCGCGCTCGACAGCGCGGCGATCGATAGCTACTATGTGATACCAGCCGACTATCTTGAGTCGGGGGATATTGTGCGCTACAGCCGTGATTTTGATCCGTTCGGCGGCGCACTCGAGGGTGATCTCATGCAGCTGCTGCTCACCACGAGCTTGCTGCCTGATCCTAGCCCGGAGGTTGCGCGTGCCTTGCTCCAGCCAACAGCGGGCATGACCATCGAGCCGCTCGAATCCAACGGCCAAGCAGCGGTCAAAAGCAGCGATGAGCGTATGAGTTCGGTGTTTCAGCTGGGCATGATGTTTACCATGCTGCTCTACGGCTCGATCTTCATCTCGGCGAGCTGGCTGCTCCAGGCGCTGATCGAAGAAAAAGAAAACCGCGTGATTGAGGTGGTGCTGTCCTCGGTCACATCGCAGCAGCTGCTGGCTGGCAAGATCATCGGTCTGGGTTTGCTGGGCCTGCTGGAGCTCGTGATCTGGGGTGCGGCTGCATCGGTGTTTCTTGGCGGCAAGCTAAGCTTCTTGCCCTCGCTGAAGGACATTGATCTGGCACCTACGGTGTGGGTGCTGGTGGCGGTGTGCTTCGCCTGCGGCTATGCGATCTACGGCTCGCTGATGGCTGGGATTGGCGCGCTGGCCAATACGATGCGCGAAAGCTCGCAGCTCTCGATCGTGATGGCCGTTCCGGTGATGCTGCCGCTGTTCTTTATGTCGGTGATTGTGACGCAGCCAAATGGGGTGCTCTCGACGGTGCTAAGCATCGTGCCATTTACCGCGCCGATTGTGCTGGTGGTGCGGGCCGCGATTGGTTCGCTGCCGCTCTGGCTGCTCGGCACGTCGCTGCTGTTGATGGTGGGAACGGTGCTGGGGATGCAGTGGCTCGCCGCGCGTATGTTCCGCTCGCAGAATCTCCTCGGCGATCTGCAGCCGTCGTGGAAGAGTCTTGGGCGCGCGCTGCGCGGCTAGACAGACTGCACGTTTATGATGAAGGGAGACAGCGGCCCTGCTGGCATATGCCGGGGGCCGCTGCTGTTTAATCTTCCTCGGCGGCGGCGCGATTACGCTCGTCGCGCAGCAGGCGCACAAGGTTGTCGGGGTCGTCAATGGCGTGCAAAATTGCTGCGATGATCACCGTATCGGTTGGGTCGAGGTCGGCCAGCAGGCGCTCGCGCTGTGTAGAGCCAGCGAGGATCAGGCGGATGCGCTGGGCCAGCGTCTGCCACTCATCCTGCTGCTCGAGCTGCGGCAAGAAGCCGTCGATGTCTTGGCGCGCTTGGTTGATGTCCAGCGCCGCTGCTGCTACGGTGAGGATCACTGGCCGCCAGCTGGCGATAACCTGGGCGATGCGATCCGCCTCGGGGTCTGGCGCGTAGTGCTCGATGGCGTCCAGTGTGGCACTGATAATCGCAGCGCTGTTGCTGTCGAGGCCGCTGGTTAGCGCTGCGCGATCACGCTCGCCGGCCCAGATACGCTGGACAGCGGCGCTGATGTGCCAGCCATTGTTATCGAGCTGCGGCAGCAGATACTCGATCTCGGCACGGCGCGTGGTGTCGCCGTTGGCGATGGCTGCAATCACGCTGATCAGCGGCGCAAAGTGCGCCACAGCATCGTGGGCAGCGCGGGGAAAGAGTGGGTGGAGTTCGGGCATAGCTGTTCCTTCCTGCAAGCAAATGCTGCGCTCATGCTACCATGGCCGACAGGCTTTGCCGACAAAAAAAAGCCCCGGACTCCGTCGTTGGAGTCCGGGGCTATAATCTAGCTTAGGTGCGCACGACTGAATCATCGCCACCAAGCGCGTTAGGCACGTAGTAATCGGCATTCCAATCATTCATCCAAACGTGCCCATCGGCCAAGTAGCGGTACTGGTACTCGCGTCCGCGCGGTAGATCAAGGGTAATAGTCCAGCCATCGGTAGTTTTGTTGAGGGGAGTAGCGGTTTCATTCCAGCCATTAAATTCGCCAACTACCGTAACGGTGCTGGCCTTAATGATCGCTGGGATAGAGAAGGTAACCGTAGTGGTGGCTCCCAATTTCTGCTTTCGTAACATTCTACGCACTCCTTTGTGCACAACGCCTTTGTTGTTCACTCTATCAAAAATCGTACCGATAAAACGCCGTATCGTCAAGGGTTTTTAGTCATGTTTACGGAGGAACCATGGAGGTTAAGCTGCATCCGGCGATGCAGGCGGCGCTGGCTGCGGCCGATCAGGCGCTCGGCCGCACCAGCCCCAATCCGCCTGTTGGCGCGGCTGTGTGGGCGGCAGATACGCTCATTAGCACGGGCTGGACACAGCCGCCAGGTGGGCCACACGCCGAGGTGGTGGCGCTGCAGACAGCTGGTTCACGTGCGCGCGGGGCCGAGCTGTATGTCACGCTAGAGCCATGTACAATTTGGGGCCGCACGCCGCCATGCACCGACGCAATTGTTGCCGCTGGCATCCGGCGCGTGGTGATTGCTAGCCGTGATCCTAACCCGCGCTTTGAGCGCGATGCGGCTAGTGTGCTGCAGGCGGCTGGCATCGAGGTGGCCTTCGATCCCGCCGCGCAGCCACACGCCGAAGTGCAGACCGAGGCGTTTCGCCGCTGGATCACCACCAAGCGGCCTTTCGTGAGCGTTAAGTACGCCATGACCCTGGACGGCAAGATCGCCACCTATACCGGCGACTCACGCTGGATCACCAGCCCGCCTGCGCGACAGCGCGTCCATGCGTGGCGCGACCAGGTCGATGCGATCCTGGTTGGCGTGGGTACGCTGCTGGCCGATGATCCACTGCTGACCACACGGATCGATCAGCACTGGCGGCCGGTGCGCCATCCGCTGCGCGTGATCGTTGATGCCCATGGTCGCACCCCGGCGAGCGCGGCCATGCTCCAGCCAGCTGTGCCTGGCACCACCGTGATCGCAACGACGGCGGCGGCTACGCCAGTATGGCGTGCCAGCATCGCCAATGCTGAGATCATCGAGTTGCCTGCCAATCCCGCTGGTCAGGTGGAGCTTGGCGCGCTGTTGGATTGGCTCGGTCAGCATGACATAACATCGCTCATGGTTGAGGGTGGCGGCACCATCATCGCCAGCTTTCTGGCGGCTGGGCTGATCGATAAGCTGCTGGTGTGGATCGCGCCGAAGCTCATTGGCGGAGCCAGCGCGCCGACGCCAGTTGGTGGGCCTGGCATTGCGCTGATGCAGCAGGCGCACACCTTCACCTGGCAGCAGATCGAAACCATCGGCCCAGATTTGCTCGCCGTGGCCTATCCCGTCCGGTGATACAATAAAATCAGGTTTTTGTGCAGATTGCTGTCACCATCAGGATTTTTAAACAGGGAGCACGCATGTTTACGGGAATTGTGGAAGAAATTGGCTCAGTGCGCGAAGCGCTGACCGGACGCGAGCGCGATAACGAGCTTGTGATCGCGTGCTCGACGGTGCTTGGCGATGTGCGGCTTGGCGACAGCATCGCGGTCAGCGGCGTCTGTCTGACAGTAACCGCCTGGGGTGAGGATTGGTTTCGGGTCGGGCTGGCCCCCGAGACACTGCGGCGCACCACGCTCGGCCAGCTGCGCGCTGGCGATCCGGTCAATCTAGAGCGTGCAGTGGCGGCGGGGCAGCGCATGGGCGGCCACTATGTTCAGGGCCATGTCGATGCGACAGGCACAATTGTCGCTATTGGCCGCGAAGGTGAGTCGAAGATTATTACGATCGAGGCTCCACAGGCGCTGATGCCGTATATTGTTGAGAAAGGCTTTATCGCTGTCGATGGCACAAGCCTGACGATCACCGCCACCACCGCGCACACCTTCAGCCTGGCCATCATCGCGCATACGCAGGAGTGGGCGATTATTGGCCGTCAAACGGTCGGCGATCAGGTTAATCTGGAGGTCGATATTCTGGCGAAGTACGTTGAGAATATTCTGCTGCGGCGCGAGCAGACGGTCTAGCGATGTATAGCGCCTATGCCCGCTACTACGATGCCGGCCAGCTGCACTTCAGCGTGCTCATGTACACCTATTTGGCCGATATTCTCGATCAGCATGCGCCATGCGAGCAGCCTGGACGCTGGGTTGATCTCGCCTGTGGCACAGGGACGCTGGCGCTGATGCTGGCCGACGATGGCTGGGATGTGCTGGGCATCGATGCGGCGACAGCGATGCTGCAGGAGGCACAGCGTAAGGCCCGCCGCAGTGCTGGTCTGCAGCGCTCAGTGCGCTTTCGGCGCGCCGATATGCGCGACTGGCAAGTTGACACGCCGGTGGATGTGGTCTCGTGCTGCTTCGATAGCCTGAACTACTTGCTCGACCTAGCCGATATCGAGGCAACGTTTCGCGCCGTGCATGCGGCGCTGCGGCCACAGGGGCTGTGGCTGTTCGATATGAACACACCATATTTCTTAGAAACAGTCTGGCAGCCGGTTGAGGTCGAGGAGCGTGCAGGCTATGCGCATGTGATGCGCTCCGATTTCGATGCCGAGCGCTGCATCTCGTGGCTTACACTGATTGGCTTTTCGCGCCGCGCCGACGGCCTGTATGCTCGCTTTGAAGAGCAACATGCCGAGCGCGGCTATTCCGCTGCGACTGTGCAGCACGCTTTAGAGGCAGTCGGCTTCAGCATTGAGGCCTGCTACGACTGCTTTGTGCTGAGCGAGCCAGTGCCCGAGAGCCACCGCTGGTTCTGGGTGGCGCGCAAAGCACCTTAATTCTCACGCAGGAGTTAATAATGACCCTAGCAACAGTTGAAGCTGCCATTGCGGACTACGCCGCTGGCAAGATGGTGATCATCGTTGATGATGAGGATCGTGAAAACGAGGGCGATCTGGCCTGTGCGGCGCAGTTTGTGACGCCGCAGTCGATCAACTTCATGGCCAAGGAAGGCCGTGGCTTGATTTGCCTCGCGATCACCGGCGATCGGCTCGACGAGCTGGAGATCCCGATGATGGTCGGCTCGAATAACTCGAAGTTTGGCACCAACTTCACCGTGTCGATCGAGGCTGCTCACGGTGTGACCACCGGCATCTCGGCCCATGATCGCGCCCATACGATTCAGACCGTGCTCAATCCTTCATCGACGCCCGATGATATTGCGCGGCCTGGCCACGTCTTCCCACTGCGCGCTGTCGAGGGCGGCGTGCTGCGGCGCGCTGGTCAGACCGAGGCCTCGGTTGATCTGGCGCGGCTGGCGGGCCTGTACCCAGCCGGCGTGATCTGCGAGATTATGAACGATGATGGCACCATGGCGCGCATGCCGCAGCTAGAGGAGTTTGCCGCCAAGCATGACTTAAAGATCATCAGCGTTGCCCAGCTGATCGCCTATCGTCGCCAGCGTGAGTCGTTGGTGCGACGCACGGCAGAGGCGCGCCTGCCCACGCGCTACGGCGAGTTCAAGATTGTGGCCTACGATACCGATCTGGAGCCAAACGAGGCGGTTGCGCTCGTGATGGGCGACATCAGCACCGCCGACCCTGTGCTTGTGCGCGTACACTCCGAGTGCCTCACCGGCGATGCCTTCGGCTCGCTGCGCTGCGACTGTGGACCACAGCTCGACCACGCCATGCATCTGATTGCCGAGGAGGGTCGCGGCGTGCTGCTCTATCTGCGTCAGGAGGGCCGCGGCATCGGGCTGACCAACAAGGTGCGCGCGTACATGCTGCAGGATGAGGGCCTGGATACGATCGAGGCCAACGAGAAGCTGGGCTTCCCGGCTGACCTGCGCGACTACGGCGTGGGCGCGCAGATCCTCGCCGATCTTGGCCTGCGCAAGCTGCGCCTGCTGACCAATAATCCCAAGAAGATTATTGGCTTCGATGGCCACGGCCTTGAGGTCGTCGAGCAGCTGCCGCTCAATACGCCATCTAACCCCGAGAATCGCGAGTATCTGCGCACAAAGCGCGAGCGCATGGGACACACCTTGTTGTTGGAGAACGAATAGATGCAGACCTACGAAGGCAACTTGATCGGCACCGATCTACGCATCGGCATTGTCGTGGCGCGCTGGAACGAGTTCATCGGCGGCAATCTGCTGGCAGGCGCGCTTGATACCCTGCGCCGCCACGGCGTAAATGAGGCCAATGTCGATGTGGCCTGGTGTCCTGGCTCGTTTGAGATACCGCTTGTCGCGCAGCAGATGGCCGCCAGCGGTCGCTACGATGCGGTCATCACGCTTGGAGCTGTCATTCGTGGTGCAACCTCGCACTACGATATTGTGGCCAACGGCGTCGCCAGCGGCGTGGCCCATGCGATGCAGACCACCGGCGTGCCGATCTTGCTCGGTGTCCTGACCACCGACACCATCGAGCAGGCGATCGAGCGCGCGGGCACCAAGGCTGGCAACAAAGGCTCCGAGTGCGCCGTCGCCGCGATCGAGATGGTTAATCTGCTGCGGCAGATCAAGGGCTAGCGCTCCTACCCGTCCTGAGCCAGGTGCTGCCACAGTGCAGGGCCTGGCTTTTGCCATGTATCAAAGCGCGGTAGTGTATAATTGAATCTACACTACTAGCCAGGAGGTTATCTATGAAGCCACGGGTCGTTGTCACTGGGATGGGGGCTGTCAGTCCCTTAGGGCTGGATGTTCCATCGCTGTGGCAAGGGATCGTTGAGGCCCGCTCAGCAGTTGGGCGGATCACGCAATTTGATCCAACAGAGTTTTCGTGTCAGATTGCTGCTGAGGTTAAGGATTTCGATCCAACCAACTATATGGATCGCAAGGAGGCGCGGCGCAACTCGCGCTTTGTCCAGTTCGCCGTCGCGGCCACCAAAGAGGCGCTGCGCTCGGCCGACTTCACGATCACCGATGCGAACGCCGACGACGTTGGTGTGATTATTGGCTCAGGCATCGGTGGCATGGAGAACTTCTCCTCACAGTTTCGCGTGATGGAGAGCAAAGGCCCCGACCGCGTCAGCCCGTTTCTGATCCCGATGATGATCGTCGATATGGCTGGTGGCTTTGTCGCTATCGAGATCGGGGCGCGTGGCCCCAACTTCTGCCCGGTGTCGGCCTGTGCTACGGCGGGCAATGCGATCGGCGAGGCGATGCATATCATCCAGCGCGGTGAGGCGAAAGTAATCCTGGCTGGCGGAACAGAGGCGGCGATTACTGAGATCGGCATTGCTGCGTTTGGTAGCGCGCGCGCGCTATCAACCCGCAACGATGATCCGGCCACCGCCTCGCGCCCCTTCGATGCAGATCGCGATGGATTTGTGATGGGCGAGGGCGCTGGCGTGCTGGTGCTCGAAGACTATGAGCACGCCGTTGCCCGTGGCGCGACGATCTTGGCCGAGCTGGTGGGCTATGGCGTTAGCACCGACGCCTATCACGTGACGATGCCAGCCGAGGGCGGCGTTGGCGCGGTCAAGGCGATGCGCATGGCCTTGCGTATGGCCACTATGCAGCCTCACGAGCTACACTACCTCAACGCTCACGGCACCTCAACGCCGGTCAACGATCGCACCGAGACCCAGGCGATCAAAACCGTGTTTGGCGACTATGCGCCGCAGCTGGCGATTAGCTCAACGAAGTCGCAGTTTGGCCATACGCTTGGCGCTGGTGGCGCACTTGAGGCGATTGTGTGTATCAAGGCCATGCAAGAGGGCCTGATTCCTGCGACGATCAACTACACCACGCCAGACCCAGAGTGCGACCTCAACTACACGCCTAACACGCCGCAGCCAGCCACGCTGACATCGGCGATGAGCAACTCCTTTGGTTTCGGTGGGCATAACGTGAGTCTTTTATTCCGACGGTTCGAGGACTGATGAATCTTGCACCACTGATGGAAGCGCTGGGCTACACGTTTAATGACGCCGCCTTGCTTGAGGCGGCGCTCACCCATCGCTCCTTTGCGCATGAAAATGGGGCGACTGTCTACCTCGACAATGAGCGCCTGGAGTTCCTTGGTGATGCGCTGCTCAACTTTATCACCGGGCAGATGCTGTTCCATGGCTATCCCGAGCACGGCGAGGGCGATCTGACTGTCATGCGCGCTGCCTTGGTCCAAACGCGCACGCTGGCCTCTTTCTCTAGGCGCTTTAACTTGCAGCAGTATATTCGTATTAGCCGCGGCGAGGAGCGCTCTGGCGCACGCAAGCGCGTTAATCTGCTGGCCGATACGTTTGAAGCGCTGATCGCGGCTATCGCGATCGATGGCGGCTGGGAGTCAGCGCGCGATTTTGTCGAGCCGCTGCTGCGCGAGGAGCTGAAGCGCATTGATGCCGGCCACGCCACCACCGTTGACTATAAGACCGCCCTGCAGCATAAAGTTCAGGCCGCGATTGGCGTTACGCCTACCTATCGGCAGGTGGCGGTCAGCGGCCCCGACCATAATCGCGTCTGGACGATTGAGGTGTGGGTTGGCGAGCTGCGGCTTGGCTCCGGTACTGGCAGCTCTAAGCAGCTGGCTTCGCAGTCGGCGGCGCAGGCGGCGATCGAGCTGCTCGATGGCCCGAATCCTCCAGAGCTGCCGCTAGATGGAGACCCCTAATGACCTTGTTGATCACTGGTGGCGCTGGCTATCTCGGTCGCCGTGTTGCTGCACTTGCTCTCCAGAGCTGGTCGCAGGTGGCTGTTTCTGTCCATCGCCAGCCTGTGACGCGGCACGATCTGACGGCGCTGGCGATCGATCTGACGCAGGCAGATGCCGTTGTTGCGGCGCTCGATGCGCTCAATCCGCAGGCGATTATTCATACAGCGGCGGTCACGCCTGCCATGGGCGCAGCGATGACGCCAGAGGCGCTGTGGGCCGTGAATGTGCTGGGCAGCGCTACGCTGGCGCGCTGGGCACACATCCATGGCTGCCGCTTGGTGCACGTCTCGTCAGATGCGATCTGGGGCGGCCGCGAGCACGACTACACCGAGCACGATGTGCCTAGCCCGATCACGCCCTATGGGGCCTCCAAGGCCGCCGCCGAGGCGCTGGTCGCTACGCTCTGCCCGTCGGCAGCGCTGGCCCGCACCTCGCTGATCTACGGCCACACGCCGCCAGACCCGAACACGCTGATGGCCCAGGAATTTAGCACCGGCGCTCGTAAAGGCGCACTCTTCACCGATGAGATTCGCTGCCCAGTTTTTGTAGACGACCTGGCACTGGCTCTGCTAGAATTAAGTCAACGCGATGACGCGGGGCCATTCCATCTGGTTGGATCTCAGGCTCTGAGCCGCTATGAGTTTGGCACGGCGCTAGTGCGCTGGGCCGGCGGCGACCCAACCTCCATTCCAGCGACAACAACCCAGGCGAGTGGACTGCGCCGTCCCTCACGCGTTGTGCTGCGAAACGATCACACTCAGGCAATGCTGAAGACCCCGCTGCGCGGTGTTGCTGAGGTGACGCAGAAGGAGGTATATGGTGGAAGATACACCTAGAGCAATCGCTCGCTTAGTCGCTGACCTACAGCACGCTGACGATTTTGTGCGCTCGCAGGCCGCGTTTGCCCTGGGCTTGCTTGGCAAGCCTGCTGTGCCGCTGCTGATCCCGCTCCTGCGCCATGCCCAGCGCGATGTGCGCCTGCGCGCCGCCTGGACACTTGGTGTCATCGGCGGGCCAGCTATCCCCGAGCTGCTGGAGCTGCTGCACGCGCCAAGTCGGCAGGTGCGCATCGAGGTGATCCGCATCCTGGGCGTTATCGGCGAGGCGCGCGCGCTGAACCACCTGTTTCAGGCGCTCACCGACTTCGATCCGGAGATCGCCGCCCGTGCGGCGCGCTCGCTGGGCAAGATCGGCGATGCCCGCGCCTTCCACCCGCTGGTGACGGCGCTGCGGCATCCCGATGCCGATGTGCGCCACGAGGCCGTGCTCGCGCTGGGCATGCTGCATGTTCCCGAGGCGCAGCAGCCCATCCAGACGGCTCTGCTGCGCGAGCACGAGGAGACCACCTGGGGCGCGTCTGTGGCCGAGGCCATGCGCCGTGCGCTGGCTGAGCTCGACACCCCGCCGGATCGCTCGCTTGAGGACGATCTGGCGCACCTCGCAGCGATGCACCAGTATCTTGAGCGCCATGCTGAAGAGTCCGCCGATGACACCGATACAGCGGACGACGATTCTTGATCCCGACGAGCTAGCTTTTTTGAGGAGGTATCGTGAGCCGTTTTGATGAGTTGCGGATCTTCAGCGGGACGAACAATCCTGCGCTAACCCAGGGCATCTGCTCGTATCTTGGTCTGCGGCAAGGCGAGGTGGAGATACGCACGTTTCCGAACGATAATATTTTTGTGAAGATCCACGAGAGCGTGCGCGAGCAGGATGTGTTTGTGGTGCAGTCGCTGGGACTGCCGCTGAGCCACACGATCATGGAGTTGCTGATCCTGCTCGATACGCTGCGGCGCTCCTCGGCTGGCCGCATCACGGCGGTGCTGCCCTACTTCGCCTATGGTCGCACCGATAAAAAAGATCAGCCGCGCGTGCCGATCACGGCGCGCCTGCTGGCCGACCTGATCGTGACCGCTGGGGCGCAGCGCGTGCTCACGCTCGATCTCCACGCCGGTCAGATTCAAGGCTTCTTCTCTGTTCCTGTCGATGAGATGAGCGCGGTGCACCTGCTGATCTCTGAGGTGCGCTCATGGGGCTTGGAGCAGCCGATTATTGTTTCGCCTGGCCTGGGCTTTGCCAAGCGCGCCCGCAACTTCGCCGAGGCGCTGGAATACCCGCTGGCCCTGGTTGAGAAGCGGCGGGTCAACCATCAAGATGGCTCCGTTGGCCACCTGATGGTGCTTGGCGATGTCGCCGGCCGCGACTGTGTGATCGTCGATGATGAGGTTGCCACCGCCCACACCATTACGCGCGTAGCAGAGCTGCTGATGAGCCAAGGCGCGCGCAGCGTTCAGGCCTGCTGCATTCATCCCATCCTCTGCGCAGGTGCGATTGAGCGTATTCGCGCTAGCGCAATCACCCGCTTTGTCACCACCGATACGCTCGATATTCCCGAAGATCAGCGCTGGGATGGCCTGACTGTGAAGTCGGTGGCACCACTGCTGGGCGAGGTGATTCAGCGCATCCATACCGGCATCTCGGTCGGCGCGATGTTTCCCGAAGGGCAGCCCCAGGTTGGGCGCTGGTAGTTTGGTAATACACTATGACCTCTGTGCAAACCCGCACGACGGATGTACTGGTGATCGGCGGCGGCGCGACTGGCACCGGCGTTCTGCGCGACCTGGCGCTGCGGGGCATTCGCGCCCTGCTGGTCGAGCGCCGCGATCTGGCCGATGGCACGACCGGGCGCTATCACGGCCTGCTGCACTCTGGCGCACGCTATGTGCAGCGTGACGCCGAGGCCGCCCGCGACTGCGCCCGCGAGAATCAGGTGCTGCGCCGCATCATTCCCCATTGCATCGAGGATACGGGCGGCCTGTTTGTCTCGACGCCCTGGGACCCGCTGCGCTACGCCGAGGACTTCGCCGGCCTGTGCTACGCCGCTGGTGTGAAGGCAGAGCCGGTGAGCCTGCGCGAGCTGCGCAAGCGTGAGCCAAACCTGCACCCGCATATCTCGCACGCCTTTGCTGTGCCCGATGCCGCCGCAGACTCCTTTTTGACGGTCGAGGCCAATGTGCGCTCGGCCCGCGAGTACGGGGCCGAGGTGCTGCGCTACCACACCGTGCGCGCGCTGCACGTTCACGGCGGCCGTGTCCTAGGGGCGCTGCTGGAGAACACGCGCACCGGCGAGGAGCTGCGCATCAACTGCGCCTATGTGATCAACGCCGCTGGCGCATGGGCTGGGCAGATCGGGCACATGGCCGGTGTGCCCATCGACATCGTGGCCGGCAAGGGCGTGATGATCGCCTTCAATCACCGGCTCGTCAACACCGTCGTCAATCGCTGTAAGCCGCCTGGCGACGGCGATATTATGGTGCCAATTCGCACCGTGGCGGTCGCTGGCACCACCGACGAGGCGGTGCCGAACCCCGACGACCGCTCGATTACCGCTGCCGAGATCGACTTGATCATGGAGGAGGGCGAGCGCATGATCCCGGGCCTGCTGCAGGCACGCATGTTGCGTGCATGGGCTGGGGTTCGCCCGCTCTACCGTGAGTCGAGCGCCGTCGATGATCGTGACCTGAGCCGTGATTTCAAGGTGCTCGATCACCAGACGCGCGATGGGGTTGCTGGCCTCGTCTCGATTGTTGGCGGGAAGTACACCACCTACCGCCTGATGGCCGAGCGCACCGTCGATGTCGTCGCTGGCTACTTGGGTGTGACGACGGCCTGCCAAACTGCTGTCGAGGTGATCCCGCCGCCGCAGCAGCGGCGCTTGTTTACGCAGGGCCAGCCGCTGGCGCAGGTCGAGGCCGCCGCTGCTTTCGGTGATCCCGTCTGTGAGTGCGAGCTGGTCTCGCGCCAGCAGGTCGAGGCCGCCTGGCGCGGCGACGCCACCAGCATCGACGATCTGCGCCGCGATACGCGCGTGGGCATGGGGCCATGCCAGGGCGGCTTCTGCACCTATCGCGCCGCCGCCTTGCGCCACGAGGTTGGGCGCGCCGACGCTGGCGCTAGCGTGCAGGCCATCCGGCGCTTTTTACAGGAACGTTGGCGCGGCGTCGCCCCGGTGCTCTGGGGCGATCAGCTGCGCCAGGCCCGCTTGGATGAGCTGATCTTCCAGGGCCTTTTGAATGTCGCGGAGGATGAGGATGTGTGGACGCTATTCGATCACGACCGATCCGCAGAAGCTAGCGCAGCGCTTCCAGGCCAAGCTGCCGACGGAGCCGATCCCAACCCACTATAACGCTGCGCCGACCCAGCGCCTGCCCGTTGTGGTGCTGGCAGACGAGCGCCAGATTGAGCTGTTTCGCTGGGGCCTCGTGCCCCACTGGGCCGATGATCCTGGCATCGGCAATCGCCTGATCAACGCACGCGCCGAGACGGTGGCGCAAAAGCCCGCCTTCCGCGATGCCTTCAAGCAGCACCGCTGCTTGGTGCTCGCCGACAGCTACTATGAGTGGCAGGCCGGTGCCAACGGTAAGACGCCCTATCGCTTTGTGCTGGACTCCGGCGAGCCGTTCGCGTTTGCTGGTCTTTGGGCCGAGTGGAAGGATGCCAACGGCGATCCGCTGCGCTCGTTCACGTTGATCACCACCAGCCCCAACGCCACCACCGCGCCAGTGCATAACCGCATGCCGGTTATCTTGCGGCCTGAGGCCGAGGCGCGCTGGCTTGATCCCGCTACCCACCCCGCCGAGCTGCACGAGCTGCTCCAGCCCTATCCCGATGACCAGATGCACGCCTATGCGGTCTCGAAGCTGATCAACTCACCAAGCAACGACTCACCGGCGGTCATTGAGCCGGCCTAGACCTGCTGCGTTAAGCTCTCGATTACGCACTTTAAGCGCCCAATGCCTACGTGATTCTTAGGCGTTGGGCGCTTTTGGGTCGCTTTTGGGCCGCTTTTAGGCCGCCACAAGCCAGTTCAGCTTTGCTATGGTTAGAGGTGCATCCCACCCTTTTAAGCATAGCGAGGTACTGTTATGGTGTACAAACGGATCAAACGCTGCTGGATTGTGCTCGCTCTTCTCCTGTTCTGTGTGCCTGGTCTCCCTGCGGCAACCTCTGCGCAAAGTACGCTTGGCACCTACTCCGCTGGCCCACCTGGTGTGCGCTGGGGGCAAGATCGCATCAATCAGCGCTATGGGCCGCTCGATACCAACGCTAGCCTTGGCAGCCACACTGGCAGTAGTGTGCATGTGTTTGTTCTCGACACGGGCATCAACTACAACCACAACGAGTTTGTGCGTGCGCCTGGCGGACCGTTTGATCGCAACATCGATCTCAATGGCAGCCGCAACTTTGTGCCTGATCGGCCCGTCAATCAGCCGATTACGCAGGCCAACGTTGGTGATATTTTTGACTGCGATGGGCATGGAACGGCCACCGCTTCGATCATCGGCGGTCGCTATCGCGGGATTGCGCCGAATGTCACTCTGCACATTGTGCGTGTTGCCGGATGTGCCGGGAGTGTGAACTCGACCGCCGTGCAGATTGCTGGCATTAACTATGTCGCCAACACCGTGGCTGCTTGGCGCGGCAGCGGCTGGAATCAGCCGGTGATGGCGGTGCTCAATATCGGCGGCGTGCGCCAGGCCGAGAACCCCAATGACTACGCCCAGTATGTCGCTGCGGTCAATAACCTGGCCAATGGTGTTGGTGTGCCCACCTTCGTGACGGCCCACAACTACAATACTGGCGCATGTGCGCCCTACGGTGCCAACGCCGCCCTGGCGACGGTGCCGCACGTGATCACGGTTGGCGCAGTCAATCGCCTCGATCAGCGCCCGCGCCTGCTCAACAGCGATGTCTCGCCGCCATACACGCAGGCCAACTGGACGCTCAATGGCTCTGGCACTGGCTGGGGCAGCTGCGTGGACTTGCTGGCTCCCAATGATGGCGAGTATGTGGCGACTATCAGCGGCGGCCTGTGCTATACAGCACCCGATGGTGTGGATCGCTCTAATCGCTGCTCAAGCTACTTTTTTGGCGGCTCCTCGGCGGCAATGCCGCACGCCGCTGGTATCGCCGCCCTGTGGCTGGAGCAAAATCACGGCTACGGCCAAAGCGCCTCGGGCGCGGCCGCCCTGGAGGTCGATATGATCCGCGCAGCAACCAAGGGCGTGCTCTACAACGCCTCCAATAGCGCTTCCGCTGGCAGCGCCGCCACACCGGCGAGCCTTGGTCCGGGCACGCCCAATCGGCTGCTGTTCGCCTTCCCAGTCGCTCCTAGCGCGAATGCCTGGGGGCCGCTGCGCCGCTACTACAACGCAACAACCCACAAGCATTGGGTCAGCACGCTGCCACCGCCGCCGGGCTTTGTGCAGGAGGCTGCCTGGGGTATCGAGGAGGGTTCTGTGGTGCACGTGGTCAACGCCCCTGGCGGCGTGCGCTTGCCCTGGCTGCCCGATGGCGCGACGCTGCCCAATAGCGGTGGGTTTGTGGAAACCTACACCTCGCTGACTCGTCCGCTCTACAGCTGCATCGTCTACAATCCGCTCGATCCGGCAGGCAGCGTGCGCACGATCCCCTCGCTGGACCCTGGCTGCGAGGGGCTGCCCAATAACCATCCCAACCCGAGCTATCGCCATATCCAGATTGGCCATATCTTCGCTTTTCCGGCCAATGGGGCGACACTGGCCCTGTACCGCTGTATCACCTTTGATGGCCAGGATCACTACCTCTCGCCTGCTGCGAACTGCGAGGGTGCCGGAACGTCGGAGGGCCGCACGCCCAGCGGCGCTCCCGCCCCAATCGGCTACGTCTTTGGCAATTGATGCTAGAGTAAGCTGCATATATGCAATGAGGCGGCTCGCCGAGCCGCCTCATTGCATGTAGCGCACTGCGCTGCTACAGCTTGAGCGCATTCGACTGGCGCACCCGCTCCAGTACGTTGATTGTGCGCTGCTCGGCGGTGCTGTCGATCTGCTTGTTGATGCTTGTCGCAATGTAGCGCTTGATCTGGCCGTCAAGGTCGGTGAACTGCTGAACAAGGCTCAGACCGTTTTGGCCGCTTGTGCGCACGTTGATTGCGTCGGCCTTAACTGGCGCGACATCCAGCCACAGGACCAACATCGGCTGCGCCCGCAGCGTTAGCTGTAGCTCGGTGCTGACCTGGATCGTATAGCTCTCTGAGTACAGCCCAGCTAGCCCGATGCTCAGGTCAAGGTCGATGCCGAGTGGTGCGCAGAAGACGATCTCGCGCTGGATTTGGCCGCTGTTCAGGCGCTCGACGCTGCCAACAGCAACGCTGCCGCTGCCGCTAATGCCGGTCGTGTCGACCTGCACGTCTGGCTTGATTATCCGCCGCAGGTTGGCCTCGACCAGCTCTGGCGTGATGACCAGATCCATCCACTGCTCGCCCCACTCGGCGAAGCTAATCGTGCGCTCTTGGGTCATACGTATCTCCTTCGTAGTTGCTAGCCTGCCTCATTGCAATGTCTGTGCCAACTAGTTTTTAACCAGATGGCGGCTGTGGTATCATACTGCAAAGAGATTTCCTGCATGGAGGACTACGATCATGGCTGAGCTGCCCCTGCGACGTCTCGTGCTCTACAAGCACGGTGTTGGCTATTTCGAGCGCCGTGGCACGTTTGAAGGTACTTCGCTGTCGCTGCACTTCAGCCGCGAGGCCATGGACGATGTTCTCAAAAGCTTGATCGTCATTGAAATGTCCGAGGGCCGCGTCCGCGGCATCGACTACGAGCGCCCCGAGTCGTGGAGCGGACGCCGCATGGACCTTGGCCCCGACCGCACCATCCGCGATCTTATTCGCGAGCTGCGCGGCCGCAAGGTGCGCGTGGCCCTCAACGATGAGTCGGTCGTCGATGGCCTGATGATGGGCATCGACGAGGTCGAGGCCGACGAGCCGCTTGCCGCCAGCCTTGTCTCGGTCTACCGCGCCGATGTGCGCCAGGTCGTCACCTACGCGCTCGGCACTCTGCGCGGTATTCAGCTGCTGGACAGCGCCGCCGATGAGGTCTCCTGGTCGCTGCGCTCCGGTGCCGAGGTCAGCGAGGATCGCACGGCCACCATCCAGCTCGATCCTGGCAAGCACGAGCTGCTTGTGGCCTACCTGGCCCCAGCCCCTAGCTGGCGCGTGAGCTACCGCCTGATGGTCGATAAGATCAACGAGGAGATCCCCGAGCTGCTGCTGCAGGGCTGGGGCCTGATCGACAATGTGCTCAACGAGGACCTTAACGATGTGCGCCTATCGCTGGTCGCTGGCCGCCCGGTCTCGTTCCGCTATGCGCTCTATGAGCCGCAGCAGCCGCAGCGTCCGCTGCTGACCGACTTGGTCGCGCCAACGCCGCCCCCGCCGCCGATGCGCAAGCGCGCGATGGCCCCGCCCGCCGCGCCCATGGCCGCCGCCTTCTCCCTATCTGCCGATGAGGCCGACGAAGTACACTCGCTGATGGATCAGGCCGCCGAGGCCGCACCCGCCGCCGCTGAGGGTGCGGCGCAGGGCACGCTCTTCCGCTACGATGTGCGCGAGCCGATCAGCGTTGGCCGCGGGCGCTCGGCGCTGGTGCCGCTGCTCAATCTGCGCACCAACTGCCGCCGCGAGCTCGTCTACGTCGGTCGCCAGCGCGAGCGCCACCCCATGACCTTGGTGCGCTTCGATAACACCAGCGGCTTTGCCCTGGAGCGCGGCCCCGTCACCATCATCGAGCAGCGCTCCTACGGCGGCGAGGCGGTTATTCCCTGGACGGTCGAGGGCGGCGAGGTCAGCATCCGCTACTCGCTGGCCCTGGAGTTGACCGTGCGCGAGGAGTATAAGTCCGAGCAGTGGACCCGCCGCCTGCGCCTCGGCCGCGACCTGCTCATCCACGAGGTCGAGGACTGCCTCACGACGATCTATGTTGCCGCCAACACCGCCAGCGAGGAGCGCGTCATCAGCATCGAGCATCCGATCAGCACCGGCTATGAGATCTTCGACACCGCAGTGCCCGAGGAACAAACCTCCAACACCGCTGTCTGGCGTATTCCGGTGCCTGCGCGCGGCGAGGCCGCCCTGCGCGTGCGCGAGCGCCGCCTCATCGAGCGCTCCGAGGCCATTCGTAATCTTTCGTTCGATCAGCTGCGCCGCTACCTCAGCGAGCGCATGCTCGACCAGACCACCGTCACCGAGCTGCGCAGTGTGCTCAGTATCTACGCCCGTCTCGACGCCATTCGCCAGCGCTATGCCGAGCTAGAGCAGCGCCGCAAGCAGCTCCACGAGCAGCAAACCCAGGTGCGCGGCAACCTCGATGTCCTGCACACCGAGGGCGAGGAGGGCGAGCTGCGCACCCGCTACATCGCCACCCTCGCCGCCAGCGAGGACGAGCTGGTCAAGCTGCGCGAGGAGGAGACCACCCTGCGCGCCGAGGAGCAGCAGCGCCGCAGCGAGCTAGAGGCGTACCTGCGCACCTTCGGCGGCTCCGAGGGCGGCGCGGCCTATCCCGCTTAGCTCCAGCGCTTGACGTCTATTCGCCGTGTGCGCCCCAGCCCGAGGCTCGGCGCACGGTATTTACTGTTCCCCTGCCCGCCTGTGCGCGGCGCTACGTGCGCCACATGTCCGCTGGCTGCGTGGTGCCGCCCGCAGCGCTGTGGGCTGTTGGGCCATGGTTGTTGAGAAAAAGAATCGTCGTGCTAGCCGCCAGCGGCTCAGACAGCAGGGCTAGCTTCGTCAGCGTCCCGCTCGTGACGGCGGCACAAGGCCGATAGCGCCCCGCTAGTCAGCCCACACCGTCCGCAGCGCTGTGGGCTGTTGGGCCATGGTTGTAGAGCAAAAGCATCGTCGTGCTAGCCGCCAGCGGCTCAGAGGCCGGGGACCCTTTGGGTGGTGCCAGCTTCGTCAGCGTCCCGCTCGTGACGGCGACCAGAAACTCGGTGGCGTTGAGCGGCTTCTGGCGTGACCCTGGCCGCAGGTGAGCGGACTCAGTGTGGATTGTATTTACATAATAAAAAGCGACACTGAGTGCTTTGACCACGTTGACCCACCTTGAGAGGCAGCACCGCTACGCCGAGCAGGTGAACATGTGGCAGGCTCTACTGGCTGTTTACTTGTAATTTGACATAGTGTTATCTATCAACGCTGCTCAATCTGTGCACAAGGCAGATCGACTCGTCTGTGCAATCCAAGTAGGCCGTCATGAGTGCAGCAGCGCACGCGCCACACCATTCAATACCACTCCCAGTGATGATACGATGCGCCCCACAGAAACTTGACATAGTGCAAGACAGCCACTGCCACCGAGCAGGCGACCATGACGCAGCACCAGGCCTGCGCCGCCCTGCTGCTGCGGCGAGCGCCACCTAGTGCCAGGCGGCGACGGCGACGTGCCACAGTTAACGCGCAGCCCACCCGCAGCGACGGTAAGCCAACGGGGAACGGGCGAGACAGCACCAGCGCCGACTCTGCGCGCTGAGCTGTGCTGATGAACCACTGACGCATTTTTTAACATAATCGGCACAGCATAAAAAAACGCCCGTGCGAGCATAGAGCGCACGGGCGGAGTAGTTTGAGCGGGTGAGCGGCCTACTCGGTCACAAAGACGCGGTTGACCAGGCGCTCGAAGAGGTTGCGCAGATCGCGGCGAACAGCCTCGCCAGCCTGTGGCGTTGTCAGCAGGCCGATGGCCAGGCCAAGCACGAAGGAGCGCAGCCCGGTCTGGGCGCGGCGGCCCTTGCGGCCGGTCTCTTTGGCGATGGCGCTGGCCTTATCGGCGACGGCGTTGGCAACCTCGTGGCTGCGCTCGCTGGCATCGTCGAGGATTGGCTTGACAGAGCTGCGCACATCGTTGGCCGCCTCGCGCGTCTTGCTGCTCACTACGTGGGCGGCCTCGTTGACCCGCGGCTGGACGGACTTGCGCACGTCCTTGGCGGCGTCGAGCGCGCGCTCACCGACCATGGCGGCAGCGCCGACCACCGCCGGCTTGACCACGTGTGCCCCAACCTCGCGCGACTTCTCGGCCAACTCCTGGGCGGCGGAGCGGATGGTCTCCGGCCCGTTTTCACGTAGCTCCTCGATGGTCTCGCGGGCCTTCTCGCCGAGCGTGCTGATGACCGAGCGCAGCTCGGCGGGCTTTTCTGTGGCGACCTCGCGCACGCGGCTGCCAACATTGGCGGCGCGCTCGCGCACGCTGTGCAGCGTCTCGGGCGTCTTCTCGGCGAGCTTGCGCACGCGCGACTCGGCTCCGTCGGCCAGCGGCACGGCGTGCTCGCGGGTGGACTCGAGCGTATCTTGCACAAAATCCACAACGCGATTCACAATATTGCCAGCTTTGGCTTGGGCGGCAACAGCGGCGACAGAGCCAGTCGCGGCAGCCGTGCCAGTGACATCCTCGACACGCTCACGGGCTTGGTCCATCTGGCTGATAACCTGCTTTGTGGCCGACTGCACACCGGCGCGCACCGAGTCAACGACGTGCTCGACCTTGTCGCGGCCCTGATTGAGCGAGGCCTGCATGGTCTTGCTCGAGTGCTTGGTGGCCTTGCGCAGCTTCTTCTGCTCTTTGCGTAGCTGTTTGCGCGCCCGCTTGCTGAGGGCCTGCACATAGTCGCCGGCATCGTCGATGTGCTCGCCAAGCACCCCGGCTAGTGCGGCTCCTTGCGCCTGTAGCTTCTCCCCCATCGTCCGCTTGCGCTTTGGCCGCAGGGCGACCCCGAGCGCGCCACCGACGAGCGCACCTGCGAGGACACCTGCAGAGAGTAGCTCATTGTTTTCGCGCATACTTGTTAAACTCCTTGCATGTACACGCTATACTAGCCTGTACTGCGATTCTACTGTCACTCACCATAGCAAAAACTATACCATGAGCGCTATGACTTGCGCCGCAGCGACCGAATCAGCATAAATAGCAGCCCGGCGATGATTGCGGCAAAGATGGCCGGCCACTCAACGTTCAGCAGCGACCACTCCGATCCAATAACCATACAGCGCCTCCTCGTGGCCGCTATGGGCCTGGCTCTATTGTCAACGCAGGGCTGGTGTTCGTCAACTGATCCATTCAAGCTAGACTATATTCAGTGGTAGCATGGCTCCAGGCAGACACTATGAGCAAGCGAGCATCTATGAATCACATCATTATTGTGGACTACCGCGACGAGTGGCCAGAGCAATTTCGTGCGCTTGGCGGGCGGCTGCGCGGCGCGCTGGGGTCGCTCGTGCTGCGCATCGACCACATTGGCTCGACGTCCGTGCCGGGGCTGGCGGCCAAGCCGGTGATCGACGTGCAGGTGTCGGTGCTGAGCTTTGAGCCGATCACCAAGCTGCAGAACGCGCTGGCCAGCGTCGGCTTTGTCTGGCGTGCCGATAACCCCGATTTGACCAAGCGCTACTTTCGCGAGGTGCCGGGCCAGCCGCGCACGCACATCCACGTGCGCCGCGCTGGCTCCTGGTCAGAGCAGCTGGCGCTGCTGTTTCGTGACTATCTGCGCGCCCATCACGCGGTTGCCGCCGACTACGCGCAGCTCAAGCGCCAGCTCGCTGCGCAGTTTCGCGATGATCGATCAGCCTACACGGCGGCCAAGAGTCCCTTTATCTGGCAGGTGCTGCGCCAGGCCGACGAGTGGGCGCAGCTGAGCGGCTGGGTGCCAGCGCCGAGCGACTGTTAATAACCTATTAAGCATTGACAGCTACACTCCATACTGAAGGCACGCCTGCTTGCACGGCAAGCTAGGCCGTTTGCAGTTGACACTCCCCCCGTTTTATTGATTGGCTGCGCAAGAACACGTACTTTTCCCACCTACCTGAGAGGACGAAGGGCAGCGTGGCCCCACCATGGAGGATGCTGTATGTCGTTTCGTCGCGGACTCGTTCGGCTGCTCGTGGTTCTGACTGTTTTGAGTGGTAGTTTCGCCTGGGCTGCATCTCCGCTGCCCACCTTCGCTGTGGCTGGCAAGCACCTTGTGCTGGTCGGCGGCCATCTAGAAGATACCAACGCCGATATCTATCACGCTATTATCGACCGCGCTGGCGGTCCTGGCGTCGCACGCATCGGCATCATCACCGCCGCCTCCATTCCCGAGAGCGAAGACCCCGACGCTGGCACCAGCGCCGCCAGCAACTCGCGCGCCAACGGCGAGTACTACGCCAATCTCTTCATCCAGTACGGTGCCGCCGACGCGCAGTGGATTCCGATCGACCTCGACCACATCAGCAACAACGCCGACCCGGCGGTGATCAGCCAGATCAACAGCATGACCGGCTTTTTCTTTGGCGGCGGCGACCAGACGCGCCTGATCACCTGTTTGATGAACAGCAACCGCAGCGACTCACCGGCGCTGGCGGCGATTCGCGCGAGCTATGCCAACGGCGAGGTGGTGTCGGGCACAAGCGCAGGCACCGCGATTATGGCTGCTGCGCCGATGATCACCGGCGGCGAGAGCTACGACGCGCTGCGCTATGGCTCCTACACCACGCCGGGCGGCGACGATCTGTCCTACGATCCCGCTGGCGGCTTTGGCTTTTTCGCCTACGGACTGCTCGACACACACTTCAGCGAGCGTGGGCGGCAGGGCCGCCTTGTGCGGCTGGCGGCGGATCGCAACAAGACGATGGCCTACGGCGTTGATGAAAATACGGCGCTCGTGGTCGACAACGCCGACACAAGCAGCGTGCAGATGCAGGTGATCGGCCAGAATGGCGTGTTTATCTTCGACCTAGGCGCGGCGAGCGTCGGCTCAGGCTCGTACTGGTCGATCAGCGGCGTGAAGGCAACCTATCTGACGGTTGGTGATCGCTACAACCCGCTGGCTAAGACGGCCAGCATCGACAGCCGCAAGACATCGCTGGCCGGGCGCGAGTACTATGACTATGCGCTCAGCCCAACCCGCGATATCTTCAGCAGCCCCAACAACAGCGGCGCGAATGGTCGCCGCAACCCGCGCGAGTTTGTGCGCGTCTCGACCGATCTGTTCGACAGCTACTACTCGACCTCGACCTACGGCCTAACCTACGAGCGCAACCCGCGCTTTGAAGTTGTGCTGACCAAGAGTTCCACGGTTGGGTCGCAGGGCTACCAGGGCTATATCAACGGCGTCAACACCTACTCCTACGTTAATCTGCTGGTTGATATGCAGCGCTACTAGGGTCTAAAGTCTGCGGGCCGCAGCTCGGCTGAGCTGCGGCCCGCTGCTGGTTTTAGCCGCTAGGCTGCCCGGCGCTGGCGCAGGAGGCCCACGGCGGCGGCGAGCGCCAAGCCCAGCCCTAGCCGCCGGAGCGTCTTGCGCGGCAGCGACGAGTTTTGACGCAGCATCTTCTGGAAGGAGTCGCGGTCGTTGAGGTGCGGGAAGGGCTCGTCGGGCACCGGCACCTCCAAAAAGGCGCATAGCGGCTCCCAGCCTTCCTTGACCGAGTAGATCAGCAGCTTGTCGGCGGGCACCGTCTGGCGCACTGCGGTATTGTGGGCGTTGAACACGCTGATGGCGTAGTCCTTGTCGTCGAAGCGGCCGTCGAATGTGCCGTGCCAGATCAGGTTATCGAGCATTTGGCCAATGCGACGGATCGGCGGCGCAAGTCTGCGCATGAGCTTGAAGGCGCGGCGGTTGGACACACCATAGATCGTGTCGATGCAGCTCTCGTACCATTTTTCAGGATCGCGCACCGAGAGCAGCACCTTGGCCTCGGGGAACGCCTGCATAAGCTCGTGGTAGTAGGTGCAGCCGGGCCAGTCGACGGTCGCCTGGTAGTCGGCGAAGAACGCCTGCCAGTCGGGGAGGTCGCCCTGCGTTGCGGCGAGCCACTGCTGCACGTGGTCTGGATTGCGCATCACCTCGGTCATGTGGTAGCACGGGCCGTAGCCTAGCCGCTCGAGGGCGGCCTGGAGCGACTTCGTGCCGGTGCGACCAAAGCCAGCTCCGATGAGCTTTAATCCCATACATTGCTCCTATTCTCTGATACTTGGGCGCTTGTGCTGCAATGTGCGGTTCCAAAGTGCGCTCTGATTGTACCTGCTCTGGGGCAAAAGCAAAAGCCCAGAGCGATGGCTCCGGGCTTTGCACAGGGCTTGGGGCCTGCGGCTACATATTCGAGAACTCGGCGAAGCTTTCGTCGAGCTGCGGGGCGACAATATCGACCCAGATGCGGCCCTCGCGCTTCTGCGACAGGTCGGTGTGGATGTGCTTGACCTCGGTGTAGGCATCGAGCGCGTTCGGCCCTAGCTCGCGACCGATGCCGCTGTCTTTGTAGCCGCCGAAGGGCGCGCGGGCGTTGATCAGGTGGTGATCGTTGATCCAGACCGTGCCAGCGCGGATGCGGCGGGCGATCTCTTGGGCCTCGATCAGATCGCGGCTCCAGACGCTGGCGGCGAGGCCGTAGCTCGTATCGTTGGCGATGTTGATCGCCTCGCTGATATGCTCGTACTTGATCACGCACAGCACCGGGCCAAAGATCTCCTCTTGGGCGATGCGCATGCTGTTTTTTACATCGGTGAAGACCGTCGGGCGCACAAAGTGGCCATTGGCCAGCTCTGGATCGTCGATGCCGCCGATGCCGCCGCAGCGCAGCGTAGCGCCCTCGGCGAGGCCGAGCTTGATGTACTCCTCGACGGTGCGCTTCTGCGCCGCCGAGACCAGCGGGCCGATGTCGGTGGTCAGATCGTGTGGATCGCCGATGACCAGCTGCTCGACGCGATTGACCAGGCGCTCGACGAACTCGTCGTGCAGGCTGCTGGGCAGGAGCAGGCGCGTGCCCGCCTCGCAGCTCTGGCCGGAGTGCATAAATGCGGCCCAGATCGCGCCATCGACCGTGATGTCGAGGTCGGCATCTGGCAGCACGACAACCGGCGACTTGCCGCCAAGCTCCAGCGTGACGCGCTTGAGATTGCGCCCGGCGACCTCGGCGATGTGGCGTCCAACCTCGGTGGAGCCAGTGAAGGCAACTTTATCTATATCTGGATGCTCGATCAGCCGCTCGCCTACCACGCTGCCAGCGCCGGTGAGCACGTTGAGCACGCCTGGCGGCAGCAGCCCGGCCTCGTCGATCAGCTCGGCCATGCGCAGCGCCGTGAGCGGCGTGAGCGAGGCGGGCTTGAGCACCACGCTGTTGCCAGCCGCAAGCGCGGGACCGATCTTCCAGATCGCCATCAGGAACGGATAGTTCCAGGGGATGATCTGGCCGCAGACACCAATTGGCTCGCGCCACATGGCGTTTGCGCTTGGCAGCGGAAAATCAATGTAGGGCAGATTTTTGCGCGGGTGCTCGCGGGCTAGCTCGGCGAAGTAGCGCAGGTGATCGATGCCGACCGGGATGTCGAGCAGCGAGGTCTTGCGCACAGTCGCGCCGCCGTTGAGCGTCTCCAGCACCGAGAGCTGATCGACATGCTCCTCAAGCAGGTCGGCGATGGCGGAGAGCACGCGGGCGCGCTCGGCCCCATCGACGTTTGACCATGAGCCAAGATGGAAGCTGTGGCGGGCTGCCGCGATCGCGCGGTCCGTGTCGGCTTGGGTCGCTCGCGCGACAATGGCAACAGGCTCACCATTGGCAGGGTTATACAGCGTCTCTGTTGCGGCATCGCTGCTGGGCGACCATGCCCCGTTGATGTACAAACCATAGGTTGAGATGGATGCTCTTTGGGTCATCGGACAATCTCCGTTGATTAGCGAGGGCCAACGTATGTGAGGTGCTTGTATGATACCCCAAGCCAGTTTATGACGCAAGGTGTCAGGCACGGGTTGTGCGGGTGCGCTCGCTTGTATAGCGCCTGCAGCGCCACGCATCACATCGTTAACATTGACCTGGCCGCAGCCGCTTTCTACAATAGGTGCGTTTGCCAATCGATTCTTTAAGGAGATGTCTATGTCCAAGCGCATGATTGCCCTGCTGCTGATCTGTGGGCTGCTGCTCGCTGGCTGTGGCGAGGAGATGTTCCCAACTGCCACGCCAGCCCCAGCCGAAGACACATCTGCGGCCGCCCCCACCGCGCTGCCTACGGAGGTGCCACCGAGCGCAGAGCCAACAACAGTCGCGCCCGTCGAGGAGCCAACTGCCCAGCCTGTGGAGCCAACGACCGCAGCTCCGAGTGACACCGAGCCGGTCGCTCAGCTCACGCTTGAATCACGCAGCACCGCCGAGTCGAATCCTGAGCCGCCCTATGCGGTGACCATTGTGCAGCCGGTGCTACAGCCGGAGACGAACCCAACGGCGCAACTGTTCAATCGCGCCGTCGATGAGCGCCTGGGCGCGGCTGTGGACGGCTTTGTGGCCGATGCGCCGCCGTCCGCCTCTGCGCCCGAGGGCTTGGGCGTATCTGAGAGCACCTTGGATGTGAGCTACGAGGTGCTGCTGGATCAGGCCGATCTCGACAGCGTGCGCATGTTGATCAGCACCTACTTCTTAGGGGCCGCGCATCCCTTCGGCAGCTATGCCACCATCAACTTCGATCAGCGCACTGGCTATGTGCTGGAGCTGGCCGACCTGTTCGAGATTAACTCGCCCTACCTGGACACGATCGCCGCCTACTGCAAGCAGGAGCTGACCAAGCGTGACATGCTCTTCTTCGAGGAGGGCGTTGAGCCAACCTACGAGAACTATCAGCGCTGGAATCTCACGCCTGATGGGCTACTGATCTCGTTCGATCCCTATCAGGTTGCACCGTACGCCGCTGGCCCGCAGGAGGTGCTGATCCCCTACAGCGAGCTGACGACGCTGATCGATCCCGCAGGCCCACTGCCGCGCCTGATCAAGTAGCAGCGCTGCACACAGTTAAGCCGCGTACCCTTCAACAGGTGCGCGGCTTGATTGGGCCAAGCGCCAGCGGCCTTAGTCGCTCGAGTCGCGGTTAACCAGCTTGAAGAAGGTGCTGGTTTCGCCATCGGCCTTCTTGTCTTGGTACAGGAAGGCCAGCTTGTTATCCTCAAAGGCTTTAAACCACGCCTCCCACGAGATATGCTCTAGCCGATCCTCGCCTGCGCCGCCGGGGAAGTCGATGCGCAGCACGCCGGGATTTTGCGCCGAGCCAGTTTGGCGCACGGTGGCGGGCGTGCCGTCGCGCTGCTCGCACCATGTGCGAATCGTGTCATGGTTGGTGGTTGTCTGCGCTGAGCTCATACAGTTCCTCCTTGCTGTTCACTTCACACTCGCCATGTCGGCAGATCGCGTACCACGGCTAGGTTGGCAACGCCTTTGCAAGCCATGGGCATATGATGTGCGTGCTCAACGCGCGATCTCGCCAGCGGCATACACTTTGCTTGCATCCCTTTTACTTTTAGCCCTGCCAGGGCTGCCTAGCGAAGGAGGATGGGATGCCGCGATTGGAAGGAAAGCGCTCGAATACGGGCCTGTATGTGGCTGGCTTTGTGCTCGCCGTCTTGCTGGTTTTATTAATCTTAGAGCTAACTGGAGCGATGAACCTCATCGCTGGTTTTGGCGCAGCGTAAGGAGCAGGTATGCGCAAAGGTACAGATATTATTGGCAAAGATGTTGTTGCGCTTAACTCCGGTGCGAAGCTCAACAGCATCAACGATCTTGTGTTCGATCAGGACGCGAACCAAGTGCTCGGCTTTGTTGTTGACGAAGGCGGCTGGTCATCCAACGCCAAGGTGATCCCCTTGCAGGCCATCCACTCGATTGGCCCCGATGCGCTGATTGTGGCCGATGCGAGCGCCATTGTTGATGCAGGGCGTATTCCTGAAATCTACGCCATTCTAGAGCGCGACAACGTGCTCAATGGCACGACGCTCATGACCACCGACGGCCGCGATCTGGGCCAGCTCACCGACTTGTTCTTCGCCGAGGACAGCGGTGAGGTCGAGGGCTACGAGACCAGCGGCGGCATCTTTGACGATCTGTCAACCGGTCGCGCGTTTATCCCTGCGCAGCGGACGCTGCAGATCGGCGATGCGACTGCGTTTGTGCCGCCGGAGGTCGCCAATCTGCTCAGCGAGATACAGCGCCAGCGTGAGCAGCAAAAGGCTGAGCAGTCACACGCTGCGACCAGCCAGCAGCGCCAGCTGCTTGGGCGCGTTGCCGATAAAACCGTTGCTGCTGACGATGGCACCATGATTCTGGCCCGCGGCGAGCAGGTCACGCCGCTCACAATTGAGATCGCGCAGCGGCACCAGTGCCTCGATGCCGTCTATGCAGCCACCGGCACTGCGCCAGCCACCAGCAGCACGCCAGCGCTCGCTGATGCTGTAGGCCGTGTTGCCGATGAAGCGGTGCGCACAGATACCGGCCACTATGTGGTTGCTGCTGGTCAGATCGTCACCCAGCGCCAGATCGCCCGCGCCCAACAGTGGCACAAAGAGCGAGCGCTGCTGCGCTCGGTTGGGCTGCTCAAATCAGCCGACAAAACCGATGCGTACCGTGATCGGCTGGCTGCTGGGACCCAAACCGTCAAGGACGAGGCGAGCAGCGCTTGGGATTCGCTCAAGGAGACGTTCTCTGACTGGCGTGAGCGTGCGGCTGAGCAGACGCAAGCAAAGCGCATCGAGCACGCTCTGGGACGGCCGGTGAACCGAGTGATTCTTGATCGACAGGATCAAGTGATCCTCAACACCGGCGAGATCATCACCCATAAAGCGGTGCAGCTCGCCCGTGAGAACGACGCCCTCGATATGCTGCTCAGCTCGGTCTACGATCACGAGCCGCCGTTGACAGTGGATAAGGCACGCGCCGCAGGCTCCGGTGAGGCGGCGCTTGAGCCGCCGTCCGACAGCCAGCCTGCGCATGACCAGAGCGCAGCGTCCCGTCAGCAGCGTGAGCAGCCCGAGCAGTAGTACCAAGCGCCCGCCTGCACCGCCCAAAAACGTCACACTCCGTGGCGTTTTTGGTTGTCGGTGGCTGTCGTAGTACACTGCGCCTATGCTGATGTGCCTTAGTGAACAGGAGTAGTTGTGAAGACATTGACCCTTTCGCAGAGTGGTATTGCGCTGTCGGCGCTTGGCTACGGCTGTATGAACATCGGCGGCGCGTGGAATGCTGCGACTTGGACTGCTGCCGATCGTGCGCAGGCCGAGCGCGCGGTCCAGACGGCGTTGGAGCACGGTATCACGCTGTTTGATCACGCTGATATCTACGGCCGGGGCAAATCCGAGGCGATCTTTGGCCAGATTCTCAAGGCGCAGCCGCACCTGCGCGATCAGATCGTGCTCCAGTCGAAGTGTGGCATTCGGCTTGCCGATGAGCCGACGCCGGGCATGCCGCCACGCTACGACTTCAGCTATGACCACATCGTCGCCTCGGTCGAAGCGAGCCTCGACCGTCTGCAGACTGATCGGCTGGATATACTGCTGCTGCATCGACCCGATCCGCTGATGGAGCCAACA
Organism: Herpetosiphonaceae bacterium; assembly: GCA_013538855.1. Classification (GTDB taxonomy): domain Bacteria; phylum Chloroflexota; class Chloroflexia; order Chloroflexales; family Herpetosiphonaceae; genus OHK22. The sequence goes on from JABXJS010000112.1 coordinate 47,762, forward strand.
GAGGTAGCGCGTGCATTTGATCACCTGCACACACACGGCAAGGTGCGTGCGTTTGGCGTCAGCAACCACACGCCTGGCCAGATCGAGCTGCTGCGGCGGGCGGTTGATCAGCCGCTGGAGATCAATCAGATCGAGCTAAGCCTGCTGCATGTGGGCGCGCTGAGCGCCGGCGTTGATGCCAATCGGCGCGGCCTAGAGTACACTGCCGCCGATGGTGTGTTGGAGTACTGTCGATTAAACGCCATCCTGGTGCAAGCGTGGTCGCCGCTAGCTGGCGGTCGGCTGAGCGCGCCAGCGGAAACAGCATCTGTGGTCGAGCGAGCGACCGCTGGGCTAATCAGCGCACTGGCAAGCGCCAAGGCGTGTAGCGTCGAGGCGGTCCAGCTCGCTTGGCTGATGCGCTACCCTGGCCCAGTGCAGCCGATCATCGGCACCACCAACCCACAGCGCATCGCTGCCTGCGCCGAGGCCGACCAGCTGACGCTTACTCGTGAGGAGTGGTATCAGCTCTTCAATGCCGCACGCGGTGTCAACATTCCCTAGCCTGTAGCACCAATGTACGATGAGGCCCAACACTAGCGGGCAGTTTTTTACCCAAACTGTGGGATGTTCATGGCTACTATCAATTCACGTTGGATACGCTGCAATGCGCGGCAGTTTGGGGCGCAGCACCACGCCCCCGGCCGGGTTGCACCCTGCACCTGCTCCAGGGTGAATTGCTATAAAGTAGGATACGTTGAAATAATGCTTGACAGAAAAAGAACATTTGTGCTATAGTGCGTATGGTTGAGCTACATACCAGGCGCAAGCCTATGGGTAACCGAGTACATGGCCCGAGCAGGCCCACAGAAAGGAATGGACGATGTTTCAGCCGCTAGATGAATTGATCACAGGGAGCCTGTTTATTCTCACAGGCTTGGCTGGAGCGGGTAAATCGCACTTAGCGGCAAGCTCTCGCCGCAACGGCACCGTCTGGATTCTCGACACCGAGGGTGCGGCCAAGAACCTCCTTGGCAAGCCTGGCGTCCACAAGAGCATCCAAGCAGTTCAAACCCTCTCACTCAACACACTGCTGCAAGCGATGGAAGAAATCAAAAGCCATGGCAAGCCTGGCGACACCGTGGTCCTCGACTCAATCTCAAAGATTTTCCAAGCGATGCGCGCCCACGCGCAGCAGCGGGCTGGTGCGGAGATTAACCGCAAGGTTGACATCGATTTCGACGAGTACGCATCGTTCAACCGCAACCTCCAAACAATTTACACTGGCCTGACGGAGCTTAAGCAAGCTGGATTCCACGTTATTATCATTGGCCATCTCGCCCGCAAGTACCAAGGCGACGACCACTCGCGCGAGGATATCGGGCTACGCGTGCTCGCCGATGAGAACATCACCTATGAGGCCGATGCCATCCTGCTGGTGGAGCGCGATGGCGACGAGCGCTCGATCCGCCCGATCATTAAGCCGCCGCGCCCGATGCACTTGCAGATGGGCCAGCTATACCAGGCCAAGCTGGGTACGCTCTATCCGGAGCTGGCGCTTGAAGAGGCTTTTGGCGCACCAGCCAGCGAGCGCTCTAACCGCCCAATCAGCCCCGCCGAGGCCGAGAAGCGCTTCTTTGCCCGCTATAGCGACGTCATTGGCGGCACATCGTGGAGCGCTGTTCAAAAATATTTAGGCACTCGGGATCGCAAACCGAGTACGATCGAAGGTTGGATTGAGGTGGCGGAGGCCGTGCGCAATGCGCAGGCGAATCCCCCCGCTATGGCGGCTTGATCCATTCCTCTCCTGCTCAACACACCTAGGCGCACGCCTAGGTGTGTTTTTGGATTTTAGCACTCCCCTCATATTCATAGCCGGAGAAGGCTGCTACAATGAATAAGAACTATCTCTCACGTATACCTGAGGAGCAATATCAGTAGATCACAGGATTGGCTCGGGTGGCGTGTAGGGTCGGTACGGTGCGAGCGGGATAGCCCGAACCATGCCGTAGATGGCCGTTACGGCAT
>JABXJS010000113.1 GCA_013538855.1 Herpetosiphonaceae bacterium
GCCGCTGCGAGTAGGATCACGAGCGCAACGAGCGCGCCAACCAGCCAGTCGAGGTTGCGCCGCGCTGGTTGGCTCCAGCTGGTCGTCAGACGCACACATACCTCCTTGCGCGCCAACACAGCTTATACCAATTTACGGTGCATACGCTACAATGCGCGGCGGTTTGGGGCGCAGCCCCAAGCCCCCGGCAGGGTGGAACACTGCACCCGCTCCAAGGGCAATTGGTATTAGTTTGCGGATTCATGCGATGGAGTGATGTGGGCCAGATTAAGAAAGTCGAGCACAGTTTGCAGTACCTCGGGAACAGCCAACGGGTTGGTATCGACATAGAGATCGGCGGCTGCGCGGGCGGTGCGTAGGCGTTCGCGCTGTTGGCTCAAGATCCATGCATTGAACATGGATCGGCCACGTTGATGGATATGTTCAAGATCAACATCAAGGTAGATCAGCGCTCGGGCTGGTAGCCTTCGCCAGAGATTCGGCACCCCAGAGTGCTCTTGCGCTACCAGCCGCACCTGATACCCATGCTGGCGCAGGGCGCGTGTTAATGTTGATTTTCCGGCTGAGCATGGGCCGACTATGATCACGTCGTCCATACAGTCTCCAGCTCTGTTTAGGCGCGGTCAACCGGGAAGCAGACCGTCATACGGCGGATTTTTGATTCCTGGTCGATGGGCAGGGCTGCCATGACGATGACGCTCATGTCATCGTTGGGGCGGTTGCGATCCAGCTCCATGGCGCGCTTGAGCAGCTCGTCGGTTACCTGCTGCGCCGTTTTGCCCTCGCGCACGTTAAAGTTGCCCAGGTAGTTCTCTAGCTCGATGCCCTCGTTGTAGCGGCTGCCAGCGCGCAGGATGCCGTCGGTGAAGACGATCACATACACGTACGGGCGCAGCTCGACCTGCGTGATCAGCGGCTTGGTCATCGGGTACAGGCCAATCGGCGTTGATGGTTCGTTGTACGTGGTCATGCCATGTTCATCGATGACATAAAATGGACATGGATTGTTGCGTGATACGAGCACGCTGCGAGTGGTTAAGTCAACGGACAGAATATTGAGCGTTGCGGAGACCTGGCCGTGGCGGTAGGCATACAGATAGTCGTGAACAGCGCGTGCGACGGCTCCATCGCGCGCCCCGTCTTTGAGCATGGAGATGGCCCTGGTGGTGACCAGGTTGCTTAATGTTTTGGCTCCACGACCGCTGCCCTGCCCATCGGCCAGTACAAAAGAAAACCCCCCATGAGGGCGTTCGATCATCTCTAAGGTGTCCCCGCTTTCAGGGGTGGCGTACTTGCCAACTTTGGCTACGCCAACTTGTAGTTCTAGCATGGTCGCCTCGGTTTTTCAGGTTTTCTCGGGTTGTAGGTGCATCATACCACGAAACTTCGGCGCTGATGTTGTACCATGGGGGCCTCACGTCGCCTGGCTGTTGAGGAGGAACGATGAAAGCAGCAGTAACGCGCTATATCGCGCAGAATGGCGTGCGAGTCTACACCTTGCCTATCGAGGTGTTTCCGCACTTTTGGGGCAACGCTTATGTCTTGGTTGGCAATGGCGTGGCGACCTTAATTGATGCCGGCTCTGGCCTTGGCAACTCCAACGAGCACCTGCTGGCTGGCTGGGCCGAGCTGCAATCCACCTGGGGCGAGCGGCTGGCACTGGCCGATCTCACGCGCATTATTATCACCCACGCCCACATCGACCACTTCGGCGGTGTGCAGATGCTGCGCCAGCATACGCAGGCCCCCATCACAATGCACCCGCTTGATCGCCGTGTGCTGACGAACTTCGAGAATCGCCTGCTGATGGCGGCGAAGTCGCTGCACTTGTTTCTGCAGCGCGCTGGCGTCGATCCTGCTGAGCAGCAGCGCTTGATGCAGATGTATCTGTGGAATAAAGACCAGTTTCATGCTCTGCCGGTTGAGGCGACGGTCGAGGATGGCACCCTCATCGATGGCCTGCTCGAGGTCATCCACACGCCTGGTCATTGCCCCGGCCAAATTTGTTTGCGCATGGACGAGGTGCTGTTCAGCGCCGACCATATCTTGGCGCGCACCTCGCCCCACCTTGCTCCCGAGACGATTACTCCCAACACGGGGCTGGAAGCCTACAACCGCGGCCTGCGCGCGATCAAGCGCCTACAAGGCATTGAGCTGACGCTCGGCGGCCACGAGCAGCCGATCACCAACCTGGCCGAGCGCATTGCTGCGCTCTACGCCTCGCACCAGCGCAAGCTCGATCAGATCCTTACGCTGCTCAAGATGGCACCACGCACGGTCGCCGAGCTGACCGCGCTCATCCATCCACGGGTGCAGGGCTACGATGTGCTGCTGGCCGTCGAGCAGGTTGGCGCGCACGTCGAGTACTTGTATCTGCGCGGCTATATCCGCCCGATCAACATCGACGCCGAGAGCGACGAGCGCATGAGCGCGCTCCAGTATGCCGTCTTTTAAAGACAGCTAAAAGCAGCGGCGCGCAGCAAGCAAACGCTTGCTGCGCGCCACACGCACCTAGAGCGCCTGCGACTCGCGCGTCGAGGCCAGCGTGCCCAGGTGACAGGCTTCGCTGAGGCTGACCAGGTACGGCAGCTCGCTGCCATACTCGACCACGCTGATCGACGCGTTGGTCACCCAGATGCGGTTGATCCGGTCCATGTTCATGCCCAGCGCGTCGGCAACCAGTATCTTCACCACCACGTCGTGCGTGGAGACCAGCACGGTCTCGTTGGCATGGTCGCGCTCGAGCGCCTCTTTGAAGTCGAGCACGCGCTTGAGAATATTGCTGAAGCTTTCGCCGTTGGGCATCTGGGCACGCGTGGGATGCTCTTTCCACTCTTGCAGCGCGGCGCTGTACTGCTTGCGCACGTCCTCGTTGTACAATCCTTGCCAGTCGCCATGGTGGATCTCCAGCAGGGCGGCGTCGGTGTGGAACGGGACATCGGGGTGTAGCTCGGCGATGGCGCGGGCGGTGTTGGCGGCCCGCTGCAGCGGGCTAGAGTAGATCGCGTCGAGGTGCTCGTTTCTCAGACGCCGGGCCAGGGCTTGGGCTTGCTGCTGGCCTAGCTCACTCAGCGGCGCATCCTCTTGGCCTTGGTAGCGGCCGATCTTGTTCCATTCGCTCTCACCATGGCGGACAATAAGCAGGCGCATAAGAACCTCCAAAGCTGTGATTGGTTTTGTAGCGCCATTGCTTTGAGCTGCGTCGCTCGTTTCGTTCGGCTATCATACCACATGGTGAAGCTTTGCACAGACTGCTAGTTGATGAGGTAGTTGTATGATTGATCTCGCTCCTTTTCGCACGCACTTTCCGGCCCTCGAGCTGTCGCACCAGGGCCAGCCGCTGATCTTCTTCGATAATCCTGGCGGTACGCAGGTGCCGCAGCAGGTGATCGAGCATATGAGCACGTATCTGCGGCGCTCGATGGCCAATGTGCACGGGGCCTTTGCCACCAGCCAGCGCACCGACAGCGTTGTCGATGGCGCGCACGCTGGCCTCGCCGCGCTGCTCGGCGGCCAGCCCGCTGAGATTGTGCTCGGGGCCAATATGACCTCGCTGACGTTTGCGCTCAGCCGCTCGCTGGCCCGCGAGTGGCAGCCTGGCGCTGAGATTATTGTCACCACCCTTGACCACGATGCTAATATCACGCCCTGGCGCATGGCCGCCGCCGATGTCGGCGCTACGGTCCTCCAGGTCGATATCAACCCCGCCGACTGCACGCTAGATTTCGATGATCTGGCACGCAAGCTCAGCCCGCGCACGCGCCTCGTTGCGGTTGGCTGGGCCGCCAACGCTGTCGGCACGCTCACCGATGTGCGCCGCGTGGCCGAGATGGCCCACAGCGTCGGCGCGCTGTGCTTCGTCGATGCGGTGCAGGCGGTGCCGCACGTGCCCTGCGCTGTGCACGCGCTCGGCGCAGACTTTCTGGCCTGCTCGGCCTATAAGTTTTTTGGGCCGCACGTCGGCGTGCTCTGGGGCCGCCGTGAGCACCTCCAGCGCCTCACGCCCTACAAGGTCCGCCCGGCCAGCGATGATCTGCCCTGGCGCTGGGAGACCGGCACGCAAAACCACGAGGGCCAGGCCGGCATCATCGGGGCCTTGGAGTACCTCGGCGGCATTGGCATTAGCTTCGCCGAACAGTACTATGAGCGCGTCGCGGAGGCCGACGGCCAGCGCGAGTCGCTGCTCATGGCCATGCATGCCATTGCCGACTACGAGCGCACACTGTGCGCCTATCTGCTGGAGCGCCTCGGTGCGCTGCCAGAGCTGACCATCTACGGCATCACCGATCCGGCGCGCCTGGACGAGCGCGTGCCCACCGTCGCGTTCCGCCACAGCCGCGTGCATCCCGACGCTGTGGCGCAGCACTTGGCGCAGGCTGGCATCAATGTGTGGAGCGGCCACTACTACGCGCTGGCGCTGGTGGAGCGGCTGGGTCTGCTTGACTCCGGCGGCATGGTGCGCGTGGGCCTGGCGCACTACAACACCCGCGCCGAGATCGATCGCCTCATCGCCGCGCTGGAGCAGCTTTAGTCCCATGCCGCCGCTCCGCCGCTGGTGCGCTGCTGGCGTGAGCGGTGCTTGTTGAAGGCGCGCTGGTGGGTGAGCGCAGGCCCGTGCGCGCAGGCGCAGGCGCAGGCGGCGTCCCGCACGCTGATGGCGCAGGGCGGGGTGGCGCAGGCGTGTCCCTGGTGCGA
>JABXJS010000114.1 GCA_013538855.1 Herpetosiphonaceae bacterium
CCGCACCAGCCGCAGCATGTGAATGACTCCGCCGTGGTTGAGCTACGGCTGGGCGTGGCTCAGGGTCGCCAGCTCAGCCACCAACCGCCAGGGCGCGGCCCCAGCACTACGCGCAGCGTGTGGATGGCTGCGCCGTGGTTGAGCCGCCGCTGGGCGTGCCACAGTGTCAGCATCTCAGATTGTTGCGAGCAAAACGTCATCCGTTTGTAAGGTTGGCCTGCCGCTAAACTCTTTACAATAGAGATAGACCATCACACACCAACTGCCCTTCTCTAGCGCCAGCGGCAAGGTCTCTGCTCGCTGAGGCTGATGAGCAGGGTAGTTTTGTTTAACCAACGGAGGAATCATGAAGCGAGGAATTCTGTTGCTGCTGTTTGGCGTGCTGCTCGGCGGCTGTGGCGCGCAGCCAGCCAGCCAGCCAACAGTGGAGATACAAGCGCCTGCGCCGCCTGGCCCCGCCAGCACGAGCGCGGCAACCGCGCCGCCAGCAGCGCCAGCACTGCGCGATTATCCCACCGACCCGCAGAGCGTGGTGCAGTCGTTCCTGACATCGCTGCAGATCGACACCAGCGGCCAGCACAGCCTGAAGTATCTTGCGCCCGATCTGCAAAGCCAGATCCAAGACGGCACGCCGGTGGCGCAGCTGCTCGGCGTGCAACATATCTACGAGTGGTTTACCGTGCAGCCGGCGAGCATCAAGCCCGCCGATGCCGCCCACACGCAGGCCACGCTCTACTTCAGTGACGATGGCGTCGAGCGCTTCTTTGACCTGCGCCTGCAAGATGTTGGCATCTGGCAGATTGCCTCAATCCATACGACGCTGACCAACCCGCCGTCTGGACAGCTCGACTATCCCGCCGAGCCAACGCAGGTGGTGCAGCGCTTTCTCCAGGCGCTGAGCGTTGATGCCGATGCTGCGCTCTACTTGAGCGACGAGCTGCGCCAGCAGGTACAGGCTGGCACACCGCTGCCCGCCCTGGTCGGCATCCAGAATATGCCGCGCTCGTTCAATGTGCGCGAGATCAGCAGCAGCCCTGATGCGGCCCTCATTGAGGTACGCCTGCACTTCGCCGCCGGTGACGAGAGCCGCACCTTCGAGGTTAGCCAAACCAGCGGCCAGTGGCAGATCGTGCAGATCACGCCGTAGCGGCAATCAAGCGCGCATCCACAGCTGCGCCACGTATGAGCAGCAGTCGCCCACCACGCTGTAAAGCATAACGGCCAGCGCTATCGTCGATTGACAGCGCTGGCCGTTGTTCTCCATATATCCTTGAGCGCGCAGCGCTGGCAGGCGAGCAGGAGCGCAACGACCCCAAAAGGCACGGGTGCCCATCTATGCTGCTTGAGCCGAGCACGCGATCCCAGCCCAGCGCTGCCCACTTGGCCTAGGCGCGCTCCTTGCGCCAGTCCCACAGGCCGGCCACAAACGCACGCACCACCGCCCAGCTGAGGCGGCGCTTCCACACATACTTGAGCAGATTAAAGCCCGCATAGCCAAAGCGCAGGGCGATATTCACCAGCCACCACAGCCCACGGGTGTGCCGATTGTAAAAAATCAGGCTGCTTTTGATCTGCATGCGCTGCTTGGCCGGCGACTCGCTGCCGCCGCTGCTGGCCGAGACCGCGTGCCACATCTTGGCCGCAGGCACGCAGGCCAGCCGATAGCCATGGCGCTTGACGCGCACGCAAAAGTCAAGGTCCTCGTAGTACATGAAGTAGTCGCGCGACAGCAGGCCGACCTGCTCCCAGACTGCGCGCGGGGCCAGCAGGCCGCAGCCGCTGATGAAATCCACATCGACGACCGGCTGGCGCTCCTTGCGCGGGTCGAAGTCACGCCGCACCATATACAGCTGCCGCCAGAAGCGCTGCCCGCCAAACCAGACCTGCTCTGGCGCGCTGGCGTAGAAGATCAGCGGCCCAATGACGCCAAGCTGAGGGTTGGCCTGCGCCACCGCCATCAGCCGCGAGATCATGTCCTCGGCGATGGTGGTGTCGTTGTTGATCAGCAGCACATAGTCAGCGCCGTGCTCTAGCGCATAGCGCACGCCGACGTTGCAGCCCTCGGCGAAGCCCAGATTCTGCTCGTTGCGCACCAGCTCTGCGCCCTGCTCGCTGGTGCGCAGGCGGGCGATATTCTCTGGCGTCGAGCCGTTGTCGACAACCACCGTCAGCACATGTGGGTAGTCCGAGCGCAGCACCGAGTCAACGCATGTGTTGGTGTCGTCGGGCAGGTTCCAGTTGAGGATGACGACCGCTACTGTGGGCGCGCTCATGCTGCACCTCGGCGGTGTGCCCAGTTGCGCCGCTGCGGGAGCGTGGCAAAGATATGGCCGTTGAGCGTGTTGGGCAAGGCCCCGCTCGTCAGATCGGCGGCCGCCTCCACGTGGTACAGCGTATAGCCATAGGCGCGCAGGCGCTCGACCAGCTCGGCGTTGATCGACCCGTGCAGCTCGATAAATAGCTCGGGCGTGTGCGCCGCCAGCAGCTTGGCCGCGCCTTTGATCACATCCAGCTCCAGGCCCTCGACATCGACTTTGATGAAGTCAGGCGGCGGCAGCGTGTGCTCCAGCAGCAGCGCATCCAGCGACGCCAGCGGCACAGTGAGATCAGCGCCATCAGCGGCAGCAACCACGCGCCCGCGCGCCGGCGAGACTGCATCGAGCTGAAAGTGGGCCACGCCAGCCGCAGCGCCAACGCCGACCGGAATAATCTCAACATTGCTGAAGTGATTGAGCTGCACATTCTTGCGCAGCTCGGCCACATTGCGCGGGTTTGGCTCGCAGGTGATAACACGGCCCTGTGGCCCGACAGCGCGGGCGAAGAACAGCGTGTACAGCCCGATGTAGCCGCCGACATCAAAGACGGTTGCGCCATTGAGATCGAGGGCGGTCAGAAACTGCTCTTCTGGTGTAAGGCGGCGGGTACGCGGGCGCAGGCCCGGCCCGAAGCGGCGACGCAGCCCACGGGCGAGACCAGCGCGCATCGTCCAGGCAACATCGTGGAAGGCCCAGCTTGCGGCGCGCATCACTTGGCCCGCCAGCAGTGCGAAGGGAGAAAGCTTGCTCATGATCGTTTAACCGTCTGATTAATCTGCTCCAGCAGCGCAACCAGCGCCTGCCAGCCAAAAAACTGCTGCTGCTGCTGCTCACGAATAGCGGCGCGGAAGGCTGGTGCCAAGTTCTCGGCGAAGTAGCGCTCGATCGCGGCGGCCAGCGCCTGCTCATCTTGAGGTGGCACAACTAAGCCGCTGACGCCATCGTGCACAACCTCGTGCAGGCCGCCGACGCGGGTGGTGATCACCGGCATGCCGAAGCCGTAGGCCAGCTGAACCACGGCGCTCTGCGTGGCGGAGATATACGGCAGCACAACGACATCGGCCAGCTCGAAAAACGGGCCAAGCTCCTCGTTGGGCACGTAGCGATTGATCAAGGTGACTGCATCGGCCACGCCGTACTCGCGCGCATAGCGCTCGTAGAACTCCGGCGAGGTCCAAAACTCGCCAACCACGATCAGGTGCGCCTTGCGCTGGCGCAGCACGAGCGGCATCGCCTGGATCAAATACTCCAGGCCCTTGTAGGGGCGCACAAAGCCAAAGAACATAATCACGGCCACATCCGGGGCGATGCCCAGCTGCTGGCGAATGCGCTCGCTGGCGGTTGTATCGCCGCGCTCGGCCAGGGCGGCATAGGTTGGCAGCTGCGTGCGATAGGCTTGGACGCCGGGCAGCAGGGCGTGCAGGCGGTGCAGGTCCTGCTCGCTGTGTACAATAAAGGCATCGCCAGAGCGCAGCACCGTCATGGCAAAGCGCCGATCCAGAAAGCCACCGCCGTCGTGCGGCACAACGTTATGACAAATGTATACGATACGGGCGCGGGTGTGCTTCTTCAGCCAGCGCGAGATCATGGTCAGCGAGGGCGTCCAGTACGGCACCCACCACTGGAGCAGGACAATATCGGGATTATCGGCGCGAATACGGCGGCACAAGCGCCACCAGGTCAGCGGATTGGTCGGATCAAGCACATACTCGCAGTCCTCGCGCAGCGGCGTGGCGCTCGGGTCTTTGTCGGTTTTGCCGGGAAAGAGCCAGCGCGGATACTGGCGCGTATACGAATAGAAGCGTGTGGTATGCTGCGCGGCCCGTAGGTGGCGCACCAAGAGCGTGGTGTAGTGCGCGATGCCGCCGCGATAGGGGTAGGTTGGTCCAACGACACATATTTTCACGAACCTGGCCTCAGCTGATAAATCACCACGCCATCACGCTCGTAGACAATCGGAAACTGCTCGGGCATATAGCGCATCGCCTGATAGTCGTGGCGCAGATAGTCGGTGTTGGGGCGGATGTGCGGCCCAACATAGATGTAGTCGATGCCGGCGTCAAGGGCGATCTGGATGCCCTCTGGCGTGGGCAGCGGGTGCGTTTTGAGCGCATTGCCCAGCGCATTGACCTGCTGGAAGTAGGTGGGGTCCTCTGCAACCTCGCTGCCGTAGATCAGGGGCGGCACGGTTGTTTTGCGCTTGGTGAAGTACGGTATCCACCAGCCACCATCGTCGCCGACAAACACATTGCCAGCATAGGCCGGCAGCATTGTAACCAAGAACGTCGCGTCTGGCGCAGTATTGGCGTTGATCCAGTCCATCGCCACAGCATCGGCAGGCGTGAACAGCTCGAACATTGGATCGACAATGTGGCGCTGCCAGCTCAGCCCCCAAAGGCTTACCGCAATCAGCAGGGCGCTAGCCAGCCCATACAGCGTGCCGCCAATCCAGCGTGGCCCGATCAGCTTATAGCGCCAGGCCAGCAGCGGCGGCAGGATCTGGGTGGCCAGGATATCGATCAGCGCGCCGAGCGCGTAGCCTGCCAGCGGGATCGCCACCACATAGATGCCGATGTTGGCGGCAAAGCCTGTAACCAGACCGGCCAGCGGCAGGCCCAGCACAAATGGAATCACCAGCAGCAGCAGCAGCAGCGTCCATAAACCACACAGCAGCATGCGCCAGCGGCGCTGGCCGAGCGCAATCAGCAGACCCAGCGCCATCAGCGCGATCATCCAGCTTTTGAGATAGGCTGGAGCCAGCGCCGCCAGCGCCGCGTTCTCTGCCACCGTCGCCGAGCGACCGGAGACAATGCCGTTGGCCAGCTTCAGCACGCGCTTGACTGCCAGCAGGTTGAGCATCCACGGCAGGCTTAGCAGCCCGACGCCCACGCCGATCAGGGCGCTGCGTCCCACCACCTGCTTGAGCATCGACCAGCGCGGATAGACCGCCACGACCACCAGCAGATAGGCGCTCAAAAACACCGCCGCCCAGATGGTAACCAAGTAGTGCGACAGAAACAGGCCGGTGCTGGTGATGATCGCCGGCAGCAGCGTGCGCCAGCGCCACGTCGAGTGCTCGATCGCCAGCATCCAGGTGATCAGCACCGCCACCAGCACCACCTGGCCGGTAAGCTGCGTGTAGCGGCCCCAGTTCACATAGAAGGCTGGCTGGATGTTGACAAATGCAGTCAGCGCCATAGCCCACAGCCCAGCTATGCGCAGGCCGCTGAGGCGCACCGTCAGCGCATAGGCCAGCGCCGCCGACCAAGCGTTGAGCAGCTGCCCGACCAGCAGCACGCTCTGCTCCACCGAGATGCCAGTGAGCCAGTGCAGAAATGCGGCGTTGCTATGGAAGCCAAAGTGGTAGTTGAGCGAGGCGAGCGGCACATACGGCTGCCACGAGGAGAACAGACCATGCTTTTCAACCAGCAGCTTAGCCAGCAGCGTGTGGTGCACCGAGTCGCCCCAAGCGCCCACAGGCATAGCGCGCACAGCATAAAGGCGCACCAGCACGGCCATAGCTGTTAGCCCAATCAGCAGCGTGCCGTGCCAGCCAAGCGGGCGCAGACGCGCTGCAAACTGCGAGCGCCAGCCCGCACCATCCTGTGGCCACAGCCAAGCCAGCGCCGCCAGACCAGCGTAGCCCCATGTCGTCCAGCCGCTCCATGGGATGTGCAGCAGATGGGCCAGCTCCAGCAGCAGCGGCGGCAGCCCGGCCCCAATGCCCAGCGCCAGCGCCACCTGCTCGGCCCGCGTGAGCCAGTGCGCAGGATAGCACCAGCGCAGCAGCGCAAGACCCGGCAACAGGTACATACCAATCACAGCCCAGCTTAGCCGCGCGAGCATGCCAGCATGCCGCCCGAGCCAACCAAAGCCCGCCGCGGTATCCGGCCATCCGAGCAATATAACCCCGATGAGCAGCCATAGCCCGCTAAGCAGCAGCTTGAGCGCAGCACTCGAAAAACGCAGCCGCCAGCCAAGCCGGAGCGCGGTATGTTCTGTTTGGTGCATAGACAAAAAAAGAGACGCCGGAAACGTTCGATGTTGACGGCGCTGAGATGGTATGGAATTCGTCAAGCTGTGTTGCACAGCGCGGCGAGTATAGCAGTGGGCGCTAGGACTGTCAAATAGCCACAGGGGCGCGAAAGATACAGCGCACCACCAGAAGGTGGTAGCCCCTCCGGTGGTGCATACGCGGCGGCTAGCCCGTAGCCAGCTGCAGGTGGCTGATCACCTCGTTCACGCCCTCGATCTCGCCAGCGACGCTCAGCAGCAGCTCTTCGTCGGTGAGGTCACGAATGGGGCCGCTTAGCTCGATGACGCCGCCGGGGAGCTGGCGCACGCGAATCATATGCGCTAGCTCGGCGGAGGCCGAGTCGTGGAGCAAGCGCACGTGCACCTGCTCAGCCAGCGATGCGCCGCGCTCGTTGCCTGGCTCTGCCGCGTCGAGGGCGAAGCCGTTGACCACGTCCACCTCGTCGCCATCTGGCGAGTCGTTGTTGGAGCGCACAGGCGGGTCGATATCAGGCACGTAGGTCAGGCCCTCTTGGACGGCCTGCATCACATCGTTGGTCTCGCCCTCGCGCATATTGGATGAGATCAGCAAGTCCAGGCTCTCCTCATCGACCTCCAGGTCGAGCGAATCGTCGGTCTCGCCCTGATAGACATCGGTGTTGTTGAAGTTGCCGGTGTGCTCCACATCGGACTCCTCCATAACGCCAAGGCCCTGATCGTTCTCTGGGCGATAGCCGGCCAGCTCATCGAGCTGCTCGTCGAGGGGTTGGTTATTCGTTTGGTCAGTCATTGTTGCTCTCCTTTGGCTCAAGCGGCTCCGCTGGCACGCCTGCGGCGCTGTAGTCGGGGCCAACCACCACCGCGAGCGCCTGTGGCAGCACGGTGAACTCCATCGGCTCGTTGGTCAGCAGCTCGCCATCGGCATTGAACCAGATGCCCGGCTCCGCTGTAATCTTGACCTGCCGCGCCCGCCGTAGCGACACAACATCGCTGTTGAGGTAGTTATTGGTCAGCAATAGTCGCGCCGCTGCGCCCAGCAGGGCAGTGATCGGGGCATAGCCCACAATCACCACATCGAGCAGGCCATCCTCTGGATTCGCGGCGGGGGCCACCTGGATGCCGCCAGCGGCCGTGCGCCCGTTGGCGATGATCACATTGAGCGCGTCGAGCACCTCTGGCGCGCCATCGTCGTAGGTGATCACGGTGCGATAGTTGGTCAGGTCGGGCAGCGCCTCAACGGCCCCGCGCAGGTAGGCCAGCGGCCCCCAGGTGGCTTTCAGCTCCTCGCTGAGCACCTCATCGACGGTGCCGCTGAAGCCGCCGGCGGCCACATTCAGCGCATAGTGCTGCTTGGCAGGCGTGCCGATGCGAATCACATCAAGCTGACGGGCATGGCCGTGCTGCACCAGCTCAAAGGCGGCCAGCGGCTCGGTGGGCAGCGCGAGCGTGCGCGCCAGATCGTTGCCGGTGCCCAGCGGGATCACGCCCAGCTGCGGGCGCTGCTCAACACTCATCAGGCCATTGAGCACCTCGTTGATTGTGCCATCGCCGCCAGCGGCCACAACACACGTCGCCCCATCTTGCGCCGCCTGAGCAGCCATGCGCCGCGCATCATCACGCTGCTTGGTCAGATAGAGCGTGATCTCGCCCATTGGCTCTAGCACCTCGCGCAGCTCCGCGCCTTCCTCGGCGCTGCCAGCGGCAGGGTTCATAATGACGACCATCGACATATGTGCTCCTCGCTTCCACAGCCGCGTTGGCTACTGTTCGATTGTTCGCTCCGGCTGGCTATGCATGATGCGCACCACCACCCAGCTCGCCGTCAGCGTCGGAATAAACTGCGTGCCCGGGATCAGCGCCTCGGCCACCGTCACGCGGCGCAGCGCCTCCAGATGCACGCGCCCCAGCAGCCACCACGAGATCGGCGCAGAGAGGAAGTCAAAGCCCAGGTCCAACAGATCAAGCGCCAGCACCACGCTCAGCGGCGTGCGCAGCAGCGTCTCGCTAAACGATGCGTTGGCCGGGATGTTCAGGCGGCGCAGGCGATAGTACAAGAACGCCATCGCCAGCACAGCCCCCACGGCCGCTATGCCAATAATAATCGCAATCACACGCAGCACATCACCCACGGGCACGCTCCTTTCGACGCCAAATATAGTTGAGGCAGGCGCTCAGCAGCAGCAGATCAAGGATGATCAGCCACGGCGCGCGCTCGAAGCGCACGCCCGTCTGCGGCTGCGACCGATCCAGCCACGCCAGCGGCCAGACGAGCGGCTGCGTGAGCCAGGTGATCGCGCGCACAAACGGATGCAGTGGATCGGCTGCCATCAACAAAAGTACACCGCGTGCAGCCAGCAGCGCGATGAGAGCACTTATAATCCAGATCAGTGTTCGCTGTACTCGTGGTTGCAAGAGTTAGACCTCGGCTAGCGCAACGTCGATGGCAGAATATTCATCTGGTTGCGGTACTTCGCCACCGTGCGGCGCGCTACCTCGAAGCCGCGCTCGGACAGCAGCTCCACCAGCTCTTGGTCGGTCAGCGGCGTTTTCTCGTTATCGACCAGCTCCTGAAGCACATCCTTCACGTTGAGCGACGCAGTAAAGAAGTGGCTGAAGGGAATCACCGAGCGGTTGGGCAGCTGCACATACTTGTTGGCGGTGGCGCGACTCACCGTGGACTCGTGCACGCCGATGCCCTCGGCCACCTCGGCGCGGGTCATCGGCCGCAGATGGCGCACACCATAGCGCAAAAACTCCTCCTGGTTTTCGATCAGGTACTGAGTGATGCGGCGGATCGTCTCGCGGCGCTGGCGAATGTTGGTCAAGAACATCTGCGCACGCGAAACATACTGGCTCAGATGATCGCGCTCCGATGGCGAGATCGCCGCATCGCCCTTGCTCGACTGACGCGCGAGCGTCTGATAGAGCGGGTTGATCTGCAGGAATGAGCGCTCGGACATCAGCACCTCGGCCTCTAGCTGGCCCTCGACCTCGCGAATAATCACATCGGGCATCACGTAGTTGGTCTTGGAGGGGCCTTCGTTGGAGGGCGCGAGCGGGTACGGGCGCAGATACTGCCGGATGAAGTCGCGCGCTTCAACCACGGTGTCATATTCAACATTTAAGCACTGGGCGATGGCACCGTAGCGGTGCTCGCCTAGATCGTGCCAGTGCTCGGTGATAATTGTTTCGACGTGGGGGTTGACCACGCCCTCTTCGGCCAAGCGGCGAAGCTGTAAGCACAAACACTCGGGCACATCGCGTGCGCCAACGCCAACAGGCGCAACCTCCTGCAGCTTAAGCAGGACGCTGATCACACGCTCCTCGGCGATGGTCAGCGTGGCGGCGATATCGCCGGTGGTCGCGTCGAGAAAGCCCTGCTCGTCCAAGCAGCCCACCAGATACTCGGCGATGAAAAAGTCCTCGGCGGGCAGCACCGCACGCAGGTCGCGCAGCAGCAGCTCGACCAGCGAGGCCGGAGTAGCCACCAGCAGCAGCGGGTCGAACTCGTCGTCGTCGCCGCCGACCGAGTAATCGCTGCGATCCGCCTCGGCCAGGCGCTGGTCCTCTTGGGCACAGCGAATACATACGCCGCCGTTCATCGGACGGCCGCAGCGCTCGCAGAGGTCCTCTGGCTCGACGTCGAGCATCTCTAGGGCGGGGTTTTCTTCAAGCTCCTGCTGGATAAGGTGCTGGAGCTCGACAGTCGAAAGCACCAGCATATTATTCAGTGCGATCAGTGCTGGAGAAGCTTTCATCGAGGTGGTTTGTTGCGGCTGCATGTCGGGCGACATGCCAATTTGAAATTCCATAGGCACAATCCTTACTCATCGCATTGATCGCGCGCAGCCCTCTATACAACAGGCTGCGCCAGACATCTTGGCACATATATTGTACCGCTTATGGCACGATCAGTACCACGAATGTGAAGAATGGCCTAGAATTTGCTAGAAGATTCAGGATACGGTCGGCATATTCATGCCGACGTACACATGATCGAGCATCTGAGCGACCGCTGTGAGCAGGCGCAGGCGCATCACGGGCTTGGTCAAGTAGAAGCAGCGCATCCACGTTTGCAGCGGCGGCGGCGGCAGATGAGTCAAAATCAGCCATGGCATGGCCTGCGCCTGGCCTTGCATGATGCTGCGAATGAGCTGACCGTTGTACTGTTTCGCATCCTCGTCAATGATCACTAAGTGCGGAGCGTAGGCTGACAGCCCCATCTCTAGCGAGGCGATCTGCGGTAGGTCATGGACGGCGAATCCAGCTTGGCGCAGGTGGTAGCGCATGATCGCACGTGCGCAGTAGTCAGGATCGATCAGAAGAATCGTCTGCATAGCTATACCTCGACAGAACTCTACTGATCAGCCTAGATGCAAAAAGTTACGAATTAGTTTACGAGGGGCGGTCATAGCCCGCGCAGCGGCTGCACCGTCCAGACGTAGCCGATACCGCGCGCTGTCTGAAGGTAGGTCGGGTTCGAGGGGTCGTCCTCGAGCTTACGGCGCAGCGAGCGAATGCGCACCCACAGCGACGACTGGTCGCCCTCCTCACCGTAGCCCCAGGCTTTACGCAGCAGCGTCGTCGTCGGCACCGGGGTTGCTGGCGTTTGCAGCAGCAGGTACAAAATCCGCAGTTCGATTGGCTCAAGGGTGATGTACGCGCCGTGCTTAATGGCCGCATGTTGGCCGAAGTTGATCGCTAGTGTGTCGTCGATCACCACATGCTCGCCTGGGTGCAGACCACCCTCGTAGGATTTCGCGAGCAGGTTGTTGATGCGCGCGCGCAGCTCGGCGTAGCGAAAAGGCTTGGTCACGTAGTCGTCGGCGTACTTCTCCAGGCCCTCAACAGTGGTGGCCTCGTCGGAGATCGAGGTGAGGATAATGATCGGAATTTCGATGTAGCGCCGCAGCCGCTCGGAAAGCTCAAAACCAGTCATGCCCGGCATCATCAGGTCCAGCAGCGCCAGATCGGGCCAGGTATCCTCGACCAGCTTCAGCGCCTCAGCGCCATCGGCAGCGCTCATCACCTCGAAGTCATCGCTGAGCAGCTGGCTCACAAGCGTGCGCCGCAAAATCATGTCATCATCAGCGACCAGAATGCGCCAACGGCTGCGCGCCATAGCTCAATCCTCCTCACGGGGCAGCTGCAACGTCACTGTCGTGCCCATCCCAACAGTGCTATCAATGTCAATCTTGCCACTATGGGCCTGGACCGCCAGCAGGCAGAATGTGAGGCCCAGCCCAGTGCCGCGGGCGGAGCCGCGAATACGGCCCTGGTAAAAGCGATCAAAGATGTGCGGGCGATCCTCGGGTGCGATACCCACGCCGGTATCGGCAACCTGCAGCACCACCGTGCTTGGCGTGACCGTGCCAGTGACCGTGATGCTCCCGCCGCGCTCGGTCCACTTGATACTGTTGCTGATTAAGTTGGCCAGCACACGCACGATCTTGTGCTCGTCGAGCCAGACCAGCGGCTCTGCAGGCAGGTCGATGATCAGCTGTAGGCCGGAGTCAACAGCGCGCGCGCCCATCTGCTCTTGCACGGCCACGCGCATCGCTGCCAAGCTCACCTTGGCCCGGTGCAAGACCATAGCGCCGGTCTCGGCCCGATAGACATCAAGCAAGTCGTCGATCAGGCGCTGCTGGGCACTGCCCGCCTGCAAGCCAAGGTCAACGAACAGCTGGCCATCGCTGTCGAGCTTGGTGGTGAGCAGCGCATCGAAGCAGCTGATCATGCCCGCTAGCGGCGCACGCAGATCGTGGGTCAGCATCTGGATAAATGCCTCGCGGCTTTCCTCGGCCTGGCGCAGGCGCGTGTGGACGGTGGCGTTGGAGAGCGCCACTTCCAGCTGCTCGGTCAGCGCCGCCGCCAGCGGGCGAATCGTCTCGGTGAAGTGGTGCGGAGCGGGGTGCACCAGGATCATCACGCCAAGATAGCGCTCCGACTGATGATCGCGCAGCGGCAGGGCCAGCGCCGAGCCGATGTCTTCGTCTGGATCAAGCGTGCGCCAGCGTGGGTCGCGGCGTGTGTCGGCCACGATCTGCACACAGCCCTCGCGCAGCGCATGCGCCGCCAGCCCATCCTCAAGCACCTGCTTGACCGCCGCCGTCGCCGCCGCCTGTGTCAGATCACGCAGGAGAAACGTGCGCCAGACCTGGCCCGCCGGATCAAACAAAAACATGCTGGCCTTGGAGGCACGTAGCGCAGCGCTGATCAACTGCAGCGTCTGCTGCAGCACCTGCTCCAGATCAAGCGAGCGGTGCAGGGCCTTGGAGACCTCGTAGAGCAGCTCGACATGCTGGCTCTGCTGCACGAGATCACGGCGCGTCTGCGACAGGTTCAGGCCAAGGTAGATCTGGTTGATCACCTCGGCCGCATCGGCCTGCCGCCGCAGCAGCCCATCGACAATGCCAACGAGCTCCGCCGAGATCGGCTGATCGCCCCATAGGATAATCGGGATAAACGGCAGCGCTGGGTGCTTGCGCAGCTCGAACAGCCTGCTTGGGTCGGCGGCCAGCAGCTGCTGATCGATCACCACCAGATCGGGGATAATCGTGTTAGCGGCGCGCTGCGCAGCCTCCAGTGAGCTCACGAGCGTTACCCGAAAGCCCTGTGCTTCGAGCAGCTTGGTGAGGGCATCGCTCGGTGTAATCAACAGAATGTAGGGCGTGTGGGGTATCAACGGCTGTCTACCCGGCTGCGCGCTCGGCAAGTTCAGCCCAACGCTCAAAGATCGTTTCAAGCTCACTGGTCACCACCTCAAATTGCGCGGTCAGCTCAGTAAATACGGTGTAGTCGCTGCCGGCTGAGTTGATCGCGCTGGTCAAACGTTCTTTCTCCGCTTCTAGCTCCATGATCTGCGCCTCCAAGGCCGCCAGCTCGCGCTGCTCGCGGAAGGAGAGCTTGCGCGGCCGCTCGCTGGTGGCTGCGGGCTGTGGCCGTGGCTCCGTCGCCGCCCGCGCCCGGCTGGCCTCGGCCTCGGCAGCCGCCTGCGCCTCGCGGTAGGCCGAGTAGCCGCCAGGGAAGCGGCTGATCCTGCCTGCGCCGTCGAAGATCAGCAGATGCTCGATGGTGTTATCGAGAAAGGCGCGATCGTGCGACACAATGATCACTGCGCCAGGGAACTGCTCCAGAAACTCCTCCAGCACCGCCAGGGTTTGCACGTCAAGGTCGTTTGACGGCTCGTCGAGCAGCAGCACATTCGGATTTTGCATCAGCGTGCGCAGCAGGTACAGCCGCCGCCGCTCGCCGCCTGAGAGTGTGCTGATCGGCGACCAGTGCTGCGTCGGCGGAAAGAGAAAGCGCTCGAGCATCTGCCCGGCGGTGATGCTGCCACCATCAGGTGTGCGAATAACCGCTGCGCCATCGGAAACGTAGTCGATCAGGCGCTGGCTTGGATCAAGCTCGCTGCTCGTCTGGTCGTAGTAGGCGATGTGGATGGTCGCGCCAATGGTGATGGAGCCAGCGTCGGGCTGGAGGCGACCAGCGATCATATTGAGCAGCGTCGATTTGCCGCTGCCGTTGGGGCCGATGATGCCCAGCCGATCTGTGCGCTCTAGCTCGTAGCTGAAGTCGCTGATCAGCTGACGGCCAGCGATGGACTTGGCGACATGCTCGATCTCGATGAGCTGCTTGCCCATCCGCCGCCCGCTGATCTCTAGCTCGAGTGCGGCACTATCGCTGGGGCGCTGCTCGTTGACGAGGGCGGTGGCGCGCTCCACGCGGGCTTTTTGCTTGGTGGTGCGGGCCTGCGCGCCGCGCTGCAGCCAGGCTAGCTCACGGCGAACAGCGTTGCGGTGATCAAGGTCGGCCTTCTCTCGCAGCTGCTCGCGCTGCAGCCGTGCGGCGACAAAGTCGGCGTAGTTGCCAGGATACGAGTAGAGCGACTGCTCGTCAAGCTCGATAATGCGCGTCACGACACGATCCAGAAAGTAGCGGTCGTGAGTGATCAGCAGCAGCGCGCCTGACCACTTGGCGAGATAGCCCTCGAGCCAGCTGATGGTGTCTGGGTCGATGTGGTTGGTCGGCTCATCGAGAATCAAGAGGTCGGGCTGGTTGATCAGGGTACGCGCCAGCGCCACCCGCTTGCGCTGGCCGCCAGAGAGCGTGCCAAGCCGTGCGTTGATGTCGCGCACGCCAAGGCGCGAGAGGATTGTGCGCGCGGCCCGCTCGCTGTCCCAGCCGTTGGTGCGCGTCAGCTGCTCGCCGAGCTGGGCGAGCTTGTCGAGCAGCGCACCGTCGGCAGGGCGGGCCTCCAGCTGTGCAGACACCTCGGCGTAGGCGTGCAGCAGCCGCAGCGCCGGGTTATCCTCGCCATACACGTAGTCGAGCACCGTCTGCTCGGGGGGCATGGCTGGGTCTTGCGCCAGGTAGGCGACGCGCGCCTCGGAGCGCAGGGTCACGCGGCCGCTGTCCGGCTCTTCAAGGCCAGCGATAATCTTAAACAGCGTCGATTTGCCGCTGCCGTTGATGCCGATAAGTCCAAGCCGCTCGCCAGCGTTGATGCCAAGCGATATATCGCGAAACAGCTCTTTGTCGCCGTAGTGCTTGCTGATGGATTCAAGGTTAAGAATGTTCATGGGTGTATTATACGGTATGCGCCTGCTGCGAGGATGGATCGCGCTGGCAGGCGCGCAATCAAACAGATCATTAACACTTGTTCACTGGTGCCGCTCCTGCGCACGCGGTCGTTGTCACGTATAATGAAGTATACCAACCACGCCAGGAAGCAATCTATGGATGAGCGAACAAGCCTACAGCATGTTATCACCACTCTTGAGCGCTATCGCGGCCTACTTGGCACAGCGGTGGTGGAGTCCGCTGTCAAACCACTCCAGCAGTACATCGGCAGCGACAGCGTTATCCCGGCCGAGCGCCGCATCGTCACCGTCCTCTTTGCCGACCTGTCCGGCTTCACCGCCCTGGCGGCGCGGCTCGACCCCGAGGAGACGCGTGACCTGATCAACGCGTGCTTTACTGCGCTGATGGCCCCCATCGAGCGCTACGGCGGCACCATCGATAAGTTTATCGGCGATGAGATTATGGTGCTGTTTGGCGCGCCCCACGCCCACGAGGACGATCCCGAGCGTGCGGTGCGCACCGCGCTGGAGCTACAAGCCACGCTGCGCCGCTTTAATGAGGCGCACGCCACCGAGCTTGGACTGCACATCGGCATCAACACCGGCCTCGTGGTCGCCGGCGGTATCGGTGCCGCTGGGCGCTACGAGTACACCGTCATCGGCGATGCTGTCAATGTCGCCGCACGCCTTGTGGACTTGGCCGAGCGCGATGCGGTGCTGCTTGGCCCAGACACCTACCGTGCGGTCGCGCCGCTCATCGAGGCGCACGAGCAAGCGCCTGTGCACGTCAAAGGCAAGGCCGAGCCGGTGCTAGCCTATCGGCTCAACGGCTTGGCCGCCCAGCCTGGCCCCACCCGCGGCATCAGCGGCCTGCACGCGCCGCTCATTGGTCGCGACGCCGAGCTACAGCAGCTGCATCAGGCCCTCGACGAGGTGCTCGATGGCCGCGGCCAGATTGTGCTGCTCGTCGGCGAGGCGGGCCTAGGCAAAAGCCGCCTTATCCGCGAAACGCGCACCAAGGCGCTTAGCAGCGGCTTCAACTGGATCGACTGCCGCGGCATCGCCTACGATAGCCAGCGGCCCTACAGCCTGTTTCAGCAGCTGCTCCGCCAGAGCTTTGGCATTCCCGAACACGCCGATGTCGGCACGGTGCGCGCGCAAGTCGGCGCTCAGCTGAAGGATCGCGCGAATCTCTCGCCAATCGCCCGCGCGGTGATCGAGATGGTGCTTACCGCACACAGCAGCGAGAGCGATTCACAGCTCAACGCCGAGCTGTTTCGTCGTCAGCTCCAGCGGCTGATGCTGAGCTGGTGGCGCGAGCAGGCCAGCCAGGCTCCGCTCGCCCTCATCTTCGATGACCTGCACTGGGCCGATGCGGCCTCGGCCACCTTGATGCAGCAGCTGTTTGCGCTTGTCCCGCAGGTGCCGGTGCTGTTCCTGTGTGCCACCCGTCCCGACTGGGAGCTGCTGCCGCTCGCCGCCGCCCAGTCCTACGCCGAGCGCTACACCGAGATACAGCTTCAGCCGCTCACAGAGCAGGACAGCAACGCGCTCGTCGATACGCTGCTGTATGTCTCCGATCTGCCCGCCGACCTGCGCTCCACCTTGCTGCACAAGAGCGAGGGCATCCCCTTTTTCGTGGAGGAGGTTGTGCGCGAGCTGATCGACAGCGGCGCGATCATGCGCGATAGCACGACGCAGCGCTGGCGCACCGTCAACACGCTCGCCACCATCGAGCTGCCCGACAACCTCCAGAGTCTGCTGATGGCCCGTATCGACCGCCTGCCGCCCAGCACGCGGCGCACGCTGCAGCAGGCGGCGGTGATGGGCCGCGCCTTCAGCGCCCAGGTGCTGAGCCATCTCACGCCCAGCAACGGGGTGCAGCAGCACCTGCAGCGGCTTGAGGATGCCGCGCTCATCTTGCCACTGCACCAGCAGCCCGATGAGTACGTTTTCCGCCACGCGCTAACCCAGGAGGCCGCCTACGCCTCCATCCTTGTGCAGGAGCGCCGCGTCCTCCACGCGCAGGTCGGCACAGCGCTCGAAACGCTCTTTCCGCAGCGCCGCGAGGAGCTTGCGCCACAGCTGGCGCAGCACTTCGCCAACGCTGGCGATAGCGCCCGCGCCGCATCCTACGCTATCGCCGCTGGCAACACCGCCGCCAGCCTCTATGCGCACGAGCAAGCGATCACCCACTATCACCAAGCCCTCGACTACGATCTCCAGGCCAACGGCCTCAGCAGCTCGGCGCGCATTCAGCTCTATCGCTCCTACGGCCGCGCCCTGGAGCTGGCGCAGAACTACAAGGGCGCGCTCGATCTGTACATGGCCCAGGCCGAGCGCGGCACACAGCTCGACGATGGCTATCTGCGCGTGGAGGGGCTGATCAATGCGGCGACAGTGCGCGCCGTGCCCAGCGCCTTCCAAGACCTCGCCATCGCCGAGCAGCTTGGGCAGGATGCGCTGACACTGGCGCAGGCCATCGAGCAGCCAGCCGCAGAGGCGCGCGCGCTCTGGACGCTGCTGCTCACCTACGATAACGCTAATCAAGAGCACGCTGCAGTTGAGGTCGGCCTGCGCTCGCTGCAGATCGCCCGCCAGCACAATCTTAGCGAGCAGCTGGCCTTCACGCTCAACGATCTAAGTCGGCCGCTGATGGCGCTCAAAGGCCCGCTTGCCGCCCGTGAGATCACGCTCGAGGCCCAGACCATGTGGCGCGAGCAGGGCAACCTGCCCATGCTCAGCGACAATCTCAACAATATCGCCATCATTGACCTGCTGCTGGGCAACACCGCGAAGGCCCGCCGCTGGGCCGCAGAGGCCCTGGAGATGAACGAGCGCATCGGCAACGACTGGGGCATCGGCAACAGCCAGAGCTGGCTGGCCTATGTCGATCTGGAGCACGGCCGCTTCGAGCAGGCCATCAATCGGCTCAGCACCACCCGCGAAACCGTCACGGCCAATCAGATGCTCTTTATTGAGATGTATGCAACCACCTTCTTGGCCTGGGTGTACACCAGCATCGGCGACTACAGCCGCGCTCAAGAGCTGCTGGAGAGCATCGCCCACCTTATTCCCACGGTGCCCGACGGCGTCGCCTCGTGGCCACTTGCGATTCGGGCGCGCATGGCGGTGCGCAGCGGCGATCTGGCCACAGCCCAGCAGCTCGTCGAGCAGGCTCAGCGCCTCATCAAAGATCAGCCGCTAAGCAGCTTTAGCATCCTGTTTGTGCCGCTCATCCAGGTCGAGATCGCCTACGCCCAGCACAACTACCAGCAGGTGCTTAGCACCACCGCCACGATCTCCCAACGGCTGCAGCAAAACAATGTGTACTATCAACTCGTCGATGTGCTGCTCTACCGCGCGCTGGCCTTCCTGGCGCTCGACGATCTCGACAGCGCCGCCGCCATCAGCGCTGAGGCGCTTGATTTGGCCGAGCAGAGCGAGCTGCGCCGCCTGCTGCCAGCGCTGCACTATGCCCAAAGCCGCATCGCCCACGCCCAAGGCGACCAGAGCGGCAGCGCGAATGCCCTGGCGCACGCCCAGGCCAGCCTCGCCGCCATCCTCAGCGACTTCAGCGATGCGCAGCTGCGCCAGCGCTATGCCAGCCAGCCGCTGCACGCAGCCATCACCGCCGGTGAACTCAGGGATGATCTGCTGGTCGGGTATTAAACCAGCAACGCCGCCGCTAGCAAGCGACGGCGTTTGCGTTTTTAGATTGATGGCTAGCGCTGCTTGCTGATCAGGTCGTCTGGAAAAATTCACGCAGCGCTGCGTTCACGGCGTCCGGAGCCTCTTGCTGGACCCAATGGCTGATGCCGCTGAGATAGCGTATGCGCAAATCCGGCACGTAGCGCTCGGTGCCATAGGTTAGCTCCTGGCCCAGCGACACATCAGCGGTGCCCCAGATCAGCAGGCTGGGCACGCTGATCTGCTCGTGGGCCAGCGTCCAGTTGGCGCGTTGATCATAGCGGAATACCGCCCGATACCAGTTGATCATCGCCGTGAGGCTGCCTGGCTGAGACCAAGCAGCGCGGTAGTGCTCGGCATCGGCGGCGCTGAACGTGCCTGGCCCCTGGCGCATCCAGCTACGAAACGCATCGACCATAAAGGCAAAGTTCTTGCGGCGCAGCAGCAGCTCGGGCAGCCATGGCAGCTGAAAAAACAGCATATACCACGAGCGCATCCGCTGCCGCCAGTTGGTCAAAAATGCCCGGTACATCAAGGCTGGATACGGCAGGTTGAGCACGGCCAGCCGCTGCACCAGCCCTGGATGCTGCGCCGCAAAGCACCACGCGACAACGCCGCCCCAGTCGTGGCCCACCACCGTGGCCGTGCTAAAGCCTAGCGCTGGGATCAGCTCGCGCACATCCTGCACCAGCTCGGAGACACGGTAGGCGCGCACCGATTGCGGCTTGCTCGACGTATTGTAGCCGCGCTGATCCACGGCCACCACCGTGTAGTCCTCGGCCAGCGCGTCAATTTGGTAGCGCCAGGAGTACCAGAACTCAGGGAAGCCGTGCAGCAGCAGCACCAGCGGCCCGCTGCCTGCGCGCACATAGTGCAGCCGCACGCCGTTGACCGTGGCGAAATCGTGGTGCAGCTCGCGGCTCAATCTTCGCCCCGCTGCTTCATAATGTCCTCGCGAATGTTGGCAGTCTTGGCCGCCAGCAGCTGAAAGCGCCGCGCCGTCTCGCCGTCGCCGACGCTCTCGGCCGGGCGCATGAGATAGCCGGCCAGCATCTGTAGCTCCATCAGGTCAGCGGTATTCTGGCTCTGCTCGGCGCGCTGGACAGCGGCGGTAATCGCATTGTACATATCGTCGATGGTCATCATTGGTGTCTCTCCTAAACCCGATCACTGCGATCTATGGGCTGATCTTCGAACATCCGATTGGCCGCCGAGTAGAGCGTCAAAAAGCGCTGCTGATTCGGCGTATCGCCCACATCCTCGGCCACGCGCGCCAGAAACGCCGACACGCGCCGCAGATGACGCAGCTCGCCGGTGTTGCCCTGCACGGTGTGCTTCGCGATCTGCTCCTGAATAAAGGCGTGAACGTCCTCGGTTGTTACAGTATGGCTCATGGCACGCTCCTTTCTGAACTCCAGCGTTGCAATGTGTGTGCCAAAAGGGCCGCCTGATACGTCAGACGGCCCCTCTCCCTAGGGTCTAGTATAGCAAAGAATTCCGCGAGCGAGCTTAGGAGTTATCGATCTGGCGCATAAACTGCTGCTGATGCTCATCGATCGCCCGCTGCAGCTGCTGGCGCGAGATCATGCCCGACAGCACCAGCAGCTCGCCGAGCTGAAAGCTTTGGCCCTGGCGCTTCAGCGCCGCCTGGCGCGCGATCACCTCCTCAAGCTGCCGCTCAGAGATGATGTACTGCTTGACGAGATACTCGCCCAGGCGCTCGGTGCTGCCAACGCCCGCCTTCACGCGATCCTCCTTTTGCAGCTCCAGCGCGCGAGTGAGCGCCTGAAGCGTCAGCCAGCGCCGCCGCAGCAGAATATCGCCGAGCGGCACCATGCGCCCGTAGCGCGTCTCCTGCTGCTGCTCGCGCAGCGCCGCGTCCAGCTGCTGCTGGGTAATCATCCGCTGCTGCACGAGATACTCGCCGAGCCGCTGCACCTTGGCCTCCTGGTGCGCCGCCGCCTCCGCCGCAGTTGGCTCGCGCGCGCTATCGGCCACCGACTGCATATCCAGCACCTCCAAGCCGTGGAGCGCGGCGGCATTGTGCGGGTCAATTGCCAGCACGCGCTCTAAACACTCGCGCCGTTTGGCTGGATCATCTAACACACCACTCAGCCACAGCCAGGCAGGAACGTAGGTAGGGGCCTCGCGCAAAATCGATACAAGGATGGTGCGTCCTTCGTCGCGCCGTCCAGCGGCGATAGCTGCGCGAGCTTGTGCAAAACGACTCTGAGTATCCACGGCTCGTCCTTTCACAGTTAGGGTTCGTTGGTTAGTTTCTGTGCAGCAACCAGCACCGGGTCCCACACGGAAGAGAACGGCGGGGCATAGGTGAGATCGCTCCAAGCAAAGTCATCAACGGTCATCTGGCTCGCCAGCGCCACAGCCACGATATCGGCGCGCTTGGCAACATCCTTCGATCCGATGATCTGACAGCCCAGCAGCCGACGGCTATCGCCATCAATAACCATCTTCACATACAGCGGCTTGGCCCCCGGATAGTAGCCAGCGTGATCTGTCGACTCGACCTTGACGCTGCGCACGTTGAAGCCTGCGAGGCGCGCATCGTTCTCGGTCACGCCAGTGCTGGCGATGTGCAGGTCGTTGAACTTGGTCACCGCCGAGCCAACCACGCCAGCAAACGGGCGTTCGATGCCGCCTAGGTACGCGCCGAGTGTGCGCCCCTGCTTGTTGGCGGTGGTGCCCAGCGGCATGTACGACTGCACATTCAGCACACGATTGAACACCGTGCAGCAGTCGCCCGCCGCGTAGATGCGCTCCACGTTGGTGCGGCCAAGCCCGTCGATCTCGATGGCACCGCGTGGGCCACAGCGCACGCCCACCGCCTCGGCCAGCTGCACACTGGGCTTCACCCCAGTCGCCAGCAGCACGATCTCGCCATCGAGGCTCTCGCCTGCGGAGCTGACGCAGCAGACGCGGCCGTCAGGGCGGCTGTTCAGCGCCTCAAGTTTGGCGCTGAGCCGCAGCTGCACACCAGCTAGCTCCATCTCGCGCTCCACCAACATCGCCATATCTGGGTCCAGCGTGCGCAGCGCGTGCGGGGCCATGTCCATCAGCGTCACCTTCAGGCCGCGCTCCAGAAACGCCTCCGCCATCTCCAAGCCGATGTAGCCTGCGCCCACCACCACCGCCGAGCGCGGGTTGTGCGTGTCAAGGTACTCCTTCACCATCAGCCCATCGGCCATGGAGCGCAGCTTGAACACGCCAGCGAGCTGAATGCCATCGACGGCGGGATAGAACACGCTCGCCCCGGTCGCCAGCACAAGGTGATCGTAGTGATCTTGGAACGTCTGCCCACGTGCATGATCACGGACCGTCACCTTGCCTGCACTTGGATCAATGCCCAGCACCTCGTGGCCCAGCCGAATGTCGATGCCCTGCTCGGCAAACTTGGTCGGCGTGCGCGCCACCAGATCATTGTGGTCTTTGACCTGCCCGGCAATAAAGTACGGCAGCCCACAGGCCGAATAGGCCACAAACTGCTCACGCTGATACAGCACGATCTCAAGGTCAGGTCGTGCACGCTTGGCGCGGGCGGCAACACTGGTGCCAGCCGCCACCCCGCCAACAATAATGATCCTTTCGGACATGAGGAATGCTCCTTTGCGCTATACTACACACTTCAGCCGGAGCCGTATAGCCCCCCACAGGTGAGATTGATGACAAAGTCTTTACAAAATAGTCAGCCGCGCATCCCGGCCCAGCGCTGGTGGCTCGGCGATCTTGCGGTCTACTATGGGCTGGTGCGCCCAGCGCTGCGCCGCGCCTTTCACCGCGTGCTGCTCGATGACCAGTCGGTGCGCTCAGATACGGGGCAGCGGCTCATGCGCAGCGCTAGCCCGCTGCTGTGCTATGTCACGCACACCGCTTGGTGGGATGGCTACCTGGCCTTGGAGCTGTTTCGCACTGTCTATCCGCGCACCGGCTTTCTGATGATGGAAGAGGCCCAGCTGCGGCGCTATTTCTTTTTTCGTTGGGAAGGTTGTTTTTCGGTGGATCGCGCCGACCCGCGCGAGGGGCTGCGCGCGATTCGCTATGCCGCTAGCTTGCTCCAAACCGAGCATAAGCCGATTGTCTGGCTGTTTCCGCAAGGCGCGATCCAGCCCAGCGATCAGCGGCCGCTCACATTATACCGTGGTGCCGCCGAGATCGCTATGCGCACCGATGGCGTCTGGTGTCTGCCAATCGCCCTGCGCTACGAGTTTGGCCAGGAGCAGCGCCCAGAGGCGTTGATCAGCTTCGGCCAGCCCGACTGGGTCGACCGCTCGTGGGCGCGCTCCGCTGTGCAGTCGCTGTTCGAGCAGCGCCTTACCGCCGCCGCCGACAACCTGCGCGCCGCATGGCTCAGCCAAGACCTCGCCGCCTTCCGCACAGTTCTGCGGGGCCGCAGCTCCACCAACCGCGTTTTCGATGCGCTGCTTGGCCCACTTGTGCGCCGCTTCTTCCCCAATCCGCAAAGTCCATCCAACGGCTGAAGCCAGCGCCGCCAACTGCTGCTATGCTCGTGGCAACCAGCGTTTGTTATCATCAACAGCAATCCTCAAGGAGGCCATCCCATGCTAGTCACAGCCCTTCGTCGGTCGCTCGCCAGCGCAGGCTGCGGCAAGAGCTAATCTAGCTCAGCGTCGCTGCAAGCCTGCCTGTCCCTGTCTCAGCCCGTCGTATGTGACGCGGCTGACGCTTCTGCATACCAGGAAGGTTTTTTGTGCGACGATTATCGGCGGCCACGGTGTATGTGGCGCTGCAGAGCGGCCTCGCGCTCTGCTTTGGGATTATTTTTACCATTACGGCGGTCTATCGAATCGAAACCATCGGTCTCTCGGCGCTGCAGCTGGTGCTCGTTGGCACAGTGCTGGAGGGCGCGACGTTTGTGCTTGAGGTGCCCACCGGCGTCATCGCCGACACGCTCAGCCGCCGCCTGTCGGTGATTCTCGGCGTGCTTGTGCTTGGCGTCGCGGCGATCATCGAGGGCAGCATGCCCTTCGCCTGGGCCGCGCTGGCGGTGCAGGTGGTCTGGGCCTTGGGCTACGCGCTGATCAGCGGAGCCAGCGAGGCATGGATTGCCGATGAGGTCGGCGAGGAGCAGGTCGGCGCGCTCTATCGCCGCGCTACGCGGCTCGGCATGCTCGCCGGGCTGGTTGGCAGCGGCATCAGCGTGGCACTGGGCAGCCTCAGCCTCCAGCTGCCGATCATCAGCGGCGGCGCGCTGATCGTGCTGCTTGGTGTTGGCCTGATCTTCACGATGACGGAGGACGGCTTTACGCCCACGCCCCGCGCCGAGCGCTCAACCTGGCGCGCCATGGGCGCTACCTTCACCGGCGGTATCCAGCTCGTTCGCGGCAGCACCTTGCTGCTGTGGCTGCTGCTGATCAGCGCGCTCTCTGGCGCGTGGTCCGAGGG
The DNA here is from genome assembly GCA_013538855.1 of Herpetosiphonaceae bacterium. Taxonomy (GTDB): domain Bacteria; phylum Chloroflexota; class Chloroflexia; order Chloroflexales; family Herpetosiphonaceae; genus OHK22. The sequence goes on from JABXJS010000114.1 coordinate 24,023, forward strand.
CTTTGATCGGCTGTGGCAGGCGCACTTTCTGCGCGATATCGGTCTGCCGTCCATCGGCGGGCTACAGCCGGTCGTCTGGTTCGCCATCTTCAACGTTGGCGCGACGGGCTTGGGCCTGCTGGCGCTGACGCTGCTAGAGCTGTGGCTCAAGCCCAGGGCGACGCAGGCCGAGGTCAAGGCGCTCTTTGGCTGCTACATTGCGCTGATCGTGTGCATGGCTGGGTTCGCCCTGGCTGGCGCGTTCAGCCTGGCGCTGGCCATGTTCTGGGGCATTACGACGTTCCGCAAGCTGAGCCAGCCGCTGTTCACTACCTGGCTCAACCGCCACGTCGCCGCGGGCGTGCGCGCGACCGTCTTCTCGCTGACCAACCAGGTCGATGCGCTGGGCCAGATCCTCGGCGGCCCGGTCATCGGCGCGCTCGCCACCGGCGTCTCGCTGCCGGTGGCTCTGCTCGTCTCGGCGCTCATGCTCACGCCGATTCTGCTCATTCGCCGCCAGCGCGCGGTGGTGCTTGCCACAAGCTAAACGCGCAACGATCACGGCGCGACTTGCCACACCAAGGTGGTGAGTCGCGCCGTGACGAGCTTAAAACGTTTGGCTGCTCCAGCAACAGCGCACCGCCAGCAGCGCCGCAAACCTGCTCACCATTGTAGGGATTTTGGCACCAACATCAGCACAGATGTGTCATATTTCCTATGCCATTGCATCAAATAGAGCTACAGGCTAGCCCACTGCTGAGTCGATCGCACGGCAGTGCTAGGCTGCGCCAACGAGCCCTGCGGATATCAACGTGGGTGCTGGCGCAACCTGGCCCACGCCGCTGCAAGGCCCGCCCTTAGTCCAGCAGCTCTCATCACCAGACACAAAACCACGTGAACACACCTAGGAGCAGGAGAACACCTATGCGCTTATGCGCACTATCCATGCTGCTGAGCAGCTTTGTCCGCCGCACACCTTGCGCGCTGCGGCGAGCGCTAGCCTTGGCAGCGGTTGGCAACAGCGCTGGCAGCAGCCGGGCTGGCGGCCTACACGCGACACCGTCGCCAACGCGCCTTGGCAGCGCAGTGCCAGCACACGTCGGGCTGAGCGCAACAATCTATGTGCCTCCGTAGCCCATTGTGGGCCGAATACTGCACCGGCGTTACCGGCTACGCGAGCGTATTTAGCATCCGCCCCGGCTGGCCTAGGCGCAGGCTGGCGGCGGTGCTGCCTGCGCCACGTGATGCCAGGCGCGGCGTTTTTGGGCCGAATACCGCACCGGCGTTACCGGCTACGCGAGCGTGTTTAGCGTCCGCCCCGGCTGGCCTAGGCGCAGGCTGGCGGCGGTGCTGCCTACGCCACGTGATGCCATGCGCGGCGTTTTTGATCTAGCCAAGCCGTAGCCGCAAGCGGGAATGCCGCACTGTGCCGGAACAAGCGCACGCCTGCTGCTGCATTCGACAGTGGCAACAGCATTGACATACCAGCCCTGATCAAGGCCATCGTCTGTGTGGCAGCGCTCCGCCATCCAGCCTGCGCCGTGGATCGCGCTACGCTGGCCCAGCCAGCCCGACGGCGCTACTCGCAGCGGGCAAATGCCCACGTCGGCGGCGGATCGAGGCGGGCGAGGCGCTGCGTTGTGACAGCGATGGCGTCGGCGGAGAGATCGGCGGCGATCCAGCGGCGGCCCAGGCGCTGCGCGACCACAGCGGTGGTGCCGGAGCCGCAGCACAGGTCGGCCACACAGTCGCCAGGCTGCGAGGCGGCGCTGATGATGCGCTCCAGCAGTCGCTCGGGCTTTTGCGTGGGATAGCCGACGCGCTCGGCGGCCATTGGGTTGATCATCGGAATATCCCAGACATCGTCGGGCGGGGTGCCGTCGGGATGCGGCATGTAGCGCTTGCCGGCAGCGGAGCGAATGCCAGCGCGGGCGTAGCTGCTGGTGGGCGTGTAAGGTTCGCGCACAGCGTCGATGTTGAACGTCCAGCGCTGCGCATCGGCGCTGTACCAGAGGATCGTGTCGTGCTTATGCGAAAAGACCTGCTTGGAGCGCCCGCCGCCGGTGTAGTGCCAGATGATCTCGTTGCGAAAGTGCCGCACGCCCCAGGTGGCGTCGAGCCACACGCGCATGTGGTGCACCGCGCGCCGATCCAGATGCAGGAACAGCGCACCTGTCGGTGTCAGCAGCGGGCGCAGCGCCGTCAGCCGCGGCTTCAGCCAGTCCAGATAGCCATCCAGACCATCCTCCCAGCGGTCGTCGAACATCCCGGCGGCGGCCTGGAACACCCGGCCAGCGCCGAACGGCGGATCGAGATAGAGCAGATCAATTGAAGCTGGCGGCAGGGCGGCGGACACGGCGAGCATATCGCCATGGAGCAGGTGGTTCGGGGCAGTGGCAGGCATAGCAGTAGCTCAACAAACACACGCGGCCACCACGCAGCAGCCGCACAGGCTATGCTATACTACCATCATCCTAAAGCGTCGGAGCAACGGAGCTTCGACGCTATGATCGTGTTAAACACACCGTGGAGGATGTACATGGATTTCCAGCTCACCGAGGAGCAGCAGTTTCTGCGCCAGACCGTGCGCGAGTTCGCCGAAAAAGAGCTGGCCCCCAAGGCCAAAGACGTTGACGAAAGCGCCCAGATCCCCGACTCAACCTGGCAGAAGATGGCCGCCGCTGGCCTGATGGGGCTGCCCTTCGCCGAGGAGTACGGCGGGGCTGGAGTCGATGCGATCAGCGCAGCGCTGGCCGTCGAAGAGATCGCCCGCGCCTGTGGCTCCACTGCGCTCTCCTACGCCGCCCACGTCGGCCTTGGCTCGTCGCCGATCGCCATGTTTGGCACCGAGGAGCAGAAGCAGCGCTTCCTGCGCCCAGCCGCCAGCGGCGAGTACCTGGCCGCCTTCGGCCTGACCGAGCCACACGCAGGCTCCGACGCCGGCTCGACGCGCACCAGCGCCCGCCGCGAGGGCGACGAGTGGGTGCTCAACGGCTCGAAGATGTGGATCACCAACGCTGGCGTGGCAGGCCACATCATCGCCACCGCCGTCACCGACAAGAGCAAGGGCAAGCGTGGCATCAGCGCGATCATCATCCCGCAGGGCACGCCGGGCATGGAGTTTGGCAAGCCCGAGCACAAAATGGGCCTGCGCGGCTCGCAGACCTACGCCATCACCTTCGATAACGTGCGCGTGCCCGCCGAAAACCTGCTGGGCAAAGAGGGCGAGGGCTTCGTGCAGTTTCTGAAGGTGCTCGACGGCGGGCGCATCAGCATTGGCGCGATGGCCATCGGCCTTGGCGTGGCCGCCATGGAGGCGTCGATCGCCTACGCCCGTGAGCGCGAGGCGTTTGGCAAGCCCATCGGGGCCTACCAGTCGATCAGCAACATGGTTGCCGATATGGCCACCGAGCTAGACGCCGCCCGGCTGCTGGTGCTGCGCGCCGCCTGGCTCAAGGACCAAGGCAAGCCCTTCACGCAAGAGGCGGCGATGGCCAAGCTGTTCGCCTCGGAGGCATCGGAGCGCGCCTGCCGCAACGCCATTCAGATCTACGGCGGCTACGGCTACAGCAGCGAGTTCCCGGTCGAGCGCTACTACCGCGACACGCGCCTGCTGACAATTGGCGAGGGCACGTCGGAGATTCTGCGCATGGTCATCTCGCGCGGCCTGCTGGGCGAGCTAGCCTAAGTTTGTGTTGCTTGTCACCAACCGTGCTGAGACGTGATACAATACGCAGCGAGCAACAGCGGGCTGAAGAACCAACGCTCTGCGCACTGCAAGCATGCGCTGATCCAGTGCGCAGTCTGCTATTGCTCCGCAGATTGACAGACACAAGCAAACGATGGTCACGCAGCGGCGAAGCATCAGCCGCACGCATCGGCCTTCCCTGCTAGGGAGTTCCTCCGGAGGTTGTTTATGGATGACGAAAAGAAAGCCCGCTTGGAGGCCATCCGAGCGGCCAATGCAGCGAAGAAGGCTGCCGAGGGTGGTGCGCCAGCGGCTCCAGCGGCTTCAGCAGCCCCGGAGCAGCCCAAGGCTCCTGCCGCCGCAGCCACGACCAAGCCGGTCGGCAGCAACATGTCCGACGAGAAAAAAGCGCGCCTAGAGGCGATCCGCGCCGCCAAGAAGACACAGGCCGCCGATGGTGCGGCCACGCCAGCGGCCCCGATGGTCACCACGCCACCCTCTGCGGTCGCCACGACCAGCCAGGCCACGCCCAGCGCCACCGTCGCCACGCCGACGGTGGCCGCAACACCCAAGCCAGCGCCCAAGCCCGCCGCGCCGCAAGGCTCGGTTGATGCACGCAACATCATCAGTATGTCGTTCACCGGCACGCTGATGCGCATTGTTGTCGGCGCGATCTTCTGCGGCATGATCGGCTTCTTCTTGGCCACGCTCACCGGCAAGTTCCTAATCGGCACGCTGTTTGGTATCTTCATCGGCGTTGTCGGCGGCTTCTTCGTTGGCGACTGGCCGGCCAGCGGCACCACTGGCGACTAGCCAGCGCGGCCACACAGCAGCAAGCACACCTGCCACCTGGTAGGTGTGTTTTTGTTGGTGTACAAAACGTTAATGGTACAATAAAAGCGGCAGCGAGCACCACCACACCACCTGGCTTCGCGCTGCCCACGCTAATCGCACTATCCACAACCTTAAGGGGGAAAACGATGCTGTTTAGTCCCGAAGATCTTGAGCGGATTCGCGCCGCCGAGGAGGCTTGGCGCAGCGAAACGCAGGCTCCGACTGTGCGCAAACATCCCGAGCGCCAGGAGCAGTTTACGACGGTGTCATCAGCACCAGTCAAAGACTTGTACACGCCGCTCGATGTGGCCGCCACCGACTTCCTGCGCGATATTGGCTACCCTGGCGAGTACCCGTTCACGCGCGGTATTCACCCAACCGGCTACCGCGGCAAGCTGTGGACGATGCGCATGTTCGCTGGCTTTGGCACGGCCGAGGAGACCAACGCTCGCTTCAAGTATCTGCTGGAGCAAGGTCAGACGGGATTGTCAACGGCCTTCGATATGCCCACCTTGTATGGCCGCGACACCGATCACCCGCTCGTCGAGGGCGAGTTCGGCAAGTGCGGCGTGGCCGTGTCCTCGCTCGCCGATATGGAGATTCTCTTCGACGGCATCCCGCTCGATCAGGTCACCACGTCGATGACGATCAACTCGCCTGCGGCGATCGTCTGGGCCATGTACATCGCGGCGGCCGAGAAGCGCGGCTTCCCGCGCGCCAAGCTCGGCGGCACCCTGCAGAACGATATCTTGAAAGAGTACGCCGCCCAAAACGAGTACATCTTCCCCATTCAGCCGTCGATGCGCCTCGTCGTCGATACGATCGAGTTCGCCGCCCAGCAGATGCCGAAGTGGAACCCGGTCTCGGTCAGCGGCTATCACATCCGCGAGGCCGGCGCAACCGCCGCTCAGGAGTTGGCCTTCACGCTCGGCGATGGCCTGGCCTACGTCAAGGCGAGCCTCGCGCGCGGATTGGACATCGACGACTTCGCACCGCGCATCTCCTTCTTCTTCAATGCTCACAACGACTTTTTCGAGGAGATCGCCAAGTATCGCGCCGCACGCCGCATTTGGGCACGCCAGATGCGCGAGGTCTTCGGGGCCAAGAATCCGCGCTCGTGGTGGATGCGCTTCCACACGCAGACGGCAGGCGTCTCGCTCACCGCTCAGCAGCCGGAGATCAACATTGTGCGCGTGGCAGTGCAGGCGCTCGCTGCCGTGCTCGGCGGCACGCAGTCGCTGCACACCGACGGCATGGACGAGGCGCTGGCGCTGCCCTCCGAGAAGGCTGTGACCATCGCCCTGCGCACGCAGCAGATCATCGCCGAGGAGAGCGGCGTCACCAACACCATCGATCCGCTCGGCGGCGCATACTTTGTGGAGGCGCTGACCAACCGCATGGAGGCCGAGTGCCTCGACTACTTCCGGCGCATCGAGGAGCAGGGCGGCATGGAGGCGGCGCTGGAGAAGGGCTGGATTCAGCAGCAGATCGCCGACTCATCGTACCGCTTCCAGCAGGAGATCGACAACAACGAGCGCGGCTTCGTCGGCGTCAATAAGTACGCTGTCCCCGAGCCAATCGAGATACCGATCTTGGCCATGGACCCACAGGGCGAGCAGAAGCACCTCGACCGGCTCAATCGCGTGCGCCGCGAGCGCGACCAGGAGCGCTGTCAGCAGGCCCTCGACCAGCTGCGCCAGGCCGCTGAGGGCGATCATAACCTGATGGAGCCGATCCTCGACGCCGTGCGCGCCTACGCCACCCTCGGCGAGATGTGCGACGTTATGCGCGAGGTCTTCGGGGTGTACCAAGAAGTTCTAATCGTCTAAATTCGTCGCGAGTGCGGCGGGTCGGCCACCACCATGGCTCGCCGCGCTCGCCCGTGCGCTGTACGGGAGGGGAATCGTTGCACAAGCTTTCTACCGAGCCGGTTCAAGACCCAGCGGAGTTCGTTGGGCGCGAGCGCGAGATCGTCCAGCTCACCGAGGCGCTGGCCGCTGGGCGCTCTGTCTGCATTGTCGGGCCACCGGGCAGCGGCGCGTCGTCGCTGCTGATTCATATCGGGCAGACGGTCGATCTCACGCTCGATGTGCCGCCGCATGTGGTCAGCCTCGACCTGCGCAGCGTGCGCACCAGCGCCGACTTCTACGCGCCGATTCTGCGCGCCCTCGGCCACAGCGGCGACGACGAGCTGGCGCTTGGGCAAGTGCTGCATCCCGCCGATGCGCCGCCGCTGCTGCTGCTGCTCGACAACCTCGATACGCCCGGCCAGGGCTGGTCCAGCCTTATCCGCAGCGCCCTGCGCGGCTGGATCAACACCAATAAGCTGCAGCTGCTGGCCGCCAGCAATGCCTCGCTGGGCCAAGCCGCGCCCGACCTGCAGGCGGTGCTGCTACAAGTACAGCTGCCGCCGATGCCCGAGCGCGAGGCGCGCACGCTGATCACCAGCTTCTTCGAGCGCCTGAGCCAGCCGATCGACGCCGCCGACATCAACACGATTTTGGCGGTGGCTGGCGGCTATCCAGGCCGCCTGCGCCGCGC
>JABXJS010000115.1 GCA_013538855.1 Herpetosiphonaceae bacterium
CCAGCGCTGGCTCCAACCCTGCACCACCGCCGCTTCAGCCCAGCGCTTTTGCATCAACCATAGCCGCACGGCTGTCACCATGCTGCGACCAGATCGCGCCCACAGCCAGACAGCGCAGCACGGAACCGCTGCCACCTGCCGACCGGTGCGCTGGTCCGACCGCGTGACGGGGCGGCCACGCGATTGAACGTGCGAGCGTGCACCAGCGCTGGCTCCAACCCTGCACCACCGCCGCTTCAGCCCAGCGTTTATGCATCAACCATAGCCGCGCTGCTGCTTGGTCGCCCCGCAGTGACCAAGCATAAAAGCCTTGACACAATCACCGCCTATCTGTGGCTGAGCACCGCAGCGTGAACAATGGACAGTGCACCGACCGGGCGGAATCACAAAGCCCGCCTGCAGGACGTGAGCCATGCAGGCGGGCTTGCTGGCGTCGGCTAGCTCTGCTTGGACTGGCGGGCCAGCTCGCGCAGAACGGTGTGCAGGATGCCGCCGTTCTTGTAGTACTCGACCTCGACCGGCGTGTCGATGCGCACGCGCACGTCGAACTCCTTGCTGCTGCCAGACTCATCGGTGGCGTTGACGGTCAGCAGCTGGCCGGGCTTCAGATCGTCGTTGATGCCGGCGATCGTGAAAGTCTCGCGGCCGGTCAGGCCCAGCGACTGCCAGGACTCGCCCTCTTTGAACTGGAGCGGCAGCACGCCCATGCCCACGAGGTTAGAGCGGTGGATGCGCTCGTAGCTCTCGGCGATCACGGCCTTGACGCCGAGCAGGTAGGTGCCCTTGGCGGCCCAGTCGCGCGACGAGCCAGTGCCGTACTCCTTGCCCGCGAGGATGATCAGGGGGATGTTCTCGGCCTGATAGCGCATGGCCGCATCGTAGATGCTGGTCTGCTCGCCGGATGGCAGGTACTCGGTGACGCCGCCCTCGGTGCCAGGCAGCAGCAAGTTTTTGAGGCGGATGTTGGCGAAGGTGCCGCGCATCATCACCTCGTGGTTGCCGCGGCGCGAGCCGTAGGAGTTGAAGTCGCGCTGCTCGACGCCGTGCTCAAGCAGGTACTTGCCGGCCGGGCTGCTGGCGGCGATCGAGCCAGCTGGCGAGATGTGGTCGGTAGTCACCGAGTCGCCAAGCAGCGCCAGGACGCGCGCCTGCTTGATCGGCTGCAGCGGCGCGGTCTCGGGGCTGAGGCCCTGGAAGAACGGCGGCAGCTGAATGTAGGTGGACTCGCTGTTCCAGGCGTAGAGGTTGCCCTCGGGGATTTTGATCTCGTTCCAGGCGTCCTTGCCCTCGAAGACGTTGGCGTACTGCTCCTCGAACATCGCGGGTTTGATCGCGCTGTTGACCGTCGACTGAATCTCCTCCAGCGTGGGCCAGATATCGCGAAGGAACACCGCGTTGCCGTTCTGATCGTGGCCCAGCGGCTCGGTGGTCAGGTCGATATCGACGGTGCCAGCGAGGGCGTAGGCGACGACGAGCGGCGGCGACATCAAGTAGCTGGCCTTGACCAGCGGGTTGATGCGGCCCTCGAAGTTGCGGTTGCCGCTGAGCACGGAGGCGGCGACGATCTCGCCGTCCTGCACGGCCTCGGCGACTGGCTCGGGCAGCGGGCCGCTGTTGCCGATGCAGGTGGTGCAGCCATAGCCGACGACGTGGAAGCGCAGCGCCTCCAGCGCCGGGATGAGGCCGGCCTCCTCCAGGTACTTGGTGACCACGCGCGAGCCAGGCGCGAGGCTGGTCTTGACGTGGTGCGGCACCGACAGGCCCTTCTCGACGGCCTTCTTGGCCAGCAGGCCCGCGCCGATCATCACCGAGGGGTTGGAGGTGTTGGTGCAGCTGGTGATCGCGGCGATCACGACTGCGCCGTGGCCGATGCTGGACGAGTGGCCGTTGTCCTTGACCTCGGCGGTGCGGGTGACGGCCTCGGGCTTGAGGGCAAAGCCGCGCTCGGCGGTGGGAGCGACCAGCGCCTGCTCGAAGGCGGCCTTGTGGTTGGTCAGCGTGACGCGATCCTGGGGCCGCTTGGGGCCGGCGACGCTGGGGACGACGGTGCTGAGATCAAGCTCCAGCGAGTCGGTGTAGCTGGCCTCGGGCGCGTTCTCATCGAGGAACAGGCCCTGCTCCTTGCAGTACGCCTCGACGAGATCGACGAGATCGGCGGGGCGGCCAGTGTTGCGCATATAGTTGAGCGTCTCGGCATCGACCGGGAAGAAGCCCATGGTTGCGCCGTACTCTGGCGACATATTGGCGATGGTGGCGCGGTCGGAGAGCGCCATGTGGGCCACGCCGGGGCCGTAGAACTCGACAAACTTCCCGACCACGCCCTTCTTGCGCAGCATCTCGGTGACGGTGAGCGCCAGGTCGGTGGCGGTCGCGCCCTCGGGCAGGCGGCCAGTCACTTTAAAGCCGACGACCTGCGGCAGCAGCATGTAGATCGGCTGGCCGAGCATCACTGCCTCGGCCTCGATGCCGCCGACGCCCCAGCCGAGCACGCCGAGGCCGTTGATCATCGTAGTGTGCGAGTCGGTGCCGACGAGCGAGTCGGGCAGCGCGGTCAGCTCGCCCTCCTCGGTGTAGACCTGGACGACGCGGGCGAGGTACTCCAGGTTGACCTGGTGCACGATGCCGGTCTCCGGCGGCACAACGCGGAAGTTGTCGAAGGCTTTCTGGCCCCACTTGAGGAACTCATAGCGCTCGACATTGCGCTCGAACTCGCGCTCGGCGTTGAAGAACAGGGCCATGCGCGAGCCAAACTGATCGACCTGCACCGAGTGGTCGATGACCAGATCGGCGGGCACGAGCGGGTTGATGCGCTGCGGATCGCCGCCTAGCTCGGCCATAGCCGTGCGCATCGCCGCCAGGTCCACGACGGCGGGCACGCCGGTGAAGTCCTGCAGGATGACGCGCGCGGGCTTGAAGGGTATCTCGATCTCGGCGGGCTTGGCTGCATTCCACTGCGACAGGTTGACGACATCATCTTTGGAGACAGCGAAGCCATCATTGTTGCGCAGCAGCGACTCGAGCAGCACTTTGATGGAGAACGGCAGGCGTGAAATTGGCGCAATGCCATCCTCCTCCAGCTTATTGAGGCGATAGTAGCGCAGCTTGCGCCCGCCGACCTCGATGGTGGAGCGAGCACCAAAATCATCGCGACGAGAGTGGGCCATTGTGGAGTCCCTTTCTATTTAATCTCTGCTTGTCTACGCTTCATGGTACACTGCGAGCGCCGTTTTGTGCAACTAGACGCCCTCTTGCCTACACATAGACGTTCTCTATACACGCAGCGTAAGCCATAGAATATGCTAAAGAGGAATCCATGCAGATTGAAACCTTAGCCATCCACGCTGGCCGCACGATTGATGCCGCCACTGGCGCAGTGACGCCGCCGATTCACATGGCCACCACGTTCGAGCGCGCCGCCGACGGCGAGTTTCCCCACGGCTACCTCTACACGCGCAACGCCAACCCCAACCGCAGCATGCTCGAGGCGTGCCTGAGCACGCTGGAGGGCGGCCATGCAGCGGCGGCGTTCGCCTCTGGCTCGGCGGCGAGCATGACTGTGCTCCAGGCGCTGGAGCCAGGCGCGCACGTGATCGCGCCCCGCGACGCCTACACCGGCACCACGCGGCTGCTGCGCGAGGTCTTTGCGGCCTGGGGCGGCCAGGTGAGCTGGGTTGACTGTAGCGATGGAGCCGCTGTAGCAGCCGCGGTCACACCACAGACGCGCCTGATCTGGCTTGAGACGCCCTCAAATCCAATGCTGCGCATCAGCGACATCGCCGCGATCAGCGCTAGCGCCCGCAGCGTCGGCGCGCAGCTGGTCTGCGACAACACCTGGGCCACGCCGCTGGGCCAGCGCCCCTTTGAGCTAGGGGCCGACCTCGTGGTGCACTCCACCACCAAGTACCTGGGCGGGCACAGCGATGTGCTCGGCGGCGCGGTGGTGGCGCAGGCGGACAGCACGCTGTGGCAGCGGATTCGGCAGCTGCAGATCATGGGCGGGGCCGTGCCATCGCCGTTCGACTGCTGGCTCGTGCTGCGCGGCGTGCAGACGCTGCCCTACCGCGTGCGCGCCCAGAGCGAGCATGCGCTGCGGATCGCCACCTGGCTCAGCGCGCAGCCGCAGATCGAGCGCGTGCACTACCCCGGCCTGCCCGGCCACCCTGGCCACGCAGTTGCCGCCAAGCAGATGCGCCTGTGGGGCGGCATGCTGTCGATTCAGGTGCGCGGTGATGCGCAGGCTGCGCTCGCTGTTGCAGCCAAGGTGCAGCTCTGGACGCGCGCCACCAGCCTGGGCGGCCCGGAGAGCCTGATCGAGCACCGCGCCTCGATTGAAGGCCCGGAGAGCGCCACGCCGCCCAACCTGCTGCGTCTCTCTGTTGGCCTTGAGCACCCCGACGACCTGATCGCCGATCTGGCGCAGGCGCTTGAGCAGTAGATCAGCCTCAATCACGCACAGCGGCGGCCAGGATATAGCGCTCGTCGCCGCTCTTGATGCGATTGAGCCAGGCTCTACACAGGAGCGAAGGAATTAAGTATCCTATGCCAGCGCGTACAGGCTATGAGAGATACAACCTGTGCACAAGTGCATCTATAACACAGTAGAAACCCAACGCAAGAAGCAAGCACTAAGAAAGGGAGCAGAGATGCAACGAAGATTCTGTTTGCTCAGCGCACTGCTGCTGAGTCTGATACTTAGCGCCTGTGGCGGCACCAACCAAGCCTCAAGCGCTCCTCCACTCCAGCTGCATGCGCAGCCTGGCGCGACGTACAGCATTGACGTGCAGACAGTGTCACAGGTTGAGGTGAACAGTGCGGAGACACCGAGCGCCAAGCCGACGACATCGGCAACCACAGGCACCCTGCGCTTCGAGCAAGCCATCCAGTCCGTCGCCGCCGATGGCAGCATTACAGCAGACATTAGCTATGTTACGAGCAGGATAACCCCCACCGTTATGCTAGGCGACGACGAGCTAGCCAGCGGATTTAGAGACGGCCTCATCAACATGATCAAGCCGCCTAGTATATTCACCACGTACAGGAAGCACAATCCCCTTAGCGTCGTGTTCAACCCGAATGCAACTGTCAAAGCTATTCCTGAGCTAAATCAAGCCACCGCGCCGCAGCTAGATCTTGCCGCTGACGAGCGCCAGCGGCGCTCCATCCAGGCAGGCAGTGCCAACATGAATCAAACGCTGATGCTGCTGAGCACAGGCGGCCTTGAGCTGCCGCAGCAGCCAGTTGCGCTTGGTGAGTCATGGACCGTGCACACAGATCACAGCCTGGGACTGATCGTGATCGACCTAGAGACAACCTACACGCTCGATCAGCGCCAGGATGGCCGTGTGCGCATCAGCTTTACCGGCAGCGGCCAAACTGGTCCCAATGCCCCAATAATTGGCGCGGACTGGAAACTCGACTTTGAGTTTACCCACAGCGGCACGCTGGAGCTTGATGAGCAGACCGGCTGGATGACGGCCAGCAGCAGCGACCAGACGCTCAAAGGCCGCATCCGACTAAAATCGCGCAATGATCAACCAGTAGCACTGCCGCTTACGCAGCACATCCATACCGAGATCAAGCGCAGCCAGTAGCGGGCTGGGGCCACACGGGGAGCCGCTGCGCTGCGGCCATAGCAACCACTGAATGCTGATCCACGTACTGGTAGCTGTGTCCAAACGCTCAATGATCGACAGTATCAGTAGATCACAGGACTCCCTGGGGCCAGGGTAAACGGTGTGGCGGCCGAATCGTGCGGTATCCTTTGTGGTGCCAACCAAGAAAGGAACCG
>JABXJS010000116.1 GCA_013538855.1 Herpetosiphonaceae bacterium
AGGCTGGGGCCCCGCACTCCTAGCGACTGTGCTCAGCACTTGTGGCGGTATGGTGATGCTGACCGCTGTGGTTAATCCGCTGGCCGTGCGGCCACAATCCGCAGCCGCGCCGCCCGCTCCCTCACTGCGATTGCCTAGCGCCTGGCTGCGCCGCCCAGCGCCATTCCGTCTCCACAGCACAGTGTGCCGCCCGCTGATCCTGGCCATTGTGTCCAGCAGTCGCAGCGGTATGGTGATGCTGACCGCTGTGGTTAATCCGCTGGCCGTGCTACATCAATCCGCAGCCGCGCCGCCCGCTCCCTCACCGCGATTGCCTAGCGCGTGGCTGCGCCGCCCGAGGCTGTCCCGCAGCGGCAAGGCCGATGAATCGCCGCCTGCACCGGCAGCACCACGCGCAGCAAGCGCAGCTGCCCAAACACATCATTGCCCAGCCTGCACCTGCTTACGATAGCTCGTATAGCGGCTGTGCTGCATAAAGCCCAGGCGCTCATAGACGCTGCGAGCGGTCGGATTGTTGGCGTTCACATCGAGGGCGGCGGTCGTCAGGCCCGCCTGTGTAAAACGCTGCAGCAGCGTGCTGAGCACAGCTCCGCCGAGGCCGCGCTTGCGCCACTGCGGATGCACGCCCATCTGCACAACAAAGCCCACCTCCGGCTCCGCCGCCTCCACGGCACAGAGCGCGTAGGCCACGGGCTGCTCGGCGTGCAGCACCAGCAGCGACAGATCGGGCCGAAACTCGTCGAAGCCGGTCATGTTTTGCACCCAGACCTGCTCGGGCCAGCCAGGAAAGCCTGGGCGCTCGCGAAAGGCCGCAGCGTACACCGCAAAGAAAGCTGCGCTGCGCGCGGCGGTCCATGGCTCCATGGCCATATCCAGCGGCCATGCCTCAGTGGGCAGCGAAGCGACCAGCGTGCGGCGCAGCTGATCCTCGATCATGGCGCAGGTGTAGCCGTGCGCTGCGTACAGGTTGCCCACGGCCGTGTTGTGGTGCTCGAAGTCCAGACGCAGCACAGCTGGGCGCTCGGCGGGCAGCGGAGCGAGCAACAGCTGCGCCTGCGCCTCCAGCCAGCCCAGCAGCGCCGCCTCCAGGCCCTGCTCGCGCTGCTCGGGGTGCACCAGCAGCGTCAAGAACACGCGGTACTCGTGCTGCATTGACGTGTCGAGGGTCAGCCAAGCGGCCGCAAGCAGCGTGCCAGCTGTGCCAAACAGCCCCAGCGTTTGCGCTGGCGGCAGATCGCGCCATGGCGGCGTTGCCCCCGGCAGCGGGCCATGATCAGCCTCGGCGCATACGTGGGCCAGCGCCAGCCACGCCGCAGCATCCGCCGCTTGCAGTGCGCGCCAGGAGGCCGACTGAACCACTGGTAAAAAAGCCGCTGTAGCGTTCATCAAAAAACTCCTTATGCAGTGCCAGACCAGCCAGCAACAGCCGTGGCACAAAAAAACCTCCACTACTTGTCGGCAGTGGAGGCGGTCGGTGTAGCTTGGCTACTCATCAAGCGCCGGGCGCTCGAAGTTGAGATAGAGGCGGGCGTTGGCGTTGACCCCGAGGGCGCGCAGCGTCTCCAGCTCCTGCAGGCGCAGCAGCATCGGGTTGGCGGCATAGACCTCGGCGGCGACGGCGCGCTCGCGCACAGCGGCGATCTCGGCCTCGGTTTGCAGGCGCTGTAGCTCCAGCTCGTTTTGAACAGACTGGCGCTTCAGGTTCTCCTGGGCGGCGGCCTCGGTCTCGCGCACCTCGGCCTTCGCGCGGGACTCGATGCGCTGCGCCTCGGCTTTCGTGCGCGCCTCGACGAGCTGAACCTGGCTCATGCGCTCGGCGGCCAGCACGCGGTTCATGATCTCTTGGAGGTTCCCAGGGAAGATCAGGTCTTTGACATCGGCGCGGATGATCGACACACCGTAGGTGGCGGCGATCTCGGTCACGTCGGTGCGAATATCTTCGCTGAGCTGGTTGCGGTTGGTCAGCAGCTGCTCCAGCGTCATGGAGGCCAGCGAGCGGCGCGCGGCCAGCTGCACATCGCTGTAGAGGCGCTCCTCGAACGCCGAAACCTTGTGCATTGCTGCTAGCGGGTCGATGACCTGGAACTGCACGATGATGCTTACGCGCAGCGCCACCTTATCGGCGGTCAAGATCTCCTGGCCGCGGATCGTCAGATCGCGCTCGCGCACATCGACAAGCACAATCTCAACCTGCTGCAGGCGTGTCTTGAGCCAGCGTTGGAGGCGCGTGGGCTGCGGCAGCTCGTAGCGACCAGCGCCGAGCACCTGTTTGAGCACACCGTCTTCGTACAGCAGGCCGCGGTGGGTATCCTTGATAATAATGTCGCGCTGCATGGCTCACCTCGCAAGAAAAACTTGGCGGCCCCGAAGCAAAAGCAATGCTGAGGACAAGGTCATACAGATCGGCAGCGACTACATCTTTATAGATGGTCTCACCTGTTGATCCCTTGCTCTTTCTTCGCCGGGGCCAGCTTGAGTATAGCGTTGCCCTTCAGCAGCAGCATCAGTCCGCAGATGCAGCCCGGCTCAATCAGCAGCCTGAGCAGCTTTAAGCCCTAGCCTGAAACCTAAATATTTTATTAATAGACAACAGCTATACTGGTGCTACACGCCGCTCAATAGCATGTACCGATGAGCGGGCAAGTACAAGGAGCACACTATGCGCTGGAAACGTCTGGTTCATGGACTGATGGTGTTGGGAGTATTGCTGGCCGGCGTCGGAGCGGCCAAGCCGACGGCGGCCTACTCGAGCGCGTTTTTTCACACGCAGAGCCGCGGCAACCGTGGCGCAGATGTGCAAGCGCTCCAGTATCTGCTCAACATCGGTGCTGATGGCGTGTTTGGCTCAGGCACCGAGGCGGCCGTCAAGAGCTTCCAATCAGCGCATGGCCTGACGGCTGACGGCGTCGTTGGCCCCAACACCTGGGCGGCGCTGGTGCCGACGCTCCGCCGGGGCAACAATGGCAATGCAGTGAAGGCGGTGCAGACGCTGCTCAACGCCAAGCGCGGCGCGGGCCTGCTGGTCGATGGCGACTTCGGCCCCGGCACCGAGGCAGCGGTAAAGAGCTTCCAGAGCCACGCTGGCCTTAGCGCCGATGGCGTCGTCGGCCCGACAACCTGGAAGAACCTGATCTGGCACTACGAGTACATCAACTTTGGCTCGACGATGTGCGACCAAGACCCAGACGGCAACGGGCTGGCCAACTGGGGCACCGCCGCTGGCGTTGGGCAGCTTGAGCGCGCGGCCGCCACCTTCAGCAGCTACGGCTACGGCAAGCTGCCCGTGGGCGACATGGGCTTTGAGCATGGCGGCGACATCGCCGGCCACGCCACCCACGAGGTCGGCCTCGACGTAGACCTGTGGCCGATCCGCACAGATCGGCTCCAGTGCACCGGCAGCCGCATCACCTGGCAGTCGAGCACCTACGACCGCAATGCGACGCGCGTGCTTGTGCAGCAGATCCGCGCCGCCGCGCCAGGCCACATCAAGGCGATCTTCTTCAACGATCCTGTGCTCATCCAAGAGGGCCTGACCAGCTCATACCCCAACCACGACAACCACCTGCACGTGCGCTACTGCGAAAACTACCATCCCAGCAGCACCTACGACTGCTAGCGCCGCAACGTCAGCTAAAACCAGCAGCGCCAGGAGCAGACTGCCCCTGGCGCTGCGTCACTTTAGCGCGCTATAAATCGGCAAACTTATCGACCAGAATAAGCTGGCCGTTCTTGGTCTCCAGCGTCAGCAGACCCAGGCGTAGCCGGCGCGGATCGTTGGTGACCTTGCCATTGGCATCGTACACGCGCCCTGAGCAGGGGTCGGTGAAGGTCGAGGCATTGACGTTGGGCTGCACAATGCAGCCGCTCTCACTATCCCAGCCGAGCACCGCCTGCCACTCATCGGCGCTGCGCCGCGTGACATAGAGCGGGTCCTCGCTGACTGACGGGCGATTCTGCAGCGTGGTAGAGACATCAAGCCGCGGCACGGCGAGGGTCTTGGTGATACCGATTGGAAAGTCTTCGAGCTTGCCCAAGTCGATGCGCTTTGGCGGCGGGCTAATGATCTGCACCATCAGAAACACACAAAACAGGCCAGTGAGGCTCAGCACAAACGTGAGGATGCGCACGGCGCGGCGGCGCGACTGCTCTAGGCGCAGCACCTCGCCTGGATCAAGCATGGTCATTGTGTACTAACCCTTCGTGCGACCACCAGCAGGCGCTCGGACGCGCTGGTGTAGTCGTCGAGATCATAGGAACCATAGACAGACTCCAGTACGAAGCCTGTGCGCGCCAGGATGTGCTCAAGCTCGTAGCGATAGATCCAGCGCATCCCGAACGGTAACACCAAGCGCTGCACCTGTCCAGCCGCATCGATCTCATCGTAGCAAAAGGTCACATCGATATGCTGCTGCGCCACATCGACGGTGCGAGCAACAAACTTCTGCACCAGGTGGCCGCTTGTCGGCACGGTAAAGGTCTTGTCGAGCACCCAGGAGCCAGAGACCTCGGCAAGCGCCGCTGGATCGGGGTTGAACAGATCGAGGGCCAGCCCGCCGCCGGGGCGCAGCAGCGCGTGGAGGGCACGCAGCGCCGCGAGCTGATCGGCGGTGGTCTCCAGGTGCATCAGCGAGTTGATCGCCACGAAGGCAAAGCCAAACTGCGCCTCAAGCGCAAGCGTGCGCAGATCGGCCTGCACAAACGTGGTGCGCGCGGCCACGCCTGCCGCCTGGGCCGCCGCCTCGGCGCGCTCAATCATGGCCGCCGAGACATCGACACCAGTCACCGTCAGGCCGGCCTGGGCCAGCGGAACAGCAACGCGCCCAGTGCCGCACATAGCCTCCAGCACTGGGCCGCCGTATAGCCGCGCCATCTCGCGATAGAACACAACGTCATCGTCGAACGCGCCATAGTCCAGATCGTAGTAGCGCACAAATGGATCAAACATCAGCGAATGTTAAACTCCCGTGAAAGAGCGCCGTTGGTCGGCTGCCAGGTCATACGAATCGGTGAGCGTGTGACATCGCCGCTGAACACAAGCGTGCCAGCCACGGCCTGGCCGGGATTCAGCGAGCTAACCGCCAGCAGCGTTGAGCGCTCAGAATTGGTGATCATGCTTAAGGTGGCATTCGCGCCGTTGCGCAGCGAGAAGTCGCTGGAGCTGTAGGCAACTGGTCGTGGACCCGTGTTGCGCAGCGTAGCTGTCACCGTCAGCACACCGCCGCGCGCATCGACCTGGACGCCGCTGATCTGGAGCGTGTAGGTGCGGGAGGCGGCAGCGCCATTCTGATCAGCCCGGGCAGCGCCAGGGATCGGTGTTGGCTGCAGGCGCGGCGGCGTTGCCGTGGGCGCTGTGATCACACTGCGATCATCGACGCCGCCGCGCAGCTCAATCTCCTTGCCCTTGAGCCATGTGCGCATGCCAAAGAAAAAGACCATCACCAGCAGGAGCAGGCCGCCAAGGATCACCAACTCCGAGGGCCGCGGCAAGATCTGGCGCTTACGGCGCACGCGCGCGAGCGCTGGACGCAGATCGTCGAGCGCATCGGCACCAACTGGCGCAGCTGGTGCCTCCGCTATGGTGGCAGGTGTGGACGCCGCTGGGGCTACGCTTGGCGGGCTGGGCGCTGACTGCGCCGGTGGTGGCGCAGGCCGCGGTGGCAGCGGGCCGCTATCGCTGGCGACACGCGCCGGAGCCGGAGCCGCCGTCGGCCCGATGACGCTGGCAAAATCCAGCGGTTTGGGCTGCGTCAGCTTCTCGATGCCGCGCTGCGCCGCCACATTGTTGGGGTTGATGCGCAGCACTTCCTGCAGCGCGGCGAGGCGCTGCGGATCACTATCCTCAACCCCACTGAGCCAGAGCCAGGCCTGCTCGTGGTTAGGGGCCAGGCGAACCGCCTCACGCAGCAATTGCTGAGCGTTGCCGTTTAAACCTTCGCGTGCGGCGGCAATTCCGCGCCGGACAAGTTCTTCAACTGCTGGTGGATATGCGGTCATAGTCTTACTCCTGTACAGGCTTGGCCCGCACAATCAGACGATGCGAGTAGACGCCGATCGGCACGCACGTGATCAGCGTGACAAGCTCCTCGCTAGTCGGGGCCATCACCCAGGTCTCGCTCGGCAGCAGCGTCATGATCTCGCTGACACGATAGTGGCGCTCGCGACCAGCGACGGTCACGTACAGGTCATCGCCAACTTGGGCGTTCGGCAGATGGTTGAAAATGGTGTTGCGGTAGCCCACATGCCCGGCAATCACAATATTGCCGCTGAGGCCAGGGTAGCCTGCAATCGGCCAGTAGTGCCCGCCAGTGTAGCGCGGCACATCCCACTGGCCCAGCGAGAAGCCCGCCTCGATCACGCCAGTGTCAACGTCGATGCGCGGCATACGCACGCGCGTCGGGCGCACTGCATCCCAGGCCACATCGGCGCTGCTGACCGGGCTGAGCGCCCAGGCCGGGGCCGGATTGCGGGCGTTCATATACTGGCGGCCAAGGTGCCCAAGCGACACGCGGTAGGCCGCCGACAGCTCCGGATGGTACTCGAAGCGCGCACGCTCGAAGTACTGCACCGTGTAGGTCTTCCCATCCTGCTGGTTGACCTCCAAGAACTCCTCGGAGAGCGGGAAGCCAAACACTGGCAGCCCGCCGTTCGCCTCCCAGTACTGGCGGAACAGACCGCCAAGCGTGTGCCGCGACTCGGGGAAGTAGATCTGGCCGGAGTAGTGCGCGCCGCTTTGCGGTGTAAATGCGGCATCGGTCTTGCCCTCAGCCAGCCAGCGCCCGAGATGCCCAGCCTGCACAATGCCCAGGTTGGCGTGCCACTCTAGGCGTGCGCGCTCGAAGTACTGCACAGGCCGACCATCCTCAACAAACACCTCGGTGAGCGGATAGCCGAAGATCGGCAGCCCACCATTGCGATCCCAGAAAACGCGAAACGCGTAGCCCAGCGTGTGGCCTGTCTCTTGGAACAGGACCGGCTGGCCTGCGGCTGTATCCGCAGCTACCTCGGACGGGGCGGCAGACCAGCCCAAGCCGAGACACACCACAAGCACCAACAAGAGCATCCGCCACTTCATGCGATCCTCCGCTATGTTCTATTGCGCTGCTGCGCTCTCCTAGCAAAAACTATGCGCTGCTAGGCTATCCGACGATGCGGGCCTCTGGGCCAGGGCCATTGACAATCGTCCACTGGACCGCATCAAGCTCACAGAGGCGCGACTCAACCTCGGGCGCGTCGCTCGCCTCACAGATCACGTGGACATTCGGGCCTGCATCAATTGTACAGTATGCCTGAATATGGTCTTGCTCGCGCCAGCGCTGCACCGCCTGAATAACCAGCAGCGTGGCCGGCAGCCAGTAGAACGCCGGCGGGCGCTGGGTCATCATCACCGCGTGCATCGAGATGGCGTCGGCCTCTGTCGCCACGCCCAGGCGCTCGATGTCGCGCTCAATGATCGCTTGGCGCACCTCGGCCAGCCGCTGTGGCAGCTCGGCCAGCCGCGCATCAAAGAATGGGCTGGTTGGCGCAAGGCTATGGCCATGCAGCGAAGAGACGCGCTTGGCCCCGGTGTCGATCACCGCCACCAGATCGGACAGCGCCCAGTGATCCGGCGCGGCGATCTGCTCCGCCCACGAGCCGGCATCGGTGCCATCGGTGTGCCACTCGACAAAGCCGGCCGGGATCGAGCGACAGGCCGAGCCAGAGCCGGACAGGCGCGTCAGCCGCGATAGCTCGCGCTCTGACACATCGAGGCCCAGCGCTGCGCATGTGGCGCACGTGAGCGCGGCAAAGGCGGCCGCCGACGAGGCGATGCCAGCATCGGAGGGAAAGTTGTTGCGCGAGCGCACCTGCACCGGCCAGCGATTGCCAGCCATGGCGCGCAGGCGCTCGATCTGCGCGATGACACGCTCAAAGGCGCGGCCGCTGGCCGGCTCCTCCTCGCCGCCGCCGAGTGCCAGCCACACGCTGTCGCCCGCTAGCTCTGGATCGAACAGCACGCTGGTCTCGGTCAAGCAGCCATCAAGGTTCATCGAGATCGAGCCGTTGGCCGGCAGCGTGAGGGCCGCGTCGCGCTGGCCCCAGTACTTGATAAAGGCAATGTTGGCACACGCTACAGCCGTCGCGGTGCAAGCTTGGGTCATCACATCTTCCTCATTTCTGCGCTACTCAGCGGCCTGCGCACATAGCTCACAGCCGGACTCGTGCCAGCGTGCGGCGATCACCCAGCGCCCGCAGTTGGGGCAGCGCGCGCTGAGCAGGAGCGGCCCATCTAGCGGCCCATCTATCTGCGCTGTGCCAAGCGCCGTGCGCAGATCAGCCTGCGACTGTGCCGCTAGCAGCTCGGCATGGTCAACGCGCTCGCCATCCATCTCAAGCGCAAAGACCATGCCTGCTGTGATGCAGTGGCGATCTGGCACATTCGCCAGCGCCCGTGCGTCGATCACCAGCGTGCGCACATCCGCTTCATCGCTAAGCGGGGCGGCGTCCAGCGTAACGGTGTCGCCGCCAAAGAAGCCACCAAAATTGTGAACCTCGACAACTTCAAATGTGGTCGTGTGCGTCATTGCACCTCCTCGGGTACGATATTGGCCGACTGCCTCCAGCAACACCAGCGAGAGGCCAACCGGCGCAAGATTTGCTACGATACTTCACCGACTCGTGCGTGCCAATCAACAAGCTTACTCAGCCGCTAGCATCGTCACGCTGTACGCCTGCACCGGCAGGGCGATGTGGCGCAGCGTGAGCGGCTCGACGGGTACAGCGGTCACATGGTCGCGCACAGCTGTGTAGGTCGCGTGGTTAATCAGGATCTGGTTTGGCTCGGCCGCACCACACAGTCGGGCGGCCAGGTTGACGTCTGGCCCAATCGCGGTGTAGTTCATCATCTGCGCCGAGCCAATGTTGCCAACAATCACCTCGCCGGTGCCAACACCAATGCCGATCGGCACCGGCGGCAGACCACGCGCTTGCCACGCCTGCATGATCTCTTGCTGGGCCTGCTGCATGCGCAGCGCCGTGCGCACCGCCAGCAGCGCGTGGTCCGAGCGCTGGAGCGGCGCGCCAAAGAAGGCTACCACCTCATCGCCAACAAACTTATCGACGGTGCCACCAGCATCGCGGATGATCGAGGTCATCACCGCCAGATGCTCGTTCAGCATCGCCGCCACCACATCTGGCTCGAGCTGCTCGGAGATCGTCGTGAAGCCGCGCATGTCGGAGAAGAGCATGGTCAGCGCCTGCCGATGCACCTGCAGAAAGTCCTGGTTGGCGGTGCTCAGCATCAGGTCAACCACCGCCGGGCTGACGTAGCGGGCAAATGTCTCGCGAATGTGGCGCTGGCGGCGATCCTCAAACAGCGCGGTGTCCATCTGCGAGGTGATCGCCCGCAGCATCTTGACCTGATCGCTGCCAAAGCCGCGCTGGCCCGGCGGGTTGATGCCACCGAACACCCCGATGATCTGATTTTGCAAAATCAGCGGCACACCGATGTAGGCTCCGATCTGCTCCCCAATGCTCTCGCGCCGCACCAGCTTCTCGGCGCTGATCGTCTCGCGGGCTAGGCCGCGCAGCGTCTGGAGAAACTCGCTCGACTGCTCGGTCAGCGTATGATCGGATACAGCGCGCAGCTCCAGCTCGCGCTCGTCAGGCGCGTAGAGCATGATGAAGCTCCATGATGCGTTGATCGTCTCTGCCATCAGGATGAGCGCCTCGCTCAGCGCCACATTGAAGTCAGGGGTTGAGTCGATCAGCCGATCCAGCCGATAGATCGTCTCTAGCTCGCGGTTGCGGTTGTGCAGCTGATGCAGCACACGCAGCGCCTCGATCGCCGAGTCGATCTGCGAGCACAGCGCGTTGATCACCACGCGATCTGTGCGGCTCCAGGCTGCCGCCCGCCGCCCAACCACCAACACACCAAGGCGCTCGCCATTGACCTTCAAGGCGTTGATCACGATCTCACCAGACTCAACCTGCAGCGTGCTGGACTGGCCCGCGCTCAGCGCTGCGCTGATCGCCTGCAGCAGCTCGGCGGCGCTGGCCGTCTCCCAGCGCTGCATCGTGATGTGCTGCGCCGGGCAGTCGTCCATGTCCAGCGTGATAATCTGCAACAGGTCGGGGTCGAGCAGGCTGCGGATCGTTGCGGCGCAGCCGTTCAGAAACGCCTCTGGCGAGCGCACGGTATCGCGCAGCTGGTCGATGGCGTAGATCGCCTTGAGCTCGCGCCGACACACTTCGAGATCGCCCGCCGTCAGCGCCTCGAGCCGATCATTGTCACTCATGTGCCACCTCCTCGGCAGCCACTATATGCGCTGGGGCGGGATGCCGCGCCAGCAGCAGCACCGCCGCCAGGACGCAGGCCCCACCTACAAGCTGCATCACCGCTAATTGTTCACCAAGCAGCACCCACGCCAGCAGCGCCGCCACCACCGGCTCAACCGTCGCCAGAATGCCAGCGTTGGACGCGCCGATGCGCCGCTGGCCCGCAGCGTAGCACACCGGAGCCAGCACTGTCGAGACCAGCGCCACGCCGACCAGCGCCGGCCAGGCCGCCGGCGTGTGCCACGCGCGCACAACCGTTGCCCACTGCTGGAGCGGCAGCAGGAACACCGCCGCAAACAGCATCGCATACAGCACCACCGTTGTTGGCGCATAGCCGCGCTGCAACCCCTCGTTGCTGAACAGGCTATACAGCGCGTAGGCCAACCCGGACAGCAGCCCAAGGCCAATCGCCAGCCAGCTGCCGCTGAGCTGCGCGCTGCCCAGAGCGATGCACGCGCTGCCCACCACCGCGCTGGTCAGCGCCGCGAGCTTGACGCGCGTCAGTGGCTCGCCCCAGCGCACACGCGCAAAGAGCACAATCCAGATCGGTGCCGTGTACAGCAGCACCGCCGCCAGCGCCACGCTGCCCGCCGCCACCGCCCGAATATACACCAGAAAAAAGGCCGCGATGCCCAGCCCGTAGGTGGCAAACAGCGGCAGGTCGCGCCAGCGCAGCCGTAGGTCCGCCGGACGGCGCACAGCGCTGAACAGCACCAGCGTCACACCAGCCAGCAGCGCCCGATCAAAGGCGATGAACAGCGCCGGAAACTCCAGCATTTGCAAACGACGAAAAAAAAGCCCTAGACAGGCCCAGGCCGTGCCAGCTAGCAGCACCAGCCCGTAGCCAACCCAGCGGCTCAGCAGCGGCTCCACTATCGACTGTTGTTCTTGGAAGGTTGATTTTTGCATAGCGTCCTCGATCTGCCCCATGATAGCATGAACAAGACGCCTGCTGTTCAACAATGTTCCGGCGCTCTGCGCTATGCAGTCGTAGGTACGCAAACGGCGACCTAGCCTACGCCAGGTCGCCGCTGTCTGTGATCGGTGCGGGCTAGAGCTTGACCGAGCCGTGGTCGCTGCCACTGCCCTCGTAGCGCTCGCCGCTGGCGATCGACTTCAGGAAGCCAACCACCTGCACCAGCTTCTTGTTCGACGAGTCCCAGTACTCGGCGATCTCGGGATCGATGCGGATCAGCGCGATGTTCGGCGAGTCCTTGCCCTCGGGGAACCAGGCTTTATGCACTGGACTCCACAGCTCGTTGATCTTGGACTGGTCGGTGACGATGCTCGCCTTGCCCGAGATCGAGACATAGCGGTCGTCGTCGGGCGCGCTAAAGGCGATGTTGACGTTGGCGTTACGATCAATCTCGTCGGTTTTAATCGTGTCCTTGCCAGTCATAAACCACAGCTCGCCATCGAACTCCTGCTGCTGCGCCACCATCGGGCGGCTGTGCAGCGTGCCGCTCTGCGATAGCGTTGTCATCATGGCGATCTCGATGCCATCGATCAGCTCGGCAATCTTCTTAACACTCTCGTTCATTGGTTTCTCTTGATCCATTCGTTCCTCCACGCAGTGTGCCAGCTCACGCACCGTAGCGCCGATCCACAGGCCTGGTCGTGCTGTGGGCTGTGAACTGACAGCATATTTTATGTCACCTACGCTGCGGGCGCTCTGTGCGGCCCCAGCGTCAGCGATGTTGTCCCGTGGACTCTATGTTGCAAGCCATGTGCCAGCAACCGCTGCGCAAGTCGTGGTAAGATCAATGACGAATATGTCATACTGCGCATCCTGCACAGGATGTTTAGAAGGAGGAATGCATGGAATATCGACGACTGGGCAAGGCCGGGATGAAGGTCAGCGAGGTGTCGCTCGGCGCATGGCTGACCTACGGCGGCAGCGTCGAGAACGATTTGGCGGCCCAGTGCCTGCGCACCGCCATCGACAACGGCATCAACTTCATCGATGTGGCCGATGTCTACGCCCGCGGCGAGGCCGAGCACGTCGTGGGTAGCGTCATCCGCGACTATAAGCGCTCCGACTTGGTGATCTCCTCCAAGGTCTTCTGGCCCATGAGCGATAACATCAATGATCGCGGCCTCAGCCGCAAGCACATCATGGAATCGATCGACAAGTCGCTGCAGCGCCTCGGCACCGACTATCTCGATATCTACTTCTGCCACCGCTTCGACCCCGACACGCCGCTGGAGGAGACAGTGCGCGCCATGAGCGATCTCGTCCAGGCTGGCAAGGTCCTCTACTGGGGCACCAGCGTGTGGGAGGCCGACCAGCTCAACCAGGCCGTGCAGCTCGCCAAGAGCTTCAACGGCTACGCGCCGCAGGTCGAGCAGCCACGCTATAACCTGCTCGATCGCCATATCGAGCCGGACATCATGCCCGCCTGCGCCGACAATGGCCTCGGCATCGTCGTCTGGAGTCCGCTGGCCCAGGGCATCCTCACCGGCAAGTACAACGACGGCATCCCCGAAGGCTCGCGTGGCGCTGACACCAACTGGCTCAAGGGCGAGCTAACCGACGAGAACGTCGCCAAGGTGCGCCAGCTCACCGATCTGGCCCAGGAGCACAACCTGACCACCAGCCAGCTTGCGCTGGCCTGGATTCTGCGCCGCTCCGAGATCAGCTCGGTAATCACCGGCGCAACCAAGCCCCAGCACGTCCTCGACAACATCAAAGCCTCCGAGGCGAAGCTCGACGCGGCCACCCTCAAGCGCATCGAGGAGATCATGGCCTAGGGCCATCCCGCCGCTCCCGCCAGCCGCCACCACACCAGCTGGCGGGAGTCGACCACCGCGTGCGGATTGCCGCACACCACACCGCAACCCAACCACCGCGCTGACCATCCTCAAAACACCGCGCCGCGCAAGTCCACCCGACGACCTGCCGCTGTGGTGGCTGCGGCGGATCGCCTGCCCTGCTTGATTTGCGCGCCTGCCCAGCGTAGGCCGCGCCACGCCGCCCCGCCCGTCGCGCCGACCACCACGTGCGGATTGCCGCACACCACACCGCAACCCAACCACCGCGCTGACCATCCTCAAAATAC
>JABXJS010000117.1 GCA_013538855.1 Herpetosiphonaceae bacterium
CATCATAGAGGACGTTTATGCGTTAAGCCAATTGGCTCAGGTTTGAGATTCGTGTGTAATAGGCGCAAATACTGCTAAATCAACTAGCAACAGTGGTTAATAGCTTTCCGGGTTACCCACCACGAGATAGCTCGGGCGCTGACTGAGAAATCGTTCTCAGTTTTTTTCGTTTATATTCCTTTTGAGGCGCAAATTATATGACGGACAAGCCGATCTATTTAACAAAAGAAGGCCGCATAAAGCTAGAGGCGGAGCTAGAAGAGCTGGAAACCGTCGGTCGCCGCGATGTGGCCGAGCGCATCCGCCAGGCGAAAGAGCTAGGCGATATCTCTGAAAGCGGAGAGTACGAAGACGCAAAAAATAAACAGGCGTTTCTCGAAGGGCGCATCCGCGAAATTCGTAACATTCTTATGAATGCGCAGATGATCGATGAAGAAACGTCAGATAACCGCGAAGTGCGCATGGGCTCCTCGGTTACCATCCGCTATGAGGATGGCGAGGAGGAAACATGGATGCTCGTTGGTGCCGCTGAGGCAAGCCCTCGCAATGGTAAAATTTCAAATGAGTCGCCGATCGGCAGCGCGCTGCTCGGCAAGCGCTTGCGCTCCAAAGTCACCGTCGACACACCCAACGGCCCCACGAAAATCACAATTGTGAAAATCGGGTAGCCTGCCAATCTCAACTGCGGAGTCTTCGCCCACTTAAACTGATTGTGTTTGTTCTACCAGTGTGCCGTCGTCATAGCTATGACGGCGGCTTGAGAATACTCATGGAGTTAAACGATCTACAACAGACGCGCTACACGAAGCTCCAGGCTTTGCAGGAGCAGGGCTTCGAACCCTACCCGGCGCGTGTGCCCGCCCGCACCCACACGCTGAACGAGCTGCGCGAGCAGTTTGTGGCCCTTGAGGCGGCCGGCACCGTCGTCACCGTCATGGGTCGTATTCGCCAGCGCCGCGTGATGGGCAAGTCGGCCTTCGTGCAGCTTGCCGATGCCAACGGTGGCTTTCAGGCCTTTTTCAGCAAGCGCGATATCGGCGACGAGCCGTACAAGCGCTTTATCGACGCCTCTGACCTCGGCGATATCATCGCGGTGAGCGGCACGCTCTTTGTGACCAAAATGGGCGAGCCAACGGTCGCTGTTCAGGAGTGGACGCTGCTCTCCAAGGCGATCACCCCGCCGCCGGATAAGCGCGAGGGCCAGTTTAGCGACAGCGAGGCGCGCCACCGCCAGCGCTACATCGATCTGATGGCCAACCCCGAGGTGCGCGATATTTTTCGCATCCGTGCGCGCTTAATTAGTGCGCTGCGCCGCTATCTCGATGACCAGGGCTTCCTTGAGGTCGAGACGCCAGTGCTGCAGTCGCTCTATGGCGGCGCTGCTGCGCGTCCTTTTGTGACTCATCATAATCAGCTGCACCAGGATCTCTACCTGCGCATCGCCACCGAGCTGTACCTCAAGCGGCTGATCGTCGGTGATATGGAAAAGGTCTATGAGATCGGCAAGGATTTTCGCAACGAGGGCGTTGATCGCTTCCACAACCCCGAGTTCACCATGCTTGAGGTCTATCAAGCCTACGCCGACTATACCACGATGATGGACTTGACTGAGGCCATGGTCGTCTTTGCCGCCCAAGCGGTGTTTGGCACGCTTCAGCTCGACTATCAGGGCACCACGATTGATCTCACGCCGCCGTGGCCGCGTATCTCGATGCGCGCTGCCATTCAGCAGGCGACAAGTATCGATATCGCCGCTGAGGATACGCTGGAGACACTCCAGGCAGCGATCAAGGCCGCCAATCTGCGCGTTGACCTGCATCCAACCTGGGCGAAACAGGTCGATGAGCTGTTTAGTGAGTATGTCGAGGATGGCCTCGTGCAGCCGACATTTATCACCGATTACCCCCGGGCGCTGTCGCCGCTGGCCAAGCGCAAGCCCGCTGATCCGAACTTCGTCGAGCGCTTCGAGCTGTTTATGATCGGCTCCGAGATGGCCAACGCCTTTACCGAGCTGAACGATCCCTTCGATCAAGAGCAGCGCTTTTTAGAGCAGGGCCGCGACTACGCCGCCGGCGATGAAGAGGCCATGCAGATGGACTTGGACTACTTGGAGGCGCTGAAGGTGGGTATGCCCCCGACTGGCGGCCTTGGCGTAGGTGTTGATCGTTTGGCAATGCTCTTCACCAACCAAACGACCATTCGCGAGGTGATTCTCTTCCCGCACCTGCGCAAAGTTAAGGAGGCGGCCAGCTCTGCCGCCGAAGGAGGTGCGTAATGCCACGGTCATTAGTCATCGAGCGCGAAAATTTGCCGAAGGTGGTCCAGGGCTGGCTCGATGCCATTGGCCTCGATGACCACGCCGATGTCGAGCTGGTCTTTACCGAGGGTGAGCTGGTGCTGCGCCGCCCGCTCAGCCCAGAGCTGCGCCAGTGGGCCAAAAGCATCGTCGACTCCTATGATCGCGAGTTTCAGTCGTTGATAAATCTGTAGCTCCACGCTCCGATACTCTATGGTATGATGCGGGCGGTAAGCGACCTGCCCAACCGAGGAAGAGCATGTACTATTTAACACGCGATGATCTGCTTGATCTCCATGGGTATGTTGTCGAGCGCTTCGGCGGTCGGCTTGGTCTCAATAGCCACGATCGGCTGTTGAGCCTGATCGCATCGCCAGCGCAAACAATGTTTGGTCAAGAGCTGTATGCAACGCTGGCCGATAAAGCCGCAGCGCTGGCCTTTGCGCTGGTCAAAAATCGGCCCTTTCGCTCTGGCAACGAGGCGACCGCTCTGCTGGCCGTGCTGCGCTTTGCTGAGTGCAATGGGCAGCGCTTAGATGATCCAGCCCAGCTTGCTGCTGAGCTGCGGGCGACCGCCTGCTCAGAGCGCGAGCAGCCTGAGCTGGCCGAGTGGCTGAGCGCGCACCTGCATGCCGACGAATCAACATCCTTGGAATCATAAGGAGCTACCATGGAGCGACGCACGGTTCTGATTACTGGTGTGGCTGGTCGGTGGGGCCGCCGCTTGGCCCGCCAGCTGGTGAAGTTTCCGATTGTGCGCGTGCTCGGGCTAGATATTCGTCAGCCCGAGCGCCCAGTCGATGGGGTCGAGTATATCGAGGCGGATCTGCGCAACCCGCTGCTGGTCGAGCTGCTGCGTACCGAGCAGGTCGAGGCAATTTTGCATATGGTCTTCGCCTCTGGTCTCGATCAGCGCGGAACACAGCTCTCAGCGGAGGATGCGTTCCAGATCAATGTGATGGGCACCATGGAGGTGCTGGCTGCGGCCCATGCCGCTGGTGTGCGGCAAGTGGTGCTGAAGAGCACCACGATGGTGTATGGGGCGCGCTTTAACAACCCGCTCTACCTCAACGAAGATGCGCCGCTACACGGCCAGGAGGGCATGCCGAGCCTGCGCCAGCGCTATGAGATCGAAAAGTATGTGGCCGATTTTCGGCGCAATCACGATCTGCACATCGCTGTGCTGCGCTTTCCGGGCATCATCGGCAAATCCGGTGCCTCATCGCTGATGCAGTACCTGGGCCAGCCAACCCCCCCGATGCTGCTAGGCTTCGATCCGCTGTTTCAGGCAGTCCACGAGGCCGATGTGATCGGCTCCGTGCTGCACGCCATGGCCAATGGCGCAAACGGCGTGTTCAACGTTGCCGCCGATGGCGTGATGCCTCTCTCGCGTATGATTCGCCAGGTCGGCCATCTCCCGCTGCCTATCCTGCACCCGCTGGCCTATAATCTTCAGCGCGTGCCTGGCGTGAAAAAGAATCCGCTGCTGCGCCGTGCTGTGCCCTTCGATCTGGATTTCTTGCGCTATCAGTGGGTTGCTGACACGAGCAAAATGCACACCGAACTAGAATATACGCCACAGTACACCCTCGATGAAGCCGTCGAGGATTTCCGCGGTGCGCTGCGCCTTAAGCGCTATGCAGATGTGCTGCCCCGCCGTTCTCTGTCGAATGGTATCCGTGCGTTTTTGAGCCGCTCTGGAACGGCTGAGTAGGAGTTGTCATGACTGAACAGGAAAATCCCAAACGCCGACGGCGCGCACGTGCTGAGGAGGTCAATGGATCTGAGCCGCAGTCGCCAGCCACTCGGCCCGTTGAAACCATGGTCGATGTGACCGATGCGCCAGCTAGCGCTGATGTGTTGCCCGCCACCCTCGATGCTGCCACCGTGCAGCTGGTCGATGAGTCCGCCGCTACGCACGAATCCGCTGAGCCTGCGCTAACCGAAACTCCAATCGAGGTGAAAAACTTGGATCAGCCTGCAACACCTGCGCAAGCCCGCATCGACTCTTTGCTTGAGGCCCTGGAGGCTGAGATTCGCTCTATGCCCGCCGCCGACGAGGAGCGCCAGGGCGCAATCGCCGAGGTGATCCACCTGATTCGCGCTTCGATCACGCGCTGGCCCAAGAAGGTGCTCGAGGGCGTGGTCTCCACGCTGCGCGCCAATATCAAGAGCGATTATCTCGATGCGGATTTCTGGAAGGGCATTGCGCTTGTGCTGCGCTATCAGCTCGATGCCAATGTCGATATGCTGCGCCGCCGCTGGAATGGCGACTATGCCGTCGATGAGTTTGGCCTCGACTATGAGCTGGTGCAGCTGACTATTCCGCTGCTCACGTTCTTGTACCGCAAGTACTGGCGCGTCGAGGCCCGTGGCCTGGAACACGTGCCCGATGATCAGCGCGCGCTGCTGGTGTGCAATCACTCCGGCGTGCTGCCCTGGGATGGCGCCATGGTTGGCGCGGCGCTGTACTTCGATCATCCCGCTGGACGCATTTTGCGCAATCTGCACCTGAGCTGGTTCTCATCGCTGCCTTTTGTGGCCCCGCTGCTATCGCGGCTTGGCCAGGTGCAGGCGCTGCCCGCCAACGCCGAGCGCCTGCTCGAGCGCGATGAGCTGGTCGGTGTGTTTCCCGAGGGCCTCAAGGGCGTCGGCAAGCTGTTCCGTGATCGCTATAAGCTGGCTCGCTTTGGCCGCGGCGGCTTTGTGAAGGTCGCTGTGAAAACCGGCGCGCCCATTATTCCTGTCGCCATCGTCGGCGGCGAGGAGATCCATCCGAACTTGTACAATGTGAAGCCAGTGGCTAAGCTGCTGGGCTTCCCGTACTTCCCGATTACGCCAACCTTCCCCATCCTTGGGCCGCTCGGGCTGATCCCGCTGCCAAGCAAGTGGTACATTACCTTCTGCGAGCCGATCGAGACGGCACACTTGGGCAGCGAGCGCGCCGAGGACCCGCTGCTGATCTCACAGCTCACCGAGCAGGTGCGCTCCACCATCCAGAGCACGATCTTGGAGGTGCTTAAGGAGCGGCCCGGCGTCTTCGTCGGCTAACCGCTGCTGCCGCTACAATCACGGCGCGATTCTTGCAAGTCCCATGGCAGATGCTATGGGACTTGCATGTTAATAGTACACTAGTAGGTAGTGCACAATTTTTAATGAATGACGTAGGCGTACATTTTCCTAGTAAGCCAGCGCTTTGGCCTGCTTGCAAAATGTGTGCCTTTGTGTGTGATTGTGCATACACTGAGGTAGTCTGGAAAAGGGGAGGCTATGCTAGATCCGAGTTTATTACGCGTCGTTGAAGCTCAGGCTGAGCATCTACAGAGGATCAGCGCTGAGCTTTTTGCTGACCACACCTTGATTCTGGCGTCCAACCGCGGGCCGGTTGAGTACACGATGACGGATCGGGGTCTGGAGGGGCATCGCGGTTCTGGTGGGTTGGTCACAGCAATGAGCGCGATTGGCAAGTACGTCAGTCCGCGCTGGGTGGCCGCCGCGATGAGCGAGGGCGATCGCGTGATGGCGCAGACAGCTGGTGAGACGGCGCTACATTGGGAGCACGAGGCCTCGCAGTTTGATCTGCGGTTTATTACGATTGAGCCTGAGATGTATCAGGCCTACTATGGCACTGTGAGCAATCCGCTGCTCTGGTTTTTGCAGCACTATATGTGGGATGCGCCACGCACTCCACTGATCGACGAGACCATCTGGGCGGCTTGGCGTGACTACAAGGCGGTCAATCGGCTCTTCGCCGCTGCAATTGCCGAGGAGGTTGAGCACGCACCGCAAGCCCCGATTGTGATGCTGCACGATTATCACTTGTACTATGTGCCCGCCTACTTGCGTCAGCACGAGCTGCCGGCGGATAGCTGCATCACGTTTTTCTTGCATATCCCTTGGCCTGGCCCCGATTATTGGTCGCTGCTGCCGCAGGAGATGCGCTTGGAGGTGCTTGAGTCACTGACAAAGTGCGATATTTTAGGCTTTCAGACCCATCGCTACCTGCGCAACTTTTTGAACACCTGTCTGGCCTACTTGCCTGATGCACAGATCGACTATAACCAGAATCGGATTGTGTGCCAAGGACACACAACGCACCTCAAGGCCTATCCTATCTCGATTGATGTTCAGTCAGTGATCGATCTGGGCAACTCGCTTGATGTGCGCTCGTTTCGCCAGCGCCTGCGCCCCTACACGGGCGATCAGACGATTGTGCGCATCGACCGTGTTGAGCCGTCGAAAAACATCGTGCGGGGATTCAAAGCCTTTGAGCTGCTGCTAGAGCGCTATCCGGAGTATATCGGCCGCGTGAAGTTTATGGCCATCTTGGTGCCTTCGCGCCTCGGCGTGGAGGAGTACCAGCGCTACCTTGAGGAGATCATGGTCGTGACTGGCTGGATTAACACCCGCTATGGCAACGAGGAGTGGCAGCCAGTCGAGCTGATCGTCGGCGAGAACTATCCGCGCGCCATCGCCGCCATGCAGATGTACGATGTGCTGCTGGTCAATCCGCTCATCGATGGCATGAACTTGGTCGCCAAGGAGGGCGCGACCGTCAATGAGCGCGGCGGTGTCTTGGTGCTCTCTGAAGGCGCTGGCGTCGCCGAGCAGCTCAGCGATCACGCGCTGATTATCTCACCAACCGATATCGTGGGCACCATGGAGGCGCTGCGCCAGGCGCTCGAGATGTCACCGACCGAGCGCCACGAGCGCGCGCTGGCCCTGCGCGAGGAGGTGATCCGCGAGGATCTGTCCATGTGGCTGGCCCACCAGTTTCGCGATGTGCAGCGGCTGCTTGAGCAGCGCGCTAGTGCTACACGCAAGGCGCTGCCGCTGGTCGAACAGGAGACAAGCGCCTAGCGCTACTGGGGCTACTGTGTGGCTGGGCCGGTGCAACCTCGCGGCTGCACCGGCCCAACTTTTAGCTTGCTCCGGTTGGCGCTTGCCCGCTGTGCGGCGTATAATACCTAACACTATGTATCAGAGAGGTGCTCTATGGACCCAAGCCTGTGGATCGGATCAATTACCAGTTTGTTTACGTCATTCGTATCGTATCGGATCAGCAAAGAGCAGGCGCGTCAGCAGGCGCTGCCTGTCCCCGCAGCCGCGCCCGAGGTGGCGCAGGGCGAGCAGATCTACGCTCTGATCCAGCAAAGCGCCAAGCTTCAGCCAGCGGCGCAGGGCCTGCTGCAAGCCTTTGAGGCCAGTCCATCGCACTATCTGCTAAGCGGCCTAGAGCAGCTGCTGCGTGAGCGGCTGGACGACCCGGATTTTCGCGCTGAGCTGCTCAAGCTTGTGCCGCAGCAGCCCGCCGCCGATGTCCAGGTGAACTTTGGCTCAGATAATCAGTTCCATGGGTCAAATGTGGCTGTGGGCAACAAGGGATCGGTGGTTCAAGGCGCAACCTCGATCACAGGCGGCACCGTCAATGGCCCGGTGACTGGCGTCAATACTGGCTCGATCACCTGGAACGGCAAGCCAACCGAGTAGCCGCCGAAGCGGTCTGCGCGCCCGTGCTGGCAGCTGCTAGCACGGGCGCACGTGTTTAAGCCACATCGGGCTGGAGCAGATCGAAGGCCACGTTGAGCGTGGTGGCCTGTGTGCCCCGCTGAATGCGCAGCGGCAGCGGACGCTGACGATCATGATTGAACACGGCCCAGCGCAGCGCATGTGGCTCGGCCAGCGGCTGATCATTGGCCGCTAACAGAACGTCACCAACCAGCAGTCCCGCGTGTGCGGCGACACTGTCGGGCACCACATCGGTAACGAGCAGCGCTGGCTGGGCCTGGCGGCGGCTGGGACCAACCAGCACTTGTTGGAGTGTCACCCCTAGCTGTGGCGCTGCGTTTGTGCTGACAGCGATGAACTGCTCGGCGATGTGCGCCGGAATAGCCACGCTGAGGTCGCCGCCAAAGATCATGGCGTTGATGCCGATAACTTCGCCGTGCGCATTGAGCAGCGGGCCGCCAGAGTTGCCTGGTGCGAGGCGCACATCAGAGCGGAGGTACTCGGTTTGCGCTGAGCGCCATGGTGTGCTGATCGTGCCCGTGCCGCTGATAATGCCCATTGTGGTGACGTTGCGAATGCCCCACGGGTGCCCGATCGCCAGCACAAGCTCGCCAACCCGCACCGACTGCGAGTTGCCGATCACTGCTGCTGGCAGATCGTCGGCGCTAACCTGGAGAATCGCTAGATCGAGCACCGGATCGCTCGCTATAACCTCGGCGGCAAGGGTTTGGCTGGCGTTGGTCTCAACGCTTACCTCGCGCTGGCCAGCAATGACGTGATGATTTGTAATGAGTAGTCCGTCGCGACGCCAGATAATCCCCGAGCCTGCTCCGCGCTGGCCGCTGCGAATCTGCACAACGCTGGCCTGTGCTGTCGCCACGAGCGTGGCGAGCGCTGCATCTAGTGTGTTGGTCATGGCCCACCTCTTTTTACTAACAAAGCATGATCGCTGCTTCTGCTCGCAGTGTAGCGGAGAGCGCTTGTCATAACATCACCTGTCTGGGCAGGGCGCACCCTGCCCGCTTGTCCAGGTATAATGAAGCCCCGAATTGTGCCTGTTGAGGATGCTATGGATAGACTGTCGGGTCAACAACGGAGGCTACGCTGGGCTGTGCTTGCTGGCGCTATGCTGCTTGGCGTGCTGACTGTCGGGCTACAGCGTGCGCCGCTCCACTGGCGGCTGCCTGTCGATGCCAGCCTGCGCCCAGATCAGATCGATGCGATCTGGGAGCCGGAGACAGCGCCCTCTGGCGTTTATCGCTGGACACAGGCGCACACCACGATCCATCTGCCGCCCTTGGTCGCGCTAACGACCCTGTGGGTACGTGCAGCAACCACAACGCCGCTCACGCTTACGCTTGGCGCGTATGCGCTGCAGGCGGTGGCGGAGCCGGAACTACGGCAGCTGGTGGTGTATGTGCCGCCGCGCACAGCGCAGCTTCAGCTCCACTCGGCAACGTTTCGTGCCAGCGGCGATGGTCGTGAGCTTGGCGTTATTCTGGAAACAAGCGGCTTGTCTGGGCGCTGGTCGGGGCAGGCGCTGTGGTCTTGGGCCGGGGTGTGGTTGGCGCTGCTGCCGCTGTTGCTTGCGCTGGCGGTTGGCGCACGCTGGCCCGCCGCACTTGGTGCGACGAGCCTTGGGCTGCTGCTGCTCGCCGTACTCATTCAGGTGCAGGGGGCATGGCTGCTGGCCGACGGCGCCACGCTGCTCGCGTGCCTGGCAGCGGCGGGCTACCTGCTGCGCCAGCTTCGCGCATATTTGCCAGCCTTTGGGCTGCCGTTGGCTGGCACAGTGCTGCTGGCTGTAGCGCTGGCTGGTGCCGGTCTGTGGTCGCCGCTGTGGGCTTGGGGTGTGCAGCCAATTCTTGCACTGCCAGCCTGGGTGCATACGCTGCTGCCGCCGCTCCTGCTGCTGTTCGGCGCACTGCTAACGCACACTGGTTTGCCGTCGCTGCCGCCGCTGCCGCGCTGGGTCTGGGTGCTGGCGAGCGCCGCGCTGCTGGCTGGGCTGGGCTTGCTTGCTCCCGTGGCCCAGCCCGACGGCGATGGGCTGACCATTCTTGGCTACATCGAGAGCGGTATGCACGTTCACTGGAAGCAGCCGCTGGATTTCTGGCTTCACGCCGTCACCTACGATCTGCTGCGCCTGTTCGGTGGCGATGCGCGCCAGAGCTATGCGATCTGGGCGGCGCTGGCTGGCGCAGGCTATGGCGCGGCGGCTGGTGCGTGCGCTTGGGCGTGGGGCCGCACGCTGTGGCGGCGGCTAGCGATCTGGCTGGCGCTGCTTGGCGGTGGCGGTATGATTTTGTTTGCTGGCTATGTTGAGAGCTATGCGCTGGTTACAACATCCCTGCTGGCGTATGCCTGGGCGGCTTGGCGCGCACTAGAGGCCGAGGGGCCGCCCTGGCTGGCAGGTGTGTTTTTAGGATGCGCCATTGTGCTGCATCCGCTGGCGCTGTGGGCGCTGCCAACCGTGCTTGTGTGGATCGTGCGGCGCGATAGGCGTGCGATCGTCCAGCTCGTCTTAGCGCTGGTCCTGCCGCTGCTGATCGTTGTAGTGGGCTTTAGCCTTGCTGGGCATGGGCCATGGACGATCGGTCAACATAAAGATGCGCCTGGCGGCTACGACGGTGGCCTGTTCGTGCCGCTGCGTGCCGCCAACGGAGCGAGCGAGCGCTATACGCTCTTTGCGCTAGCCCATGGGCGTGCGTGGCTCAATGTGCTGCTGCTCGCGGCCCCAGCCTTGCTCACCACTCTCTCCTGGCGCGGGCGCTCGCGGTTCGCCGCTTGGTTGCTGCTGGCGCTTGGCGGTGCGCTGCTGTGGTCGTTCCTGTGGAACCCCGATCTGGGGCCACAGCAGGATTGGGACTTGTTCTCGGTGGCTGGCCTGCCGATTCTTATCGCCAGCGCTTGGGCCATACGCCACTTGCCACAGCGTGTCGCCTTGGCGCTTGCGCCTGCCTGGACTGGCCTGCCGATTCTGCATCTGCTCGGGTGGTGGAGCGCACATCGCTAGCAGATTCTGCTAAAATATGGCTATGCGCCTACAACATCTTGTGTGGCGCGCTACAAAGGAGGAGCTATGGGCTTTCTAGACAATCTCCGTGACACACTTTCGCAGGGCGCTGAGCGCGTGAAGTTCGAGACCGATAAGATTCAGCGCACTGGCCGTCTCCGCAACGAGATCAACGATCTTCAGCAGCAAATTGCCACCAACTTCGGCCAGCTTGGTCAGCGCGCCTACGAGCTAAACAAGCAGGGCACGCTCGATGCCCCCGAGGTTGCCAGCATTGTCCAGCTCATCGACGAGCTACAGGGCCGCTTGAGCGCTACACAGCAGCAGCTCGAGCAGGCGCAAAATGAGCAGTATGAGGCCCAGCAGCAGCAGTCTGCGCCACCGGCCCCACCGCTGCAGCAGATTCCATTTGATGCCAACGCGCAGGATCAGCCAACCGCTCCGACCGCTGTTGACGCTGGCCCGTACGCCTGCTCACAGTGTGGCACGCAGCTGTCGCCTGATGCCGCGTTCTGCCCTAACTGCGGCAAAAACCTGAACGCATGATGCGCGGCACCGATCTTCCCGCTGTGTCCATGCCGCTGCCCGGCCCGCAGTCGCAGGCTCTGCTGGAGCGCCTTGGCCGCGCTGAGGCCCCGAGCTTAACCTTGCCCGGCGGGGTGGTGTGGGCCGAGGCGCTTGGCGCAAACGTCGTGGATGTCGATGGCAACCGCTTCATTGATCTCTCGGCAGCCTTTGGCGTCGCTGGTGTTGGCCATCGTAATCCCCAGGTCGTGGCGGCGGTCGCAGCCCAAAGTCAGCAGCTTTTACACGGCATGGGCGATGTGTACGCCAATCAGGCGCGCGTCGAGCTGGTCGAACTCCTTGCTCGACGCGCGCCTGTGAGCGATGCGCGCGTGTTTCTGGCCGGCGGTGGTGCCGAGGCTGTCGAGATCGCGATCAAAACCGCGACGCTGGCGACTGGCCGCCCTGGCATCCTGGCCTGGACTGGCGCATACCATGGCCTCACCTTCGGTGCGCTGGCACCGACCAGTCGGGCTGCTTTCCGCACGCCTTTTGCCGCCCACCTGTCGCCGCTCGTCGTGCGCGCGCCCTACCCGTACCCGTATCGCTGGCCCGGCGACGACCCGGCGACCGAGTCGCTCGCGCAGGCCGAGGCGCTGATCCGGTCTGGCGATCCGGTGCAGATTGGCGCGATCATCGTCGAGCCGATCCAGGGCCGTGAGGGTGAGATTATTCCGCCGCCTGGTTGGCTCGCGCGCCTGCGCGACCTCTGTGACGCCTACAATGTGCTGCTGATCGCCGATGAGATTTTCACCGGCTGGGGGCGCACTGGCCGCTGGTGGGGCGTCGATCATGAGGCGGTGCGCCCAGATCTGATCTGTGTCGGTAAGGGCATGACCGGCGGGCTGCCGCTGGCGGCATGCATCGGTCGCGCTGCGCTGATGGAGGCGTGGCGCGTTCAGGGGGAGCCGCTGCATACGGCGACATTTATGGGCAATCCGGTGAGCTGCGCGGCGGCGCTGGCGGCGATCAGCACACTGCAGGAGCAGAACCTTATCGAGCGCTCTGCCGCCCTCGGCGCGCACATCCTCGACCGGCTTACGCGCTTCGCGGCGACGTGCCCGCTCGTGGGTGAGGTGCGCGGGCGTGGCCTCATGATCGGCGTGGAGCTTGTTGCTGATCCCGAGACGCGCACACCTGCTCCGGAGGCCGCCGCCGCTGTGGTCGCACGCTTACAGCAGGCTGGCGTGCTGATCTTAGCTGGCGGTATGTATGGCAATGTGCTGAGCATCACGCCGCCGTTTGTGATCAGCGCAGAGCAGGTTGACTACGCCCTCGCTGCGCTGACGTCCAGCTTGGCGGATGTGAGCGCGGCGCAGCACAGCTAGATTAACCGCAGGTGTAGGCATCCTAAAATGGCGCTAGGCTGAGCATCACGCCGCCGTTTGTGATCAGCGCTGAGCAGGTTGACGCCGCCGCGCCGCGCTGACGGCCAGCTTAGCGGACGTGAGCGCGGCGCAGCACAGCTAGATTAACCGCAGGTGTAGGCATCCTAAAACCCTACGCCTGCGTTGTG
Organism: Herpetosiphonaceae bacterium; assembly: GCA_013538855.1. Lineage (GTDB taxonomy): Bacteria > Chloroflexota > Chloroflexia > Chloroflexales > Herpetosiphonaceae > OHK22. The sequence continues at coordinate 12,901 of JABXJS010000117.1, forward strand.
CTTAAGCGCCAGCGTTTTGAAAGGCTGGCGCGTACTCGATCAGCCCTCCGCTGGCTGGTGCGCTGCCGCCAGGCAGGATCACGATTTGGAACGCGTCGCTGTTGTCGTAGATGTTGGTGAGGCCGTAGGCGCTGGCCGGTGTGAAGCCAAAGCGCTGGTAGTAGCGGGGGTTGCCAAGCAAAATAATCCACTCGTAGCCTGCTTGCGCACTCGCCGCAAGCGCCGCCTGCATCAGCTGTGATCCCACGCTCTGGCCCTGGCACTCTGGCACAACGCCGATTGGCCCTAGGCCGAGACCCGCAGTCGGCTGGCCCGCTAGGCGGATTGGGCTGAGCGCCACATGGCCGACGCAGCGCCCGTCGATCTCGGCAACGATGCTGATCGTCAGGTCGCCGTCCGCCCGCAGCAGCTCGACGATCCGTGCCTCCTCTGGGTGTGGAAAAGCCGCTTGCTGCACGGCGTCGATGGCGGATGCGTCACCAGGCTGCTCAAAACGAATATCCATGGAACTCCTTTCGCGTTATTGTGCCCATTCCACATAGATACTCAGATTAGCACAAGCGCTGTGGACTACTATCCGTCAGAAGACGCTGGTTGCGGCTGGCCTTTTGGCGCACGGCGCTACGTCAGCTCGCTCTGCACCTCAGGATCAGTCTCGACGCTACGGCGCTGCGCGATAAGCTGCTCGGCCTGTGGGCCACCGATCTGGCGCACGGCCCACGCTGCATGGCCACGAACAAGCGCGCTGCTGTCCGCAAGCAGCGGCGCTAGCAGCGGCAAAACCTGTGGATCGCCCCAGTTGCCAGCGGCGACGCAGGCGTTGCGCACCAGGCGGTCGCGCTTGAGCCGCTGCAGCGGCGTACCGGCGAAGCGCTCGGCAAACGTCGCTGGCGTGAGCTGTAGCAGGTCGCTGAGCGCAGGTGCCGCGCGGTCAAGGTTGATCGGAAAGAGCGCGGCCTCGCTGGTTGGCAGCGCGAACTTCTGCCATGGGCACACCTCCTGGCACACATCGCAGCCCAGCACCCAGTTGCCCATCAGCGGGCGTAGCTCGCGCTCGATCACGCCTTTGTTCTCGATCGTTAGGTACGAGATGCAGCGGCGGGCGTCGAGCACATATGGCTCGGGAAACGCTTGGGTCGGGCAGGCAACTTGGCAGCGTGTGCACGAGCCGCACATTGTCGCACGCTGCGGCTGATCGTACTCGTCAAACACGGCATCGGTGAGCAGCTCGCCGAGGAAAAAGTACGAGCCGCGGCGCGGATTGATCAGCAGGGTGTTTTTGCCGATAAACCCTAGCCCGGCCTGATAGCCGTGGGAGCGCTCGATGACTGCTCCGGTGTCGACATATACGCGCTGCTGCACAGCGGCGGTGCTTTGGCCCTGCAGCCAGCTGGCGAGGTCTTCGAGCCGCGGTGTCATCAGCTCGTGGTAGTCGACGCCCCAGGCATAGGCGGCGATGCGCCCACGTGAGCGGTCGTTGGCGATGGCGGCGGGCAGATCGAGCGTGCGGTAGTCTAGCCCCACCAGCACGAGCGAGCGCACGCCGGGCAAAATAACGTTCAAATCTTGGCGGCGGGCAAGCCGATCCGGCCGTGCCAGATAGCCCATCGCTGCGTGCATACCTTGCTTAATCCAGCGCAGATAGGCGTCCAGGTGTGGCGCTGGCGCTGCTTGCACAACGCCAACGAGGTTGAATCCGCGCGCGTGTGCGGCGGCCTTCAACGCTTGAGTGGAGAAAACTGGCTGATCCATTGGCTCTCTCTGACGCAGCGGCTCTGCGCCTGGCTGCGTGTTGCTTCATTCGCTATCGATGTTGGATGGACGCTGGGCGGCTGTACGGCGCGTGTAGGCTAGGCCATTCGCGCATACTTCTCACCTTAGTGACTGCTCGGTGTGTACTCTGCGCTGGCAGGCGCGGCTTGAGTGCGCGTACGTTTGTGGATGCAGCGCGCAGCATGCTCGCTGGCGTGTGCTGCACCAGTGCTGGGCTGTGCTGGCCCGCCCGTGGCCAACCAGACGCTCCTAGCAAGCGGCAGCGACAGCCACTGTGCTTGTGGATGCAGCGCGCCGCATGCTCGCTGGCGTGAGCTGTACCCGTGTCGTCAGTGGACGCCCGCTCGTGGCCAACCAGACACTTCTAGCAAATGACGGTGTTTCAGCGGCTGACTAGGCTTGATCGCGAGCAGCGAGCATAGGCAGCTGTGCGAGCACCTCGGCGACGGTGAGCCAGCCGCTGCCAGGGAAGAGCTTGCCCACCTGGGTTGAGAACAGCAGCGAGTCGCCGAGCACGCTGGCGGTGGAGCCTGTCACAACCACTTCGCCCTCGCCGAGCAGCACGACATGCTGCGCGCACAGCGCTACGAACTCCACATCGTGGGTCACGACGAGCACCGCCCGGCCGTGCTCGGCCTGCACCTTGAGCAGATCGGCCAGCATCTGCTTTGCGGCATAGTCGAGGCCGCGTGTTGGCTCATCGAGCAGCAGGATGCGTGGCTGAGCCACCAGAATCGCAGCCAGCGCAGCGCGCCCTGCCTCGCCGCCAGAGAGGTCGCGCGGGTGGCGCATGGCGCAGTGGCCAATGCCAAGCTCGGCGAGCGTCTGCTGAATGTGCGCGTGATCCAGCGGCAGCCCATGGTTGCGCAGGGTAAACTCCAACTCCTCGATCAAGGTCGTGTGAAAAAGCAGGTCGCCAGGATTCTGTGGCACATAGCCGATGGTCTTTGCCAGCTCCTCGACTGGCTGCTTGCTGATTGAGCGCCCGTGGAGCTGCACCTGCCCGCTATCGGGCTGCTGGAGGCCAACGAGATGCCGCAGCAGCGTGGTCTTGCCGGAGCCGTTGCGGCCCATCAGGGCCACAATTTCGCCAGCATGCAGCCGCAGATCAACGCCGCGCAGCGCCGGAACGTGGCCGTAGCTTTTGGAGAGCTTGCGCGCCTCCAGCAGCAGCGCTTGGCTGGCTGGCTCTGGCTGTGCGGCTGGTGGCAGCGTCAGTGCGCGGCTCCAGCGGCGGCCCTCCTTGATGGTCAGCGGCAGCGGGTGCCAATCGAGCGCTCGGCCCAGCGCGCTCAGTGGTGGCGGCTCTGGCATCTGCGCAAGCACGCTGCGTGGCGTATCCAGCCTGAAGCTTCGATTAGCGGCACCGCCTGGTAGCCAGAGGATGCGATCAACGTACTGGACCACGCGCTCGAGCCGATGCTCGGAGAGCACAATCGTCAGGCCCAGATCGGCGTTGAGCTTTTGTAGCGCTGTGAGCACCTCCTCGGCGGTATGCGGATCGAGCTGTGATGTTGGCTCATCAAGCACCAGGATGCGCGGCTGAACCGTGAGCGCAGCGGCGATTGCTACCCGCTGCCGCTCACCGCCGGAGAGGGTGCTGAGCTGGCGATGGCGCAGGTGCGCGATCTCAACCTGATCGAGGGCCTCTTCAATCCGCCGCCGCATGAGCGTTTGTGGCAGCCCAGCGTTCTCCATGGCAAAGGCCAGCTCGTCCTCAACAACCTCCACGACAAACTGCGCATCAGGGTCTTGGAAGACAAAGCCGACGGTATGCGCTAGCTCGCGCGGGTGGGTGGAGCGGGTATCGTGGTCGGCAACGAGGGCCTGCCCGCTCCACTCGCCGCCATAGAAGTGTGGCACGAGGCCGTTGATGGCGCGCAGCAGGGTGGACTTGCCGCTGCCTGAAGGCCCGCAGACGAGGATAAACTCGCCCTCGTTGATCGTCAGGGTCACGTGGGCCAGCGTTGGCTGGTGGGTATCGGGATAGCGGTAGCTGACGGCCTTGAAGGCGATGATCGCCGGCTCGGACGGCGTCATTCGTCGTCCTCAGCATACTCATCGTCGTTGTTGTCGTTGATGCCGTAGCGCTCAGCGAGTGTAGGCACATCGCGCCCACGGAGGATGCGCACGATCTCGTCGTCGCGCTTCTGATAGGCCAGCTTATCGTTGTAGCTGGCGACACGGCGGTCAAACTCATAGTCATCGTCGGAGCGATTGGTCTCCTGATCCCAGTAGCGCTGGAGCAGGCGCGGGATGACCACGATCATGCCCACGAAGATGACCCCCATTAGCAAAAGAACAACAGCATTCATAGTAGTCTCCCCTAGTCTAGGAGAATTATAGCACGTTGGTTCGTCTGGGCAGCAAAAGCCCGTGTCATCACGTGGATAACACGGGCTGGCTGTTGGATTGCTAGTGCTGATTTAGCGTCCGGTTTTCGCTTTAACCTCTTCGGTGAGCGCAGGCAGCACATCATTGACATCGCCGACGATCCCATAGGTTGCGACCTTGAAGATCGGTGCCTCGGGGTCTTTGTTGATGGCGACGATGGTGTTCGATGAGCGCATACCGGCGAGGTGCTGAATGGCACCGGAGATACCGCAGGCCATATATAGCTTTGGCGCAACGGTCTTGCCGGTCTGTCCCACCTGACGCTCGTAGGGCACCCAGCCTGCATCGACGATGGCGCGCGATGCGCCGTGGGTGCCGCCGAGGACCCGTGCTAGCTCGGGGATAAGCTTCTCGTAGTTCTCTGGCGAACCCATGCCGCGGCCGCCGGAGACGATCACCATCGCATCGGCCAGGTTAACCGCGCCGGTGCGCTGCTCGACATTGCGAACTTTGGTGCGAATCTCAGTTTGCGGCATCGCCACATTGATGGTCTCGCCGCTGCCGGCTGCATCGAGCGGCTGGCCGACTTGACGGCGCACCGATACGATCATCGGCCGCTCGGAGCCAAAGGTTAGCGCGTTGATAACGTTCGCGCCGTGTGATGGGCGCACCGCCTGCACAGCGCCGCCCTCGATGCTCACGCCGGTGACATCGGGTGCGAGGCCCGTGCCAAGCTCGGCGGCCAGCGCGCCGGTGAAGTCGCGCATCTGCAGCGAAGAGCCGGTCAGCAGCACCTCGGGCTGGTGCGCCTCGATGGCGGCCTTGGCCGCAGCGACATAGCCATCGGTGGTGTAGGAGGCTAGCGCTGCATCGTCGACAACGTACACGTTGCCAGCTCCGGCAGCACGCGCCTGCTCGACGAGGCCGCTTACATTGCTGCCGAGCACAAGGCCGGCGAGCGACTGGCCCAGTCCATCGGCAAGCTCTTTGCCCTTGCCGAGCAACTCTTTCGTGATCGGAGCAATCTCACCGTTCTTGTGCTCGATCAATACCCAAACGCCATGTGCCATAGTTGCATACCTCGCTTGATTAAACTCAATCTCGCAGCCTCCCAGAGGTGCGAAGATCTGCTACAGAATTTGCGACTCGATCAGCTTTTGCACGAGTTCCTTGACCTGGGTCTGCACATCGCCGGAGAGAATCTCTCCCGATGGCCGTGGCGGCGGCGGGGTGCGCTTGGCGATGTTGATTGTGCCGCCGAGGCTATCGGCGCTGAGGCCGAGATCGCTTAGCGTCCAGGTTGGGATCGGCTGCTTGCTGACTTTGCGGATCTTCAGCAGCGAGGGATAGCGTGGCTCGTTCAGATCTTTAACTGCCGTTATCACAACGGGCAGCGAGGCTTCGACCGTTTCGAGGGTGTCTTCTAGCGCGCGATCAACCACAATCTGCGAGTCTGTCAGCTCGTGAACCTTAAAGACGTAGGTGAGCTGTGGCCAGCCAAGGAAGCGGGCCAGGGCTGGGCCAAACTGCCCAGTCTCATCGTCGGTGCTCTGCTTGCCGCAGAAGACGATGTTGACATCGCCGAGCTTCTGGATGGCGGCGGCCACAACTTTCGCGGCACCCTGCGCACCAACCTGGCCCAGTGAGTCGTCGTTGATCAAGATGGCCTCGTTCGCACCCATGGCCAGCGCTTTCTTGAGCGAGTCCGTGGCGTCATCGGGGCCGAGGCTGATCACGGTAACTTTGCCATCGTTCTTCTCGGCCCACTGCAGAGCCTCTTCAATGGCGTATTCATCGAACAGATTGATGATCGGGGTGATGCCGGAGGCGTCAATGGTGGTGTCGGAGTTGATCTTGACGCTGTTTTGTTCGGGCACTTGCTTGACACAAACAACTGCGTGCATTCAGTGAACCTCCAGTGGTCTATGATGAGTGGCTTCGTTGCCACGTATAAGTGGCGTCGTATCGTCATTATAGCATGAAATGACGCACTGCGTAAATTTATACGCTTGCGCCGATATTCATGGGTTTAGCGTTGAACCGTTGGTAGAAAGACGAGTATATCGGCTTTCACGAACGTTGCGGTATAGGCGTCGTCAGCTGCCGGAGCCATAATCGTGTGCTGCGCCGATTGATCATCACTCCAGCGCTGCCAGCGCCACCAGCCATCGACGTTGGCCTGCAGCGGTGCGTTGATGGTCAGCTGCTGGCCTTGCCAGGCGGTCAGCGTGGTGGGACTCGTGACAGCCGCTGCTTCAACCTGAAGCTGCAAGCCCGCTGGCTGCGTATCGAACGTCAGATCCACTGCATTTGGCAGCAAGGTCTGGGTCACCATGGTTGTGGTGTTGTTCGAGTCGGTGGCGCTGGCCTGTAGCTCTAGATAGCTGTTGGATGCCGCCAGCAGATCCTCTGGCGCAGGGGCCGCGAACTGGAAACTATCGGTCATCGGCACGGTCAAGAACGGGTGGGTGTGCGTATCGTGGTGCAGCACAACCACGAGCGTCAGATTGGCCGCACCGAGCGGGCCATCCTCTTGGTCGGTTGCGCTCGCCGAGAATGTAACCATCTGCCCGACGGCGAAGCGCGTGCTTGGTGCCGGGCTGGTGATCGTCACGTCCGGCGGCGTATTGCCCGCTGGCTGCACAGTGATGTTCTGCGTGGCCGGGCTAGAGTCCAGGCCCGCCGGATCGCGGACGACCAGTGTGGCTTGGAAGGTGCCATCGCTGCTGTAGGTATGATTGATGGTGCTTGTCGTGGTTGACACTGGCGCAGTGCCATCGCCAAAGCTCCAGATATACTGGAGTGCGCCGCTCTCTGGATCGCTGCTGGCGCTGGCGTCGAAGCTCACGTTGAGCGGTGCCGCGCCGCTGCTCGGCTGCGCGGTAAAGCTGGCCGTGGGCGGCTGGTTGCCGCTGCCGGTGTAGCGGATGCGCCGAATCTGGCCGCCGTTGGAGTAGGTTGTGTAGTACAGCGCCTGCGTTGCGCCAAAGGGACCGAAGTCAAGGCTCACAGCGCCGCCAAGACCAGTGGCGAACTCTGTGGCGCTCCATGTTGGCCCGCTCTGCTCTAGCACGAACATCTTGCCACACACATAGTCGCTGAACAGGTAGACGCCGTTGTACTGACTCGGCCACACGCCGTTGGGCACAAAGGCCCCGCCAGTAATCGAGTTGCAGTTGATAAATGGCGCGCCAGAGCCAGAGCCGTGCTCATACTCAAAGATCGGATCAACCATGTTCGGCGGTGTTGGACTACACGGTCCCTGGGTGTTGTTGGTGAGTGTGCCCTCGCGACAGTTCCAGCCGTAGTCGCTGCCAGCCACACCGGCGTCGATTTCCTCACGAATGTTCTGTCCAACATCATTAATAAAGATGCGGGTGGTTGGACTGTTCGGGTCGAGCGTGATGCGGAACGGGTTGCGCAGGCCCCAGGCCCAGGTTTCCTGGCAGTGGTTGCCTGGATTGCCAAACCCGTCGTCGGCGCACGCGGTTGTGCCAGCGCCAAGGAACGGGTTATCGCTTGGCACAGAGCCATCGGGATTGATGCGCAGCACCTTGCCGGTCAGCACGTGCTTATCGCGTGCGGCGTCGTTGGCCCCAGCGGAGCCGCTGTAGTCATCGCCGGTGGCGTAGTCGCGGCCGCCATCGCCGATGGTGATGTAGAGCTTGCCGTCTTTGCCAAACAGCAGATCGCCGGCGTTGTGGTTGCCATTGGGCGATGGCATTCCATCGACCAGCACCTGCTCGGACGCCGAGTCAACGCTATTGTTGTCGCCGAGCACAAAGCGCGATACGCGGTTGACCGGCGTGTCGGCTGGTGCGCTGCCCGTCTTGTGGGTGCAGTTGGTCGGCGTATCGTTGAACTTGTTGAACGTGTAGTAGAGATAGATATAGTGGTTCGTGGCGAAGTTTGGGTCAACCTCAACGCCAAGCAGGCCGCGCTCGAAGTCGCTGCAGACGCGATTGTCCAGGCTCAGTGCTGGAGTCGGCAGGAGTGAGCCGTTTTGCACAACCCGCAGCTGCCCACTTTGCTGCGTGATCAGCATTCTGCCGTCAGGTGTCCAGTTCAAGTCTGTCGGTGCTGTGACCGACGTAACCAGCTCATCGACAAAATCTGCCGGGACAGCGCGCGCGCGAGCTTGTGACGCAAGCGGCAGGATGAGCGCTCCAATCAGCGCTAGAAGCAACCATTGTTTTGCCATGAGAACCTCCCTACACCTGACGTGCATGACGGCAGAACTTAGCCGCTCGCCAAGCCTATGCGGACTTGGCGAGCGGTGCGCTGCTTACGATCGATCTATTCTGCGTTCCAGAAATCTTCATCGTAGGCGGGCAGCTCACAGCGCAGTGGCTTGGAGACGCGATCTTCCAAGGCAAAGTCAGCCTGCAGCAGCTCTTGTAGCTCGCGGGTGCCCTCATAGATGATTGCGCCGCGGCTATTGCGCAGGTAGCGCTCGACCGGATACTCATCGCTGAAGCCGTATGCGCCGTGAATTTGGATGGCATCATTGGCGGCGTTGAAGCTCTCGACGGTTGCATGCCACTTGGCCAGGGTTGTCTCGCGGGTATTGCGGATGCCCTGATTCTTGAGCCAGCCTGCGCGGTAGCAGAGCATGCGCGCCGTCTCAAGATTAAGCACCATATGGCTGATCATGCGCTTGACCAGCTGGTGGTCGGCGATGGGCTTGCCAAAGGTCTCGCGCTCCTTGGCGTAGCGCAGCGATGCCTCTAGGCTGGCTTGGATGAGACCGGTTGCGCCTGAGGCCACCGTATAGCGACCATTGTCTAGCGCAGTCATAGCAATTTTGAAGCCCTCGCCCTCTTCGCCGAGGCGGTTGGCGACTGGCACGCGCACATTGTTGAAGACGACGCTGCCAGTGTTGCCTGCGCGCACGCCGAGCTTGCCGTGGATCGGGCTGGTGCTGACGCCGTCCATGGTGCGCTCGACCAGGAAGGCGGTCATGCCGCGCTGGCGCTTGGACTTGTCGGTGTAGGCGACGACCAAGAAGTGATCGGCCAAATCCGACAGGCTGATCCAGGTTTTTTCGCCGTTGAGAACGTAGTGATCGCCCTCGCGGACCGCCGTGGACTGCATGCCGGCCACATCGGTGCCAGCGTTTGGCTCCGTGAGGCAGTAGGCCGCGATTTTCTCACCGGTAGCCTGGGGCTTCAAGAATTTTTGCTTTTGTTCCTCGGTGCCCCACTGAAACACGGCCAGCGAGTTGAGGCCGGTGTGCACGCTCAGCACCACGCGCAGCGCCGTATCGACGCGCTCAAGCTCCTCGCAGACGACAGCGAGCGCGAGGTAGTCGAAGCCTGCGCCGCCATAGCGCTGGGGGATGCAAACGCCTAGGAAGCCAAGCTCGCCCATGCGTTTAATGATTGGCAGCATGTGCTCGGCGACGCCGGTCTCGTGTGCGCCAGCGCGATCCCACTCGCGGATGTAGGGCGCAACCTCTTTTTCCGCGAAGTCGCGCACAGTCTTGCGCAGCATATCGTGCTGCTCGTTAAGAAAAAAGCCGTAGTTAGCCGTCCAGTCAATCATGTGGTCTCAGTCCTTATGGTAATGTCAACTACTCTGTCGCCCCATTGCGGCAGAGGTAGGCACACGATAACATAAAATCGCGCCTGTGCAAAATACGTTCAAACCTAATTAGCAAGCGGCCATGGAGTTAATATCCAGCGTCGATTTGCGCCTCTAATTTTTGACGTAGCTCCTCGGAGACGCGCATATACACTCCGCGGCCCTCGGCGACGACGGTGCCATCGGGGAGCTGGGCAAAGCCTTCTAGCTCCAGCGCACGGCCGCGATCACGCACGATGGTGCCAATGAATGTCAGCGGCTGGTCGATTGGGGCGGGCTGACGGTAGCGCACCTCAAGACGGCCGGTCATGGTCCACGCATCAACTAAAAAGCCAGCGCGGCCAATTGTCTCATCGAGCACCGTGGCGATGATGCCGCCGTGCACGAAGCCAGGCCAGCCCTGATGCTCGGCGGTGGGCTGGAAGGTGGTGGTGACACGATTATCTTCAACGTAGAAATCGAGCTTCAGGCCATGGGGGTTTGCCTTGCCACAGACAAAGCAGGCCTGCGAGTCGAGCTGTTGATTCATGAGTGCTCCTTTGTGATGGTTCTAACAGTGTGGATTATAGCATGCCGCCCCTTGCTACTGACAGTAGTTAGCTTGACATGTGCAGCGCTATCGCCTATAGTGCAAATCTGCTCCCTTCCCCTTACTAGCACTGGAGTCGCGCCATGAAAAACGTTGTTGTGATCACGACAGGTGGCACAATTTCAACCAAACGGGGACCGCAGTTTAGCGGCGCAGTTCCTCTTTTAAAAGGTGATGATTTTCTCGCGATGTTGCCACGTGGTGAGTACAACGTCTCGTTTCACGATTTTACCAACCTGCCGAGCAGCCATATTACACCGGCGATGAGCCTGGATCTCGCGCAGCGTATCAGCGGCATGCTGCTTGGCGACGATGTTGATGGTGTGGTTGTGACTCATGGCACCGACACGCTTGAAGAGAGCACATACCTGTGTGATCTGGTGATCGAGTCGCCGAAGCCGGTCGTGTTCACTGGCTCGATGCGCATTGCCACCGATGTGGGCTACGATGGCGTCTCGAACTTGATGGGCGCGATTCGTGCAGCGGCGGCGGAGCAGTGTCGCGACCTGGGGGTGCTGGTGGCCTTCAATGATCGGCTATTTGCGGCGAGCGCGGTGCAGAAGGTACACTCGCAGGCTGTCGATGCCTTCGACGCCCCTGGCATTGGCCCCCTCGGTATGCTCACCGGCAATACTGTGCGCGTGCACACGCGACCAGCGCAGCGTCAGTTTATTCCCTGCTCGCGGCTTGCCGAGCGCGTTGATCTCATTGTTGCAACGCAGGGCGCAGATGACCGCCAGCTGCGCGCCTCAATTGATACCAATGCCGCAGGCATCGTGATTGCTGCATTTGGCGGTGGGCGGGTGCCGCCATGGTGGCTGCCGACAATTCAGGAGGCGCTGACGCGGCGCATTCCTGTTGTTGTGACGACGCGCTGCCTGCAGGGCATCTGCTATGATGAGTACGGCTATGTTGGCGAGTACCACGACCTCAAGCGGCTTGGCGTGCTATTCGCTCAAAATCTCTCGCCGGTGAAGGCGCGGATTAAGCTGATGGTGGCGCTCGGCAGCAATCCGCACCCGCAGGAGCTGCGCGAGTGGTTTGCTGAGTAACGCCGCATAGCAGCCTAAAGAGGCAACGGGATGGATCAGTTGATCCATCCCGTTCCTGTGTGCGGCTGAAGCTTGCCCACCCAGCCGATGCGGCGACCTACTCTAGGTAGGCGCGGAGATGCTGGCCGACGTCGGGCTGGCGCAGGTGGCGCATGGCCTCGGCCTCGATCTGGCGCGTGCGCTCGCGCGTGATGCCGAACTCGGCGCCAACTTCCTCGAGCGTGCGGCGCTTGCCATCGGAGAGGCCGTAGCGCATAGCCAAGATCTGGCGCTCGCGATCCGGCAGCTGTGACAGGGCATCGTGCAGCTCGTCGAGCAGCATGGTGCGCGTTGCTTGCTCGAGCGGTGCTTCAAGATTATCATCGGCCAAAAATTCGCCGACGCGGCCCTGCCCGTCCTTGCCCACAGGCTGCTCGAGCGAGATTGGCTGGACGGCGGCGTTGAGCATACGCTTAATCTTGCGCATGCTGACGCCGAGCGCGTCGGCCAGCTCCTCAGGTGTTGGCTCGCGCTGGAGCGCCTGCTCGAGCTGATAGGCGACCTTGCGCATCTGGGCGATGGATTCGCTGAGGTGCACCGGCAGCCGGATTGTGCGGCTCTGCTCGGCGATCGCCCGTGTGACCGCCTGGCGAATCCACCAGGTAGCGTAGGTTGAGAAGCGATTGCCTTTGCGGTAATCGAACTTCTCGACGGCGCGCATCAGACCAATGTTGCCCTCTTGGATCAAGTCCATAAAGGACATGTGGTTGCCGATGTACTTTTTGGCGACACTCACCACAAGGCGTAGGTTGGCCTGTGTGAGCCGACGACGAGCCTCTTCGCCCTGCTGCGCTTGGCGCACGAGGCGTGTGCGCTCGTCCCAGGGGAAGGTTTTATCGGAGTTGAGCAGCTGCTCGGCTTTACGCCCAGCCTCAATTGCCTTGGCTAGCTCGACCTCTTCCTCGGCTGTGAGCAGATTGACCTCGCCGATCTCGCGCAGGTACATCTGCACAGAGTCCTCCAGCGTCTCGGCGTGAAGGGTTTTACGGCGGCGTGACGCCATATCTTCCTGCTCTTGCTCGCCGCCGAACGTGTCGTTTGCCCACGCCGCATCGTACATAGTATCTCGACTCTGTATGTTTTGTTTTTTCATCATGCATCAACTCGCAACCAGGCATGTGCCTGAACAAACTCGTTCGTTTTCCGGCGTTGAGAACATAAACTTGACTTACTATGAAATATACGTGTTAAGTTCGTGAAGCGGATGTCTCATCGACGCATGTGGTAAGCAAGTTCTACGCCAGCACCGCGATACCCAGCAGATAAGTGTTTTGTTGCACTCCTTCTCCACGAGGCAACCCGTGGGCCTTAGTATAGCAGGTATATTGATAACTATCAATACACGCGGAACATGTGTTCATGAATGTTCATAGGCGATTAACGTGCTAGGATGTGGAGTGGAGGTAGTCTTAAAGACTAGCCGCTTCGGTAGAGGTTGATGCAGCGCTTAGGTGTGAGTATGGGGGGAGCAGAAAAATTTACGAAGACTTAAGATACCTATTGCAAACGCTAAACCCATCCGCTATAATGCGTTGCGGTCAACAGCCCAGGCTGTGGTGACCGCAACGCCAGCGGCAAAACCGAAGCATTAGCGGTCTTTGTACATGGTACGCATGTAGCGTGTGCTGACCTTCATGCGCTTCATTTGGCCATCGACTTCGACCCACGCCCACTGAATATTGGGCTTCCAAGAGCGCTTGGTGCGGTTCTTGGCGTGGCTCACGTTATTTCCAAATGAGCGCTTCTTGCCGGTCATCTGGCAAACAGCCATCGGTATACCTCCTATAGCTATAGGTAGAATCCACGTTAAAAGTGGTAGTGCAAATGCACCTGACTATACCATAGGACGCGCATGCGAGCAAGGTGTCTCGACGAGGGCTGATATACCACACCTGGATTGTGTGTATGGTCGGCAATTGCCTGCCATTTCTTTTTTAGGAGCAGACTGTGAACGGAAAAAATGTGCTGGCGAATGTTCGTCAGACAGCTGCGGGGCGGATAGAGGTCTCCTCTCGCGCCATCGCCACCACAGTTGCACAGGCGGTTACCCGCTGCTATGGTGTGGTGGGCATGGCACCCAAAAATCTACGCGACAGTGTGGCCAATGTCCTGCGGCCAGAAGATCAATATAAAGGCATCGATGTGCATATTAACGCCGAACAGGTGACGATTGACCTGTATGTGGTGATTGAGTATGGTACGCGAATTGCCACTGTTGCCCGTAATATTATGGAGAATGTGCACTATGCAGTCGAGCAGGCCTTAGGCAAAACCTCGACCACGGTTAATGTGCATGTTCAGGCGCTACGCATTGAGAAAGTGGCCGATGCCGAGAGCCAAGGCGGCCGCTGGCGACGATTTGGTACGATGGGAGGCTTGCGTGGACAGCGCGACGAATCAACCAATTGATGGACGAACGCTGCTGAATGCGTTTCAAGCGGCAGCGACATGGTTTGCGTCCAATGTTCAACATGTCAACGCGCTCAATGTCTTTCCTGTCCCCGACGGTGATACCGGTACCAATATGAATCTGACGCTGCAGGCCGCGCTCAAGGACGTGCAGCCCGATGGCAACGCTGGCGTGGTGGCCGAGCGCGTCTACCGTGGTGCGCTGATGGGCGCACGTGGTAACTCGGGCGTGATTCTCTCGCAGATTTTGCGCGGGCTGGCCCACGGCATGGCTGGTCAGGCCACAATTACGCCAACAACGCTGGTGAATGCCCTTGAGCAGGCCGCGCAGACCGCCTATAAAGCCGTGATCAAGCCGGTTGAAGGCACCATGCTCACCGTCATTCGCGAGACCAGCGAGACGGCGCGGGCGGCATTCCATGCTGATATGAGCTGGGGCGATCTGCTGAGCGTTGTGCTGCAAGGTGCCCGCGACTCGGTCGATCGCACGCCAACCCTGATGAAGCTGCTGCGTGATGCTGGCGTTGTCGACTCAGGCGGTGAGGGTTTGTTCGTGCTGTTTGAAGGGGTGACCGCCTATGCGCGGGGCGAAGTGCTGGAGCAAAAGGCCAGCCCGAGCGATACGTTTGCCATGGCCTTTGATGATGTGCACAGCGACGATGATTTTGGCTACTGCACCAACTTTATGATTGAGGGCAGCGCCATTCCCTACGAGCAGGTGCGCACAACCCTGGCCGATATGGGCACCTCGGTGGTTGCTGTTGGCGATGAAACATTGGTTAAGGTGCATCTGCACACGCTGCGGCCTGGCGATGCGCTGAACTACGCCGTTCAGTGGGGCAGCCTGAGCGCAATTGAGATCACCAACATGGATAATCAGCGCCGTGACTTACACGCGGCCAGCGGGCAGGCCACAGCTGTGGCGGAGCCAGAGCCGCCGACCACCGAGGTCACCGATGTTGGCGTTGTTGCGGTGGTGCCCGGCGATGGCTTCCGGCGCATCTTCCGCTCCTTGAATGTTGGCGCAGTCGTTACCGGCGGCCAGACGATGAACCCCTCCATCCAAGATTTGGTTGAGGCGGTTCAGGCGCTGCCGCAAGATACGGTGGTGATCTTGCCCAACAACAGCAATGTAATTCTGGCAGCGCAGCAGGCCGCCCAGCTGACCCAAAAACGTCTTTATGTGCTGCCAACCAAGACGGTGCCGCAGGGCATGGCCGCGATGTTCGCCTTCAACTATGCCCTCGATGTCGAGGCCAATGTCGAGGCGATGCAGCGGGCGATCAGCAGCGTCACAACTGCTGAGATCACCACCGCCGTGCGCGACGCCAATGTGAACGGTATTGATGTGCGCGATGGGCAGACCATCGGCCTACTCGATGGCACGCTGGTCGAATCCGCTGATGATCCCACAGCCGTAATCGATCAGGTGCTTGAGCGCATGGAACTCGATGCGCATGAGATTATCACCATCTACTATGGTGAGCAGTGCTCTGAGGACCAAGCGCAGACGCTGGCAGAGCATATCGCCACGCTGTACCCCGAGATTGATGTTGAGGTGCAGAGCGGCGGACAACCATTTTATGATTACATTCTTTCGGCAGAGTAAATGCTGCCGAAGATGAGGAGTTTTTGTTGGTTATGGCACGCGTCAAAATAATGACTGATAGCACTGCTGATCTGCCTGCCGACTTAGTCCAAGAGCTGAATATCACCGTTGTGCCTAGCTATATCCACTTCGGTGATCAGACGTTCCGGGCGGGAGTCGATATTACCAATGAGCAGTTCTATCGGCGACTTGCTGAAGGAGGGCCGTACCCGTACACGTCATCGCCGCCTCCAAGTGTTTTTGAGCAGTACTATCGCCAGTTCTCGCGCGAATACGAGGGCGTTCTGTCGATTCATCTCTCGCATAAGTTCAGCAGCATCTTTAAGTCGGCGACCATGGCTCGCGACAAGCTGCCTGCTTCGCTGACGCGCGTTGAGGTTATCGATAGCACCTCCACGTCGCTGGGGCTGGGGTTGATTGTGCTGGCGGCGGCGCGTGCGGCTCAGGCGGGTGGTTCGGTTGAAGAGGTGCATCGGATTGTGATGCACATGATTCAGCACACGCATGTGGTGTTTTTTGTTGACTCGATCGAGTACCTGGAGCGCAGCGGGCGACTGTCGCAGGCGACGGCAATGCTTGGCTCAATGCAGCGGATCAAGCCGCTGTTGATTCTTGATGAAGGCGAGATTGTGCCGTATGATCGCACACGCACCCGTGCGAAGGCGATCGAGGGCCTGTTTACCTTTATCGAGGACTTTCCCAATGTTGAGCAGGTTGCGATTATGCATAGCACGACGCCCGACGATGTCGAGAAGCTGCTTGAGAAGATCGATCCGATTTTTCCGCGCGAGCGGGTGATGGTGGCTGAGTATGGGCCGACCCTAGGCGTACACCTTGGCCCTAATACCATGGGCGTGGCTGTCTATGAAGGCTATGAATAAGGAGGCTTTGTGACTATTCTTGTAACTGATAGCACCGCTGATATTCCGTCGGTGCTGGCGAAGTCGTTGGACATCCATGTTATTCCACTAACAGTGAACTTTGGTACGCAGTCGTTTGCTGATGGTGTCGAGATTACCAACGATCAGTTTTATAGTAAACTAGCCAGCTCCGATGCGCTGCCCACCACCTCGCAGCCAGCGGTCGGAGCCTTCAAGGAGCTGTACGAGCGCTTGGGCGCCAACGGCGAGCCGATTGTGTCCATCCACATCGCCGGTGAGCTGAGCGGCACGATTCGCTCGGCGCAGCAGGCCGCTGCGCTGCTGCCGGATCAGGATATTCGCATCATCGACTCGCGCAGCACCACGATGTCGCTTGGCTGGCCGACGGTGCTCGCAGCGCGCGCAGCCAAAGCAGGCAAGCCAGTCGATGAAATCGAGGCGCTGGTGCACGATACGATCGGCCGCACGCGCCTGCTGGCCATGCTCGACACGCTGCGCTACCTGGAGAAAGGCGGCCGCATTGGCCGCACGCGCGCGCTGCTCGGGACACTGCTGAGCGTTAAGCCGATCATTGATGTGCGCGACGGCGAGATCTTTCCTTTCGAGCAGGTGCGCACCAAGAAGAAGGCGCTGGCGCGCTTGATCGCGGTGGCCGAGGAGCTTGGCCCGTTCGATGAGCTGTGTGTGCTGCACTCGCGCTCCGAAGATGAGGCGCGCGCCCTGGCTCAGCAGCTCAGCCACATCCAGCCGGTCGATCAGATCGTCATCGCTGAGATTGGCGCGGTGGTGGGCACACATGTTGGCCCTGGCGCGCTTGGGTTCACAGGAGTGCAGAAGAAAGCGTAGCGCTGCTAGCACGCAGACGCAGCAGGCGAGGTCGCAACGGGCCTCGCCTTTCTTCATCTGAGGTCTTGGGTGAGTACTATGGGTGTTGTTGCGAAACAGGAGATTATTGAGCTGGGCAAGCTGCTAGCTGCTGAGGCCGAGGCCGACTTTGCCGATACGGCCGCTCCCGCTGGCTTGACGGCCTTTTTGCGCGAGTGGCAGACGACGGCGCAGGCGGCCCTGCACGAGCCAGCTGTGCGCGCTGTGCTCGATGCGCTCGATGGCTACTCGGATATGGTCCACGCTGAGCGCGAGGCGCGCCTGATGGTGGCGCTGGAGCGGCTGCGCGATCTATTTCGCCAGCCACCGCCGCGGCTGCAGGCCGATGCACCAACCATGCCCGCGCCTGATCTGAGCACGCCGCTGAAGCAGATCGCCGGTATTGGTGCTGCAACCGCGCGCTCATTTGCCAGATTGGGTGTTCACAGCGTCGAAGATTTGCTCTATCATATTCCGCATCGCTACGATGACTACACGAAGCGCAAGCAGATCGCTGACTTAACGGTTGGCGAGGTCGAAACGGTCGTGGCGCAGATTGAGCAGGTCAAAACCTTTACAGCCAAGAGCCGCCAAGGCGTCGAGGTGGTTGTTGGCGATGAGAGCGGCATTCTGCGCGCCTCGTGGTTTCGGGGGCACTGGATGGCGCGGCAGTTTCGCACCGGCGCGCTGATTGTGCTCAGCGGCAAAGTAACGATCTTCCGCGATCAGAAGACCATGACGAATGCGCAGTGGGAGCCATTCGCCGAAGATGAGCTGATCCACACTGGCCGACTGGTGCCGGTGCATCCTTTAACGAAGGGCCTGCATGACCGCAATGCGCGCACCGTGATCAAGCAGGTCGTCGACGCAGCGACACCGGGCATGCCCGATCCGCTGCCGGTTGAGCTGCGTGATCGCGCCGGACTGCTGCCGCTGGGCGTGGCTATCGCCCAGATCCACTTCCCCGATAGCTGGCCGCTGCTTACACGCGCACGCCAGCGCCTGGGCTTTGATGAGTTCCTGTACATTCAGCTGGGCGTGCTGCGGCGCAAAAAGCTGTATCAGGGCACCAGCGGCCATCCAGTCAGCCCGAATGACGAGCTGCATAGCGCCTTTCTGGAGTCGCTGCCGTTTCAGCTGACTGGCGCACAGCAGCGTGCTATCCGCGAGATTCGCAGCGATATGAGCCAGTCGGTGCCCATGGCCCGACTTGTGCAGGGTGATGTGGGATCAGGTAAAACCGTTGTTGCAGCAGCGGCGCTGGTTCAGGCAGTGGCGGCAGGCTTCCAGGGTGCCCTTATGGCTCCAACCGAAATCTTAGCCGAGCAGCACTATCGTGGTTTAAAACAAATTTTAGGCCAGGTTAATCTGCCCAATCGGCGCGCTGCGGAGCCACAGGACTGGCGCAGCCGCCAGGATGACAAGCGCCGCGAGCGCTTGGCCGAGATTAAGCAGCTGTTGCTGATGACCGACGATGTCACGCCTGCCACTGGTATCCGCGTGGCGCTGCTCACGGGCAGCCTCAAGGCCCGCCAGCGCCGCGAGGCCCTGAAGCTGATCGCCGATGGCGAGGTTGATATCGTGATCGGCACACACGCGCTGATCCAAGACGCCGTTGACTTTCAAGCGCTGGGGCTGGCGGTGGTCGATGAGCAGCACCGCTTTGGGGTCGAGCAGCGCGAGGCGCTCAAGCGCAAGGGGTTTAATCCGCATCTGCTGGTGATGACAGCCACGCCAATTCCGCGCTCGCTGGCGCTGACGATCTATGGCGACCTCGATGTCTCGGTGATTGACGAGCGCCCGCCAGGCCGCCAGCCAATCCAGACGCGCTGGATTCGCTCGACCGAGCGCGCGAAGGCCTACAAGCACCTGCGGCGCGAGATCGGCAAAGGCCGCCAGGCATTTGTGATCTGCCCACTCGTCGAGGAAAGCGAAAAGCTGGAGGATGTTAAGGCGGCGGTCGAGGAGCACGAGCTGCTTCAGCATGAAGTGTTTCCCGACCTGCGCGTTGGCTTGATCCACGGCCGCATGACCTCGAACGAAAAAGACACAGTGATGACGCAGTTTCGTGACCGTGAGTTCGACATCCTTGTGGCTACCGCGGTGGTTGAGGTAGGCATCGACATTCCCAATGCCACCACGATTGTCATCGAGGGTGCCGAGCGCTTCGGCCTCGCCCAGCTGCACCAGTTTCGCGGCCGCGTCGGACGCGGCGAGCATCAGTCCTACTGTATTCTCATCAGCGATAAAGACGACAACGAGGTGACAGCAACGCGGCTAACGGCCATGGAAGAGAGCGAAGACGGTTTCCGTCTAGCGGAGATCGATCTTGAGCTACGTGGCCCTGGTGAGTTCTTTGGGCACAGGCAGAGCGGCACCCCAGACCTGAAGGTCGCCCGTTTGGCTGACACGCGCTTGCTCCATGCCGCACGGATCGAGGCCGAGCGTATACTGCGCATCGATCCTGATCTGGAGCACCCAGATCATTCTCTGTTGAAGGCCAACCTAGAGCGCTTCTGGGCTGCCGCCGCTGCGGAGGCGAACTAGGTCTAGGAAGGAGGGTCCGATGTCCCGTGAACGCTTTGAGCAAAAGCTACGTGATCTACAGGCGGATTTACTGCGTTTGGGGGCGTTGGTTGAGCGTGCAATCGGTAACTCCGTGCGCTGCCTGAAAGATCAAGACTCTGAGCAGGCGCGGCAGGTGATCAGCGACGATAACGTGATTGATCGGGCGCAGTACGATCTGGAGGAGAACGCGCTCAAACTGATCGCCACCCAGCAGCCCATGGCCGGCGATCTGCGCGCGATCAGCGCCGCAATCTCCATCGCCAGCGAGCTGGAGCGCATGGGCGACTATGCCGAGGGCATCGCGGAGATCACGCTGCGTCTAGAGGGCACGCCGCTGCTGAAGCCACTCGTCGATATCCCACGCATGGCTGTCTTGGCGCAAGAGATGGTGCGGGCGGCGCTCGATGCCTACACCCACCACGATGCTGCCGCCGCTGGCGAGCTGGGCCAGCGCGATGACGCTGTCGATGCGCTGACCGGCAAGGTGCAGACCGAGCTGATCAATCTGATGATCCAGAATCCCACGACAGTTGAGCAGGCCACGAGCCTGCTGTACGTTGTCCATAACCTAGAGCGGATCGCAGATCGGGCGACCAACATCGGCGAGCGGGTGATTTTCATGGTAACTGGACAGATCCTCGATTTAAATGAATAGGAGGTGCCCAATGCGCACACGCCAAGCCTTTGATGGACAACTGGACGAGCTCCACGAGAGTTTGTTCCGCATTGGGACGATGGTCGAGGCCGCTTTGGGAGCGGCAATTGAGGCGCTGCAGAACCACAACGATGAGCTGGCCCTGCAGGTGATCAAGAGCGATGAGAGCATCAATCAGGCCGTCAACGATCTGCACGACTATATCATCCACCTGATCGCCACCCAGCAGCCAGCCGCCCGCGATCTGCGGCGGGTCAGCGTGGCGCTGAATCTGCTGCCTGAGCTAGAGCGCATGGGCGACCACGCGGCGACGATCTGCAAGCTCCAGCGGCGCATGGCCGCCCGGCCAGCCTATGTGCCCGTCGAGGGATTGCCCGAGGAGCTGCGCTCGGTGATCACCGAGATGAGCCGCCGCACCTTCGAAATCTTGCACGCGGGCCTGGAGGCACTGCGGGCGCGCGATCGCACCTTCGCCGAGCGCGTGGTCGTGATGGACGATGCGATCGATCATCTGTACTCGCAGATGTTTAGCGCGACCATCCATCTTGTGCAGCACCAGCCCGATCTGGCCGATGAGGCCGTGCATCTGCTGACGCTGACGCACAATCTGGAGCGCATCGGTGATCGCGTGACCAACGTTGCCGAGCAGATTGTCTACCTGACAACTGGCGAGCTGGTGGAGTTGAACTACTGATGCAGCTACGTGAACTAACCGCTTATCTCGATACCTTTCTGAACCACAGTCGCTTTAGCGATAGCTCGCTCAACGGCCTGCAGGTTGAGGGCCGGGCCACGGTGCAGACAGTGGCCCTCGCCGTCGATGCTGCCCAGGCCACGATTGAGCAGGCTATCGCCGCCGACGCCGACCTGCTGCTGACGCACCATGGCCTGTTCTGGGGCCGCCCGGTGCCGATCACCGGCATGCTTGGGCGGCGCATTGGGGCGCTGCTGCGCGCCGGTCTCTCGCTGTATGTGTCGCACCTGCCGCTGGATGCGCATCCCACGGTCGGCAACAACGCCGTGCTGGTGCGCGCGCTGGGCCTTGCAGACCCGCAGCCGTTTGGCGAGTATCGCGGCAACAGCATCGGCTTTATCGCCAGCAGCGCCGAGCCGCTGAGCCTGGAGGCGCTGCTGGCGCGCATCCACGAGCGCCTGGGCACGCCACAGGCGGAGCTGCGAGTGTGGGGCCAGCGCGAGCAGCCGATCAAAAAAATTGGCATTATCTCCGGCGGCGCGGCCAACAACATCGAGGACGCCATCGCCGCTGGCTGCGACGCCTACATCACCGGCGAGCCAAACTATGGCGCGATCTTCCCCGCCGTCGAGGATGGCGTGCCGCTGATCTGTGCTGGGCACTACTACACCGAGACCGGCGGCGTGCAGGCGCTCGGCGCGCATCTGGAGCAGGAGTTTGGGCTGCGCACGCTGTTTTTGCCGGGGCCAGTCGGGCTGTAGCGTCGGTCAGGGCTGAGCCTCGGGCGAGGGCCGTGTGGTATAATAGCAGGCCGAATTCACCGTATTGCCGCCATCAACGGCGGCCCACAAGGAGCAGCTTCAGCGTATGCGACTAGCGTGTTTACAAGAAAATCTAAAGCGCGGATTGGCGATTGTGGGTCACGCTGTCGCCAGCCGCTCGACGTTGCCTGTGCTCTCGAATATCTTGCTGGCGACCGAGAACGGCCGCCTCAAGCTCGCCGGCAATAACCTGGAGATCGGCATCACCGCGTTGACAGGGGCGAAAGTTGCCGAGGATGGCGCGATCACTGTGCCAGCCAAGCTGCTGGCCGACCTGATCGGCAATCTGCCCAACGACACCGTTGACCTCGAGGTCGATGCGCGCACCCAAACGCTGAATGTGCAGTGTCGTGGCACGCGCGCCGCAATTAAGGGCATCGACGCCGATGAGTTCCCGACCCTGCCCACCTTGAGCGGCCAGGCCGAGCCGCTGGCGCTGCTGCCGCCCGATCTGCTGCGCGAGGTCATCGGCCAGGTGGTGGTCGCCGCCGCCGACGAGCACACCAACCCCATTTTGCAGGGCGTGCTCATCCGGCTCAATGGCACCCAGGCGATCTTCGCCGCCATCGATGGCTATCGGCTGGCGGTGCGCTCGTTTGAGCTGCCCGAGCCGGTGCGCGAGGACCTTGAGCTGGTGATCCCGGCCAAAGCCCTCGCCGAGCTAGGCCGCACGGTTGGCGATAGCGATAGCGCGGTGGCGCTGTATGTCACCGGCAACGGCGGCCAGGTCATCTTCCACACCGACACGGTCGATTTTGTGTCGCGGGTCATCGAGGGCAAGTTCCCAGACTACGAGCGCTTTGTGCCGCCGCCGTCCTCCGATATGACGCGCACGGTGATGACCACCGCCGAGGCGCTCAAGGCCGTCAAGCGCGTGGCGCTGTTCTCGCAGCAGGCTGGCAATATCGTGACGCTGACGATGACGCCCGGCGATGCTGGCGCGCCTGGCAAGCTGACGCTCACGGCCAACGCCGCCGAGGTCGGCGAGAGCACCGAGGAGATCGACGCGCTGATCGAGGGCGAGGGCGGCAAGCTGGCCCTCAACGTGCGCTACCTGCAAGAGGCGCTGAGTTCGATCACCGCCGACCAGGTGGCCCTGGAGAGCCAGACGCCCAACTCGCCCGGCGTCTTCAAGCCCATCGGTGGCCCCGACTACCTGCACCTCGTCATGCCGATGCGCATTCCCTAACTTTACGGCGCTAGGGCAGACAAACAAGCCAGGGCGCTTCCCAGGCTCGCTAGGGCTGCGCCCGCCACTGGCAGATGGACTGTAGGAAATGGGGTGCTTGCCAAGCCTGCTAGACAATCGTTGGGCGGCGCTCAGCAGCGCCGCCGTTTAGTGTTCTGCATGACACTCGTACTTTAAGGAGTGTAGAATGTATACCTTAACCCTACACGCCCGAGTCGATCATGGCACCTTACGGATTGACACACCGATACACGTTCCTGCTGAGGTGCCTGATGGCGACCATGAAATTGTGATTGCAATTGCTAGTGCGACCCTCCCACCGCAACTCATGGCATGGCCTGAGAGATTTTTTGAGGATACCTATGGATCATTGGCGAGTGATCCTATCGAGCGTGCTGACCAAGGCACATTTGAAGTGCGAGAGCCACTCGGATGATTTATCTGCTGTATCGTTTGATGACCGGGCGGCAGGTGAGTACGGGCGTATTCGTGCCGATCTCACGGCAAAAGGAATACCAATTGGCCCAAATGATCTGATGATTGCGGCCATTGCTCTGTCTCAGAGCTTGATACTGGTCACTCACAATACTCAAGAATTTAATCGGATTGCTGGACTGCACATCGACGATTGGGAATAAGCGCGACTCTCATGCCTTAAAGCGACTGATCTTTTGATCGGTCGCTTTTGGGTTTAACTGGGGCTGGATACGCTGGCCGCTGGGGTGGCTTGGCCCGCCTTGCGCTGCTTGATGCGTTGGGCGGATGTAGCTCAATCTGCTGAAACATGCCGCTGTGCTAGGGGTAGGTGGTGCGGTGTTGGGGTTGGCGCTGGTGTTATTCGTCCGTTCTCCGTTGGTGCTCTGCGGGGACCCACACGCTAGCGTGTGGGTGGACTGCGGGTGGCTCAGCATTGGGCTTGATCAGCTGGATCGGGCTTGAGCTGCGCCAAGCTGCTGACCTGCTGGCGGTCTTGGGCGGCTCGCTGCTGCTCGCGCTGCCGCGCTAGCGGTGGGCTGATGCTGTCGGCAGCAGTGTGTGGCCCCATGGGGCTGGGTGGCGGCGCTCGGCTCAATCAGCCGCTAGCTTTTGCAGTACGCGTTGGGCGTCTAGCGCCAGCTCGCTGTCGCCTTGCGCGATGGCGCTGAGCTGCGGGATCGCCTCTGTAAGCTGGAGTTGCTCCACAAGATTTACTGCTTGTTCTTGAACGTCTAAGGAGCGACTTTGTAATGCGTATAGAATGAGATCGCGGTACTGGCTTCCACCGTGCGCTGCAAGCACCTGGATAAAAATCCAGCTGGTATGGTCATGCTGCTGCTGGATGGCAGTGATCATGGTCGGAATGTACACTGGATCAAAATACCGCCCCATCCAGCCGCTCAAGTTGCGCTGCAGGAGCATACACCCTTCGTGGTAGGCTTGACAGATTTCTGCTGGCGTTAGGTGCGGCAAGATACGAAGAATAGTGGTATGACATTCGCTCGCCTGCTTCATTGCATGGATACGCAAAGCGCGCTGCTTAACCACTTCATCTTCGGACATGGTATCGATCGTGGCGATACATTCAGGTGAAGGAAAAATATAGTCTTCAATAGTTCTATATAGAGCATTATATTTTTCAAGTTTAGGATTCATAGAACGCTGCCTTTCCCGCGATTGAGCGCAAGTTGAGTATACAACGCGCACTGTAGATTGCCACCATCTGGCGACGCAGTGCTAACGCAACGGCTACGCCATCGCACGGCGGCGGCGGGGCGCGGCCAGCAGGCGACGGGGAAAACGACGGGCGGGAACAGACGGGCTGCGGCTACGGCGTGGGGGCCTGCGGGTAAGCACGGCGCAGTGGTTCGACATAATGAGCTTGCTGCGGTGGCGGCTAAAACTCCAGCGGCCACCCAATAGGCTTGGGTGGCCGCTGCGTGACCGGCGGAGCTAGTTACAGGTAAAGTGGCCGGGGTTGTCGGGATGGGCCGGATGCGAGTTGTGGCGGGCATCGCGCGGGAAGACCATCGCCACCTCGTTGTAGCCGGAGGCGTGCTGGTTGCTGGCGTCGATGACACCGGCACCCTCGGCGAGGTCCTGCACGAAGCGGATCACGCTGGGGCTGTGGCCGCGGGTGATCACGCCCTCGCCGTAGGCACCGGGGCAGGTGTAGTAGACGTTGTAGGCACCAACCCAGTCGAGCAGGCGGTCGCCGGGCACCGGGCCAGGGCCGCCGACGTCGGCCTGGAGCGCGTCTTGGTCCCAGCCGCCGTAGATGGTGTCGAAGCCCTGATAGTTATCGACGCTGCCATAGGTGAACCAGGACTGCGGGTCGCGGCCTGGGCGCGGCTTGACATCGAGGTTGTCGTCGCCATAGCCGCCCCAGATCCAGTCGCTGTCGCGGCCGCCCCAGACCACATCGTTGTCGTCGCCGCCGAAGACGACGTCGTTGTCGACAGTGGCAGGGAGGTTGAGGCCGCCGTCGCCGTTGATGATGTCGGCACCGGGGCCGCCGTGGACGCTGTCGTGGCCGTCGCCGCCGAGCATAATGTCATCGCCGCTGGCGACGGGCTTGTCGAAGGCGTACTGCTCGACGAGGCGGGTGAGCGTGCCCTCGGCGAAGATGGTGGCGCTGAGGAACGGCGCGTTGGTCTCGATGACCTCTTCGCGCGAGCCGTTCTCCAGGCGATTGGTGATCTTGCCGAGGTCGCCGAGCATGGCGTCCTCGCCAGTGTTGCCCTCCATGTAGTCGTTGCCGCGCTGGCCGTACATATCGTCGTGGCCGTCGTTGCCCTGCATGTAGTCGTCGCCAAACGCGCCGTTCTGCTGGGGCGTGGTGACCATATCGGTCTCGCGGACCACGAGGTCGAAGGCGAGCGTGCCGCCGACGATGCGCTGCCAGCGGCCCTTGGCATCGAGCGGGCGGGTGATGCTGGCGCTATCGCCGAGCATGACATCGCCATCGTTGCCGCCGTGCATTATATCGGCACCGTCGGCCATGTTGGAGGGTTTGACCGCGCTGCCGATCACGCCGTTGCCGGACGAGTAGCCGCCGATCATATCGTCCTGGCCGTCGTCGCCGAACAGCAGGTCTTGGCCGTGGTTGCCCTCCATGTAGTCGTCCTCGGAGCCGCCGTGCAGCTCGTCGCCGAGCCAGGCGGCGTCCTCGTCGACCTGGCCGTCGAGGTCGTTGTCGATGCCATCGGCGGGATCGGCCTGGTCGGCGGGCTGAGCGCCGTTGCCCTGGCCGAACAGCTGGTCGCGGCCAGCGTCGCCGAACATGGTGTCGCCGCCGCTGAGGCTGGTTGAGGGCTGGTTGCCGTTGGCGCTGGCGATGTCGTAGAGCGTGATCGAGCGCTTGACGATATCAACGGCATCGGCGGCGAAGGTCTGGCGCTGCCAGTGGCTGGCGCTGTCGAGCGGGCGCTCGATGGAGCCGTTGTCGCCAAGCATGATGTCGGCGTCGGCGTTGCCGTGCATCAGGTCGCGGCCATCGGTGAGGCCCGCCTGCGTGGTGCCGCCGAGCATGTCGTCCTGGCCGGCGTTGCCGTCCATGGTATCGCTGCCGTGGTTGCCCTCCATGAAGTCGTCGCCGGAGCCGCCGGACATCGTGTCGTCAGCGCCCTGGCCGTACATCAGGTCGTCGTCGGCGTCGCCGTAGAGCGAGTCGCCGCCGCTGACGAGCGGGCCAGCAGCGGAGTCGAGGTCGCGCAGGATGCGGCGCTCGTGCTGGATGCCGTCGTTGAAGATGTTGGACTGCCACTGGCCATCGACCAGCGTGCGGGCGATGACGGCGTTGTCGCCGGCGATCACATCGAAGCCGGCATTGCCGTGGATGGTGTCGTTGGCGTCGAGGCGGCCATCGGAGCCGCTCGGGCCGTCGGTGTTGATGCGGCCAGTGCCGCCGACCATATCGTCGTTGTCGGCGTCGCCGTTCATGGTGTCGCTGGCGGCGTTGCCTTCCATGTAGTCATCGCCGGAGCCGCCGGACATGAGGTCGTCAGCGCCCTGGCCGTACATCAGGTCGGCGCTGCCCTCGCCAAAGAGGGTGTCGCCGCCGCTGGTGCCGCTGGCTGCGGGCTGGTCGGCGGTGCCGACATCGTAGAGGAAGAGCGTGCGCATGTAGCTAGCGTTGAAGGTGTTGACCTGCCAGTGCCCGCCGCTGAGCGGGCGCAGGATGGTGGCATTGTCGCCAGCGATCACGTCGAAGTCGTTGGGCAGGTCGGAGGCGTGATCAGCGCCGTAGATCGTGTCGGCACCGTCGCGGCGGCCATCGACAGCGGAGCTAGGATCGTCGCTGATGACGCGGCCCGAGCCGCCGATGAGGTCGTCCTGGTCGGCGTTGCCGAAGATCGTATCGTTGCCGTCGTTGCCCTCGATGTAGTCATCGCCGGAGCCGCCGGAGATGGTTTCATCGCCGCCCTGGCCATAGACCACATCGTGGCTGCCCTCGCCGTAGAGCTCGTCGGCGGCGTTGGTGCCCGGCGCGGCGGGCGCGCTGGCGGTGGCGACATCGTAGAGCGTGATCGAGCGGCGGATGACATTGCTCGCCTCGGGGGCGAAGTTGTCGAAGATCCATGCGCCGCCGCTGAGCGGGCGCAGGATGGTGGCGTTGTCGCCAGCGATCACATCGAAGTCGCTGGGCAGGTCGGCGGAGTTGCTGCCGCCGAAGATCAGGTCGGAGCCATCGAGGCGGCCATCGACCGCGCTAGCTGGATCGGCGCTGGTGCTGCGGCCGGAGCCGCCGATGAGGTCGTCCTGGCCGGAATCGCCGTAGATGCGATCAGCGCCGGCGTTGCCCTCGGCGTAGTCGTCGCCGGGGCCAGCGTGGATGAGGTCGTCAGCGCCCTGGCCATACAGCACATCGAAGCCGTTCTCGCCGAAGAGTTGGTCGGCGGCGCTGGTGCTCGGATCAGGCGCGAACGTCGTGGTGGCGACATCGTAGAGCGTGGTCGAGCGGCGGATGACGCTGACGCCGGGGGCCAGCGCGTCGCTGATCCACTGGCCGCCGCTGAGCGGACGGCTGATGGCGGCATTGTCGCCGGCGAGCACGTCGGCGTCGTCGTTGAGCAGGCCGAGGTGATCGCCGCCCCACAGCTCGTCGGCACCGTCGGCAGCGCCGCTGGTGCTGGAGCCGCCGATGAGATCGTCCTGGCCAGCGTAGCCGATCAGCAGGTCGGCGTCCTGGTTGCCCTCCAGGTAGTCGTCGCCGGCGTGGCCGTGGAGGTCATCGTTGGCGGGGCCGCCGTAGAGGCGGTCGTTGCCGAAGTTGCCATAGAGCGTGTCGGGGCCGCCGATGGTCGGGTCGAGCAGGGTGATGACGCGGGTCTGCGAGCCATCGAAGGTGTTGACCGCGCCAGTGCGCACGATGGTGGCGTTATCGCCGGCGAGCACGTCGTGGTCGTCGTTGCCAGTGATGATGTCGCGGCCATCGGCAGCGCCGCTGGTGCTAGAGCCGCCGATGAGGTCATCTTGGCCAAGGCCGCCGTAGAGCGTATCGTTGCTCTGGTTGCCCTCGGCGTAGTCGTCGCCGTCATCGCCGTAGATGGTGTCCTTCTCGGGGCCGCCGAAGATGCGGTCGTTGTCCTCGTCGCCGTGGAGCGTGTCGCCGCCGCCGATGGTTGGATCGAGCAGGGTGACGCTGCGGCGGGTGGAGCCATCGACTTCAGTGCCGCCAGGGCGGGTGATCGTGGCGTTATCGCCGGCGAGCACATCGTGGCCAGCGTTGCCGTTGATCACGTCGGCGGCATCGGGCGTGCCGGGCGCTGACGAGCCGCCGATGAGGTCGTCCTGACCAGCATCGCCGAAGAGGGTGTCGGCGTCCTCGTTGCCCTCAAGATAGTCATCGTCGAGGCCGCCGCGCAGCGTGTCGGCCCCAGCGTTGCCGAACATGCGGTCGTTGCCGCTGTCGCCAAAGAGGGTATCGGCGTCGGCGTTGCCGGAGAGCGTGTCGGCGTCATCGCCGCCGCGCAGGGTGTCGTCGCCGCCGTTGCCGGAGATGGTATCGGCGCCAGCGTCGCCGAAGAGCTGGTCTGCGCCGCCCTCGCCGAAGATCACGTCGCTGCCATCGCGGCCGTGGATGGTATCGGCGTCGCCGCTGGTCTCGGAGACGCTGACGGAGGTGGCGTCGAGCTGACCGGCTGGGCGGTTGACGGTACCGTCATCGCCGAGCAGGTAGTCGCGGCCGGTGCCGCCGTCGATGCTGTCGGAGCCGGAGCCGCCGGAGATGTCGTCGTTGTCGCCATCGCCGAACAGGCTATCGGCACCGCCGAGGCCGAAGATGTCGTCATCGCCGCCGCGGCCGTGGATCGTATCGGGGCCGGAGCCGCCGAAGAGGCGGTCGTTGCCATCGCTGGCGGTGATCGCCGTGCCGCGCTGTTTTTTGGCGCTGATGCGGAAGACGCCATTGGTTGCGCCGTTGGCAGGCGCGTCGCCGTCGATGGTGTCCGCGCCGCTGTTGCCGCAGATGGTGTCGTCGCCATCTTCGCCAACGAGCGTGTCGTCGCCAGCGCCGCCGATGATCGTGTCGTTGTCGAAGCCGCCGGTGATCGTGTCGTTGCCGCCGCTGGCCGCGCCCTCATCGGTGCAGGCGAGCACCTCATCGCCGTACAGCGTGTCGTCGCCGAAGCCGCCGTCGATGTCGTCGTTGCCAGTGCCGCCGATGATCGTATCGCCGAGGTCGGGGTTGTTGCCGGGGCTG
This sequence comes from Herpetosiphonaceae bacterium, assembly GCA_013538855.1. GTDB lineage: Bacteria > Chloroflexota > Chloroflexia > Chloroflexales > Herpetosiphonaceae > OHK22. The sequence continues at coordinate 42,640 of JABXJS010000117.1, forward strand.
GTCGGCGTGTTGGAGCCGGGGCCGCCGTTGAGCGAGTCATCGCCAGCGTTGCCGTTGAGCGTATCTGCGCCAGCGCCGCCGAGGATCACGTCATTGCCGTCGCCGCCGCTGAGGGTGTCGTCGCCGATCTCGCCGGAGAGCACATCGTCGTCGGCGTCGCCGTTGATGGTGTCGTTGCCGCCGCCGCCGTTGAGGCTATCGGAGCCAGCGCCACCGTTGAGCAGGTCGGCTCCTGCGCCGGTCTTGAAGCTGTCGTTGCCATCGCCGCCGTTGAACTCAGCGCGGGCGGTGAACGGAATCGTGTTGCCGTCGGGATCGACGCCAGCCTCAAGCGAGATCGAGTCGTCGCCGTCGTCGGCGTTGGCGATGATCTTGCCGCCGGCGGAGATCGTCTCCTCCTCGTAGGCCCCGAAGGCCGAGATCGAGAACTTGGTGCCCTCAGCGTTGAGCTGGCGGACCACAAAGGACTCGTTGATCTCGTCGGTGAGGATGTGGCGCGCGTCGCGGCGCGCCTGCGACCCCATGTTGAGCACGAGATTGCCGTTCTGTACTGTCGCCAGGTCGGGCTGCGGTGGCGAGCACGAGTGTGAGAAGTCGAGCAGCACGACGTTGGCGATCTTGATGCGGAACGTCTTGCTGAAGAACGAGAAGCCGACGCGCACAAAGGCGTTGAGGAAGGCTTCGAGCCGCCCGGACACATCGAAGAGGCAGATCGGATTTTGCAGCTTGTCGAAGATCTCCTCGATGCGCAGCTTGCCGTCTGGGTCGGGCGAGTCGTTGAGGTTGAGATCGACGGTGAGGCGGATGCCGCCCTCGACGCCTGCGGCCACGATGACCGCGTCGAGCGCCGCCGAGGCCGAGACGGTGCCGATGAGGCTAATCTCGGGCACATCGACGCCGTTGGCATCGAGATCGTCGATGAAGATGCCGTCGAAGAGATGCACGCCCGACGAGCCATTCTGCAGCACCTTGCGCAGGCCCGAGGTGTCGTAGCCGATGGCGAAGCGCCCGCGCACCTCCACCGAGCCGGCCAGGCCGATCGAGATCGGGATGGGGCCGACGAAGATTGGGCCGAAGGTGTAGCTGAGGCCAGCGGCAGCGCGCAGCGTTCCGGCATCGTAGCGGATCAGCGTTACGTCCTTGCCCATCAGCACGCCGAAGATCTCAGTGGCGCTGTCGAGGAAGGGGAAGCTGAGTCCATCGACGCCAAACGCGCCGTGGGTGGCGGTGACGTTGGCGACGCCGTCGATGCGCGGCAGGTCGGGTCGCAGCGTGTTGCCCTCGATATCGTTGAGCAGATCGGTGCGCGGCTGCGGATCGCTGACGAGATCGCCGGCGCGATCTGGCGTGAGCGGGCCGCCCTTCGCCAGCTGCTTGTTGACCTTGAACGCCTCGGCGACCGTGCTGAGCGGAATCATCACGTTGGTATTGCCAGAGGGCAGATTGTTGATGAAGCTGATCAGCTGGATCAGGCGGTTGATCAGCGTCAGATCGTTGCTGGAGACCGCCTGGATAAGCGACATCAGCGAGATATCGTCCCCGCCGACAAGGTGGCTCAGATCGGACAAGACGGGCAGCGGCGCGCGCAGCGTGTCGATGACTGGCTGCAGCGGCCCAGTGACCTTCTTGATCTCGCGCACAATCGGCGTGAGGTACTTGCTGATGAAGCTGCCGAGGTCAAGATACAGGTTCTTGAAGTCGATGTTGGTCGGTGTGGTCTGCGACGGCACATCGCCGACGCCCCAGCTCCAGTTGAGATGGAAGCTGCCGAGGATGCTTGGGAAGCCCGCCGACTGGTCGCGGAAGCCGGTGCGCACGCGCAGATCGACGTTGGCGTCGGCCTGGAGGCCAAAGTCCAGCCCGCCAGAGCCGTTGAGCAGCTGCGGGATGGTCAGGCGGTCGCCGCTCGACGAGGTGAGGTTGGTGGTGCCGAGCAGCGTCAGCTTGGTGCGGTCGTCGTCGGTGCTGGCGGTGGAGCCGTTGTCGTCGGCACCGTCGCGGATGTTGACCTCGAGGAAGCCAAGCTCGCCAAGCAGACAGCGATTCGGCGAGTAGTTGAGCAGCTCGTTGGGCGCGCTGCTGACCGGATCGTTGATGGGATCGCAGGCCGCTTGGTTCTCGCCCAGGGCTGCCGATGCGCCGATCTGTAGCTCGGGTGCGTCGTGGTCGGTGCCGCCAGCCACGAGGTACGGGCCTTCGTTGCGGCTGAGGCCGAAGTCGAGCAGCAGCCGCCAGCCGGCGTTGATGGCGATCGCGCCCTCGCTGCGCAGCGGCAGGCCCGGCAGACCGATGTTGAACGGCACGGTCAAGCCATCGAGGCAGTCGCTGGTGCTACAGCCCTGGCTCGGCACGCCAGCTGGGGCGAGGCCCTGGCCAACCGCGAAGGTTACGCGCAGGTCGCTGATGCTGGTGAGCTGGTCGCCGTCGGCGCAGGGTGCGCTGCCGCAGGTGGCGATCACGCGCACGTCGTCGAGATCAACGGCGCTGCCATCGCTGCCCCAGCTTGAGCTAAGCAGCAGCTTGGCGCTGGAGCCAGGGCCGAGCGCCTCGTAGAGCTTGGTCTGCGCCAGCAGCTGGAGATCGAGCGGATCAACGTCGCCGTCGCTGTCCTGGTCGGCCACGGCCTTGAGCTGTGCGCCGAGGTTAGCTAGCGGGGTGACGACATAGGTGTTGAGCGTCTCAACAATATCGGCACCAGCGTCGAGCGCGTCGCCAAGCAGCGGCAGGCTGGTGTTGGCCGCGCCGCCCTCCAGCAGCACTTGCAGCTTGGTGAGCAGCTTGGGCAGCGACTGCAGCAGCAGGTCCCAATCGAGCAGCGAGTTGGCGATCTGATCGAGCAGGTCGGCCGGGAGGTACACCTGCCAGTTGGATGGTGCCGCGAGATCAGGCGCGACCATGCCCAGGTCGCCAAGGTAGGTGTTGTTGAGGCCCATGGCCAGGTGGACGCAGGCGTCGCCAGTCAGCGAGATCGGCAGCGTGGTGGAGCCGTAGTCGCCGCTGGTGATCGGGCCGCAGTCGTTGGGGTTGGTCGGGCCGCCAAGGTCGGCGCTGAGGCCGCTGATGTACTGGCTGAACGTGAACGTCTGGTTATTGGGCGTGCTGTCGCTGGTGCTGTTGTTCAGCGTGAACTTCGCGCCGATCTTCGCCGCGCCAGCGCCGGGCTGCACGCCAGCGGTGCCGGAGTCGGTATCGACGCTCGTGCCCAGCGCGATGGTCAGCGGGCCGATGTTGGCATCGAGGTTGAGATCAACCGACGACACGCCAGCGGAGAGAATCACGCCAGTGGTATCGACCACAACGATGCTGTTGGCGTCGAACTTCGGCCGCAGCGGGATGGCGAGGTCGAGCTGGGCGTTGGCGGCATAGTCAACATTGAGCATGCTGTTCGAGCTAACGCCGATCAGGTCGGGGTTGCTGGTGCCCAGGTCGATGTTGATCGGCACCTGCGTGGGCGTGACGACCTGCGAGCTCGCGGTGCAGTCGGGGTTGCTCTGCGTGCAGATGCCGTAGCCCAGGCGCACGACGAGGTCTTTGGTGCCATCGCCACTGGTGCTGCCAGGCGCGGGCAGATCGGCCAGCTCAAGGCCGAAGGCGCTGGCGGGCAGGCCCAGCGTGTCCTCGATCAGCACCTCCAGGTCCTGCAGCGAGGTGGGCAGCCCGTCGATGCCCTGGAGCGAGGCCACGTGTGTGCCGCCGGAGCCGCTGAAGCGCAGGTGGACGTTGAAGTCGCTGCCGGCGTAGGCTTTGGCGTTCGGGCGGCCCGTGTTGATTACAAAGGCGGCGTTGGCCGTGGGGTTCTTGCCGATGGTCGCCAGCACGCTGTTGTCATTGTCCAGCGGCGCGCTGCCGGGGCGCGTGACCAGCGGCAGGTAAGCCTGGTGGTCGGCGGTGGGAATCACGCTTGCTGGGCGCAGCATAAACGGCTGGCTGGTGGCAGCGTTGCGGCTGAGCGCCGTGCCGCCGGTGATGGTCCACTCGCCATCAAGCACCTTGCGCTGATTGGTGCGCGCCTGGCAGTAGATCACCGTGCCATCGTTCAAGGCCGAGATGTCGCCGCTGGGCGGGTTGGTGTCCTTGGTGCCGCAGAGAATTTGGGCGGCGGACTGACCCTGGCGAATCTGCTGGATGGCCGACTTCAGGTTGCGGAACTGGGCCAGCAAATCTTTGGGGCTGATGCCGATGATCGGCAGCGGCTTGGTGAGGGCGGAGGTCGCCGCATCGCCGCCGGTGAGTGAGTCGATCAGGTCGGCGATGGTCTCCAGGTTGTCGAGGATCACGTTGAGCAGCGCCAGCGGATTGCCATCGACGCTGTACTCATCGTTGGTGTCCCAGTCGTTCTCTGCGCCGCCAGTGAGCTGACAGACCAGCGTGGTGTTGGTCAGGCTGACGATGGTGCAGCTGGAGCCGTCGGTGACGTTGCGCAGCTTCGCGCCCTCAAGGCCGGCGATCTGGGTAAAGTTTTTGCTGCCGTCGGTGAGCGTGGCGGCGTTGCTGCTGCCGCTGTGCTTGCCGCTGGTGCCGGGGTTAAGGTCGAGCACCTTCAGGTTCTGGTTGAAGGCGGCGTCGGCGGTGACCGCTGGTCGGCCGCTGGTGATGTCGGGCCAGCTGATGCCCACGCGGCCACCGGCGAGCGTCACCGGCGGGCTGCCGATGCTGGTCGTGACGGAGATGCCGCCGGACATGCGGATGTTGACATCGGCGTCGAGGTAGGTGCTGGGGTTCTGCAGCAGCTGGCGCACCTGCACGGCGTCGGTCACGGCTGGGCGGTTGACCAGCTGGATGCCACCGACGGGCGGCACAATGTTGACGCCGAGCATTGGTGCGCCAGCGTTGGCTGGGGCGACCACAAAGGCGGCGTTGTCGCTGCTGTTGGCTCCGGCATCGCCGACAGCCTTGATTTTCAAGAAGCCCAGGCGGCCTTCAAGCGCCACATTGGCGCTGACGCTGGTGTTGGCGCTGAGCTCGTACTCGCCAGCGCCGCTGCGCACCTTGATGAAGAAGCGATCGGCGGTGGTGCCGCCGGGGATGTGGCTGACATCGGGATCGAGCAGCACGCCGAAGGTCAGGTCGAGCGTGAGCTGTGATGGGTAGATGCTCGCGCTCGCGCCGCTGCTTGGGCTGAGGCCGATCAGGTTGGTCGCCGTGCGCAGCTGATCGCCGAAGTTCAGCTGAAGGGTCTTGGTTGGCGCGTCAAATGATTTAGTCAGATGGTAGGTCAGCGCGGTGGTATCCACATCGTAGGCCACCGAGCCGCTGAGGCCGGCCAGATCGATGAGCTTGTCGAGCAGCTCCTGGGCGGTCTCGAAGCGCTGCTGCACGGTGTGGCTCGCGCCGTTGACGTCAACATATGTGACCTCAACCTGCGGCCGACCTGGGCTGGTCAGCGTAAACTGCACATTGCGGTTGGGGTTGGTGCCGACCGTATCGGTGAAGGGGCCGCTGGAGTTCAGCGTGCCGTTGCCGATGGTCCAGGTGGCGCTGCTGGCGTTGGTCAGGCTGACGGCCTGGCAGTAGACCGTCGCGCCAGCGGGCAGCGCGGCCACCGCGCCTTGCGGCGGATCGGTGTCGCTGGTGCCGCAGACAAGCGCCGCATCGCCCTGCTGATGCACAAAGTCGATCAGCGGCCCGGCCAGATCGAGTACATCGCTGAGCTTGCCCTGCAGGAACGGCAGGTCAGGGCTGGCCAGGCTTTCCAGGTTCATCAGGCTGGCGACAAGCTGGCTGAGGCCGTTGAGCACATCGGTGGGGCTGACGCTGGTGAAGTCGATCAGGCTGCCGAAGTCCAGCGTTGGCAGGTTGAAGCCATCGGCCAGCGAGGCGTCGGCGAAGGTGAGCGTCTTATCGGGGCTGCCGCTGATCAGCGTGGTGTCGATGTTGAGCGTGGCCGCCACATCGTTGCCGGGCTGGTCGACGACGCTGAGGTTGATCAGGTCGCCGATGGCGGTGCTGCTCCACTCATCGCGCGTGATGCGGCCGTTGCCGTCGGGATCGACCATAGTCAGGTCGAAGCGCGTGTTGAGCGTGGCCGAGCCATCGACGCTGACATCGGTGAAGCCAAGCTGGGCCACGAACGCGCCGATGGCGGCGTTGGCGTTGACCGACAGCTGAAACGCTGGCACGTTGGCCAGGTAGAAGGCGAGGCTGCTGTTGGGGTTGCTGGTATCGAGACGGAAATGAAATGAAGAAAAGAGCTGCAAGCCCAAGGTGAAGCTGCCATTTTCCAGCGTAATGTCGTCTTGATTAAGCGCAAACGGTGCATTGAGCGTGTGCTGCAGCGTGACGCTGAAGTTGACATCGACCAGCGCGCCGCTGCTGGGGCCAACGCTGACGTTGCTGAAGGTCACGGTGATGCCGCCGTAGGTGCCGGAGGCGTTGGTGATGGCGTCGGCAAGGTCTTGGTAGGCGGCGTCAAGTGGTAGATTGTCGAGCGCGAGCTTCAGCGAGTCGCTAAAGATCGAGCTGAGATTGAGCGCCGACGGGTCAATCGGACTGAGACTGGTCAGGGGCAGTGCCGCTGCCAGCCCATCAAGATCACCAAGCTGATTGAGCGTCAGGCTGAAGTCCTGTAGCCCGTTGGCTAAGGCCAGCACGTCATCAACTTCGGCGGCGTAGCTGTGCCGGGGCAGGGCGCTGGCTAGCATCAGCATGAGAAGCAGGGCCGAAAATACTCGGCTTATACGCTGCATGGTGCCTCCTTCATCAGGTCGTTCAAAACGCAAAGAGTCTGACATAAACTGTCAGACTTGCCAGACCAACCTTGGGAGTTTTTCACACAGCATGGTGGCGCTTCAGGCACTGCTGCCAAACCAGCCTGAGCGACACAAAAAACCCACGAGCTTCTATCGACTTACGGCGGATATACCGCAGCGACAGGCGGTTTGGGGCGCAACCCCAAGCCCCCGGCAGGGTTTGACCCTGCATTCAGATGCAAAATACGCACATCTGGTAGTAGCCGACATGCAATGCAGTTCGGCGCTGTGGGCTAAATTTTTGGCTACTGTTGAGGGTGGAGTGTAGTGTGGATAGGTGAATGGACCGTAGCCTAAAGTACTATGATTGGATAGGAGCTATGATAGCAGAGTTGTTCATATATTGCAATGATTAATCGCCTTCTATCAGTCCAGGGGGCCGACACGGTGCGGGCGGAGTTGGGTCGCAGCGCCACGCTCCCGGCAGGGTTGCATCCTGCACCCAGGTTAGGGGCTGTTTTAAACAGTATTCTTGGGCAGTGCAAGTGCACAACTAAAAACACAACGCCTGCTCGTATGGCAGCAAGCAGGCGTTGGCTGTGTTAGGAGAGACCGATTGTTAATCAGTACTATAGCTGATGCCTCTTAACCATTTCTTACTGAGGATTAAGCGTTTATTGATTGTGGCTCGGCGCAGAGTGCGGGTGATCGTCGAGCCGGAACCAGCGATAGCCGTAGCCCTCCAGCTCAAGCGTGGTCGAGTTGTGCTCCAGCTTGCGATACTGCTTATCGCCAAGCAGGTCGTTGAGCTGCCTGGCGTTGTAGTCGCTCAGATCGAGCGTGATCGTGCAGTCCTTATCGGCCAGGTTGTGCACCGCAACCACGGTGCGGCTGTTCCAGGTACAGGCGTGGGCAAAGACGGCCGGGTGTCCAGTGTCGATGATGGCGCAGCCGCCGCGGCCAAACTCGGGGCACTCCTTGCGTGCGCGGATGGCACGCTCCATCCAGTTAAACAGCGAGTCCGGGTCGCGGCGCTGATCGGCCACATTGACCTCGTTGGCATAGCTGTACGGGCCAGCGTCGATCACCGGGCGCACCAGCCCGTCGCGCGGCGCATCGGAGAAGCCGGCATTTTTGGTGTCGGTCCACTGCATCGGCGTGCGCACGCTGTTGCGCTGATCAAGCGACAGATCGTCGCCCATGCCGATCTCCTCGCCATAGCGCAGCACTGGCGTCCCTGGCAGCGTCCACATCAGGCTGTAGGCCAGGCGCAGGCGGCGCTGGTCGCCAGCGAGCATCGGCGGCAGGCGGCGGCGAATACCGCGATTGTAGATCTGCATGGTCTCCTTTGGCCCAAACTGCTCAAAGACAAACTGGCGATCCTTCTCGCTCAGCCGCCCGAGATCTAGCTCGTCGTGGTTGCGCAGGAAGTTGGCCCACTGGCAGCTCTTGGGAATGCCCGGCGTTGCCTGCATGCAGTCGATGATCGGCTGCGCTGATTGGCGCGCCAGGGCGAGGAAGATGTTCTGGTTGAGCAAGAAGTTAAAGATCATGGTCATGCGGTGGCCTTCGCCGAAGTACTGGTCGATCTTGTCGAACGGCACGTTGGCCTCGGCCAGCATGATCGCATCGCCGCGCCGCCAGGTCAGGAAGTCGTCGAACTCACCGAGATACTCGTACATGTCGCCCTGCTGGCCGTCGGTGCCCTTCATCTCGATCAGGAACGGCGCTGCATCGACGCGAAAGCCCGACACGCCCAGCTCCAGCCAGAAGCCCATGATGCGCATGATCTCGGCGCGCACCGCCGGGTTGCTGATGTTGAGGTCCGGCTGATACTTGTAGAAGCGGTGAAAGTAGAACAGCTGCGCCTCGGTGTCGTAGGTCCATGTGGACTCCTGCACGCCAGGAAAGACCATGCCCTGGTCGGCGTCGGCGGGCTTCTCCTTCGACCAGATGTAGTAGTCGCGGTAGGGCGAGTCCGGGTTGCTGCGGGCGGCCTGGAACCACGGGTGCTGATCGGAGGTGTGGTTGACCACCAGGTCGATCAGCACGCGAATGCCGCGCTCCTGGGCGGCGTGGATGAACTCTACGAAGTCGCCAAGGGTGCCCAGGCGCGCGTCGACGCCGTAGTAGTCGGTGATGTCGTAGCCGTTGTCGCGGTTGGGCGAGGGATAGAATGGCAGCAGCCAGACGCAGGTGATGCCTAGCCCTGCCAGATAGTCGAGGCGGCTGGTCAAGCCAGGAAAGTCGCCAATTCCATCGCCATTGGAGTCTTGAAATGTTTCAACGTCGAGCGAATAGATGCACGCGCGCTTGTACCACCAATCGGGCTGCATAGTTGGGCCTCCTTGTCTATCACATCACAAACAACCTTACGCCAGCAGGTGGCGCAGGTAGCTCTGCTGCTGCTTCTATCAATTTACGGGCCACACGCCTGTGGCAGCCCAGACGGCAGCGTGGAGGCGGCACATTGGGCGCTGCTCTGGTATCATGCACGCGGGCTTTTCAACAACAGGGAGTGCTGCATGCAAACAATCGGCGTTATCTACAACCCCTTGGCGGAGCGCACACAGGTGGCCGGTGAGGCTTTGGTAGCCTGGATCAAGGACAATGGGATGCAGGCGTGGCTGGGCACATCGCAGAGCGGGCGCGAGCAGCCCGAGCTGGTGGCCAGCAGCGATCTGCTGGTGCCGCTTGGCGGCGATGGCACGGTGCTGCGCACGGCACGCTTGGCCATTCCCCACGATATTCCTATCCTCGGCGTGGCCATGGGCCACCTGAGCTTTATGGCCGAGGTGACGCTAGAGGAGGTGCGCCCGGCCCTGCTGCGCCTCCAGGCTGGCGAGGGCTGGTACGATCTGCGCACGCTGATCGAGACGCGCCTCATTCGCGCTGGCGCTGAGCTGATGCACGAGATCGCCCTCAACGAGGTGCTGCTGGCCCGCACCGAGATGGCGCGCATCGTCAAGGTCGATGTGCAGATCGATCAGATGCCGGTCACCACCTACCACGCCGACGGCGTGATTGTCTCCACGGCCACTGGCTCTACGGCCTACGCCCTCGCCGCCGGCGGCCCGCTGATCGACCCGCGCTCCGACGCGCTGCTGCTGGTGCCGGTCGCGGCCCATCTCACCAACATCCCCGCCCTGGTGCTGCCGCCCGACGCGCTGATCGCCTGGTGCCTGCGCTCGTACTACCCCGCCGCGCTCAGCATCGACGGCCAGTCATCCTACAACCTAGAGCCAGAGGATGTGATCACCGTCCAGCGCTCGCAGCGCTGCTGCCGCTTCGCCCGCGTCCACTCGCGCTCGCACTTCTACGAGACACTGGCCCGCCGCCTGCGCCGCGAGTGAGGCCGCCCGCTTGTAGCTTGTATGCTGCTGCTATGCGTCGTTTCTTCTGCCGCTGTGTGCCGACTGTAGGAGCGGCTATGTGCCATCTGCTGGCCGCCTCGGCTGGGGCTGCTCGCGGCGTGCTGGCAACCAGTGCGCCGCTGCTGCGTACAGCTTGGGGTATCAAGCGCGGAAGCGAAAGGAGCGGCTATGGATCTGCTTGCTGGCGTGTTGGTCACGCTGTTGGCGGCGGCCAGTGTCTGGTTTGCCTTTACAGAAAAATTTGACTGGCACTCTGACTATAATGCGCTGTGGGCGCGCATGGGCTTTGCAGGCGCAGTGATGCTGGCCATCCAGGTGACCCACGCCGCCGCTGTGAGCCTACTGTTTTCGGTGCTCGGGCTGGCGGCAGCGGTGCTGCTGGTGCATGGTGGCTGGGTCTGGTATAAGCACTAGTTTATTGAGGATGCTCAGCGCTGCGGCTGGCGCAGGCCCGTGAGTCACAGAGTCGGGCTACGCCAGCCGCTCGTCGTTCGGGATTGCTTAGCGCCTGGGTTGGGTCTGCATTAGGACTTGCGGTCCTAACACACTGCACGCTCAGACTACGAACATCCCCCGTAGGTGGGGCAGTGTAGGTGATATGCGCCCTGGGCATCTTGTGCTATGATTGAGGCTTGTGACCCCCCTGTGAGCTTGAGGGCCTGGCATGAGTGATGTCAATTCGCTGCGCCAACGCTTATTTACTGTGGCGCATACAGATGAAGATGTGCGGCGGCGCGGGCGGATTATCATCGGCCTCTCGATCACGTTTGTCGCGCTGAGCCTTGTCTTTGGCTTTTTGGGGCTGTTTCAGTCCGCTTGGCTGCGCGTGGCTGGCACAATGGCTGTGTGCTCGCTGATCTTCCTGAGCTGCATCTGGCTGGCGCGCAGTGGCACGGTCGCCCGCGCCGCGTGGGTGCTGCTGGCTGGCATGGTGGCCGTGCTGATTGTCGCACCGCTGCTGGCCGGGCGGCTGGCTGCAACCCCGTTCTTCTTTGCTATTCCGGTGTTTGTGGCGATGCTGACGCTGCGACCGTCGCAGATTGGCGGTGGCCTTGTGCTGACGCTTGGCGGCCTCGCACTGCTGTTCTTCTCTAGCGCCAGCATGCAGAACGACAACGTGCCAATCACCGAGGTGTTTGTGCTTGGCGGCATGCTGTGCATCGTTATTGCTGGTCTCGGCTACGTCAGCGCCCAAATCACCTCGCGGGCTGTGACCAAGTCGCAGGCGGTCGCCGCCGAGATGCGGCAGGTGCTCCAGGTGCTAGAGCGCGAGCGCACCTCGCTGGGGAAGCGCGTCGCCGAGCGCACGGTCGAGCTACAGAACAACCTGGTCGCGACACGCCAGCTGGCCGATGAGCAGTCCAGCCTGCTGCAGCAGCTCGAAGCGCAGCGCACGGTTATTCGCAACCTGAGCGTGCCCATTTTGCCGGTATCGCAGCGCACGCTGGTGGTGCCGCTCGTCGGCGTGCTCGATCAGGACCGTCTGAACCACCTGCAGGCGGCGGTGCTAGAGAACATCTCCGCGCACTCGGCGCGCTCGATCTTGCTCGATGTGACTGGCGTGCCGGTGATCGATGCCGAGGTGGCCGCCGGGCTTGTGCGCACTATCCGCGCCGCTGGCCTGCTGGGCGCGCGTGCCGCCTTGATCGGCGTGCGTCCCGAGGTGGCCCAGGCGCTGGTGAGCATCGGTGCCGAGCTGGACGATGTGGTCACGTATAGCAACCTCCAGTCGGCGCTGGAGCAGCGCACGCGCTAGCTGTAACTCCCCTGATCCGCTGGTATACCCGCTTTTCTCGCTTGATTACGCTGCTGCCATTGTGTCGGCGGCGTGTTTTGTTGCCCCCCGGCGCAGACTGGCACGGCTGCGGCGACGCTGGGCGGTGCGGCAAACAACGCGGCGCTGGACATCACCACGCGGCTGCGGCTACGGACGGCGGTTGCGCGAGCAGGCTGGCACGGCTGCGGCCACGCTGGGCGGTGCGGCAAACAACGCAGGGCTGGACATCACCACGCGGCTGCGGCTACGGACGGCGGTTGCGCGAGCAGGCTGGCACGGCTGCGGCGACGCTGGGCGATGCGGCAAACAACGAGGCGCTGGACATCACCACGCGGCTGCGGCTACGGACGGCAGGTGCGCGTGGCGGCTGGCACGGCTGCGGCGACGCTGGGCGGTGCGGCAAACAACGCGGGGCTGGACATCCGAACACGTTGCTGCTTGTTGGGGTGTGGAGAGGTGTGTAAGCAGCGCCCTGGAATATTGGCATCCAGGGCGCTTGTGGCTGTAGGGGATGCGAACTACTTGCCCTGCCACTCGGGCTTGCGCCGCTCGAGGAAGGCCGTCGTGCCCTCCTTGCAGTCCTCGGTGGCGGTGAGGTGGCCGAACAGCGCTTGCTCCAGCTGAATCGCGTCGCGCAGCGGCATCTCGGAGCCGGCGTTGAGCAGGCGCTTGGCCGCCGCCGTGGCCAGCGGTGCATTGTTGCCGATGGTTAGCGCCAGCTTGCGCGCCTCGGCCATCAGCTCCTCGGCGGGGTAGACCTTCTGCACGATGCCCAGGCGCAGCGCTTCGTCGGCGCTGATGCGCTCGCCGGTCATCACCAGGTACTTGGCCATGCTGGTGCCGACAATGCGCTGCAGCCGCAGTGCGCCGCCCCAGCCTGGAATCAGGCCCAGGTTGACCTCGGGCAGCCCCAGCTGAGCGTTGGTGCTGGCCACGCGAATATCGCAGCCGAGCGCCAGCTCCAGGCCACCGCCGAGCGCATAGCCGTTGATCGCGGCGATGGTGACCTTGTTCATGGCCGCGATCTGATCGAAGACGCCGTGCAGCGACTGCGAGGTTTGCATGCCCTGCATGGACGATGTGATATGGTTGATCTCGCTGATGTCCGCGCCGGCCACAAATGCCTTCTCGCCTGCGCCAGTGATGATCAGGGCGCGGATGGCGCTGTCGGCGGCTATCTCGTCGATGGCCTGGCCGATCTCGCGGATGGTGGCGGCGTTGAGCGCATTGAGCGCCTTGGGCCGATTGACGCTGAGGATCGCCAGACTGTCCTCGCGCTCCAGCAAAATATTCTCGTACACGCCTTGCTCCTTTGCTTACTCGTAGTCGTAGAAGCCCTTGCCCGACTTGCGCCCGAGGTGGCCGGCCAGCACCATGCGGCGCAGCAGCGGCGGCGGGGCGAAGCGCGGCTCGCGGAACTCCTCGAACATAATGTTGGCGATGTAGTAGGTGGTGTCGATGCCCACGAAGTCCAGCAGCGTCAGCGGCCCCATCGGGTGGCCGCAGCCGAGCTGCATGCCCAGGTCGATGTCCTCGCGGGTGGCGATGCCGCTCTCGAGCACGCGCACGGCGTCGAGCAGGTAGGGCACCAGCAGGCGATTGACGATGAAGCCGGTGCTGTCGCGGGTCTCGATCGGCGTCTTGCCGAGGGCGAGGGTGAACTCTTTGAGCGTGGCGACGGTGGCATCGCTGGTGGTGATGGCGCGCACGATCTCGACGAGCTTCATCACAGGCACGGGGTTGAAGAAGTGCAGGCCAGCGAAGCGATCTGGGCGCTTGGTGGTGGCGGCCATCTCCATAATCGTCAGCGACGATGTGTTCGAGGCGAAGACCGTCGACTCGGGGCAGATGCCGTCGAGCGTGCTGAACACCTCGCGCTTGGCGTCGATGTTCTCGACGATCGCCTCAATGATAATGTCGCAGTCGCGCAGATCGCTGAGGTCGGTGGTGGGCTGGAGGCGGCTGAGCGCTGCGGCGCGGTCGTCCTCGCTGAGCTTGCCCTTTTTTACGTCCTTGCTGAGGATCGCGTCGATGCGGCCCATGCCGCGCTCTAGCGCCGCCTGCTCAACCTCGCGCACGACGGTGGTAAAGCCAGACTGCGCGCAGACCTGGGCGATGCCAGCGCCCATCAGCCCGCAGCCAATCACGCCAACTTTGTTGATCTCCATCGATCGGTAGCTCCTTTATGCTGCAAAAGTTTGCCGCCGTCCATTATAGCAGGTGGTGGCGCGGGGTGATCCCCGGAACCCCCAGGCCAGTGGCCGTGCCGCCGCTGTGCCCACGGACGGTAGCGCGGGGTGGTCCCCGGAACCCCCAGGCC
>JABXJS010000118.1 GCA_013538855.1 Herpetosiphonaceae bacterium
CGATGGCTGAAGCGGCTGGCTGGCCGTCCCGCGCCTGCGCCCGAGCACGCAGCCGACACACGGCTGAGCTGCCTGCATTAAGCACAGCGCTGACCATCCACTGCACACGCCTACGCCTGGGCCTGAACCACGACAAAGTGCAGCTGCGGAGCCTCGGGGAGGCGGAACTCGAGTGCGCTTGCGGTGGAGGCGGTCGCGTCGAGCAGCTGGCGCTGACGTAGGGCGGCGCGGGCCTGCTCCAGATTGTGCACTGCGAGCACCAGCGATTGGATGTGTGGTCGCGGCGCTTGAACCAGGCGCAGGCGCGGGCCAGCGTCGAAGCCCCAGCGCTGCTGGCTGTCGGGCTGGAGCGGCTGGAGCAAGCGCCACCAGTGGCGTTGGGCCGCTGGCGTTACACCGACGACGATCTCGGCGACATGGCTCAGGCCCAAGGCCCCGCCGCCTGCCTGGCGCAGGCGCTCGGCGTCGGCGGCGCGGCGGTCGTCGTCGTTATCGCGGTAGTACTCGGTGAAGAACGGCAGGCCCAGCGGGTAGGCGGCCTCGATGATGCGCTTGAGCCAGCGTGCGCCGCGTGCGCTGACCTGCATGGCCTTGGTCTGGCGCTGCTGGCGGCGCGTCGACCAGAGAAAAATCTTCTGCCAGAGCGTCGAGTCAAACAGATCGCCGAGAAAGACATTCGCCCAGATCGGCTCCGGCGTGGCCTGGTTGGTGTCAAAGAAGGGCAGCACGTTGGAGCAGGCCAGCTGGCGCTGGCGCAGGATGGGCACGACCTCGCTGAGGGCCAGCTGCGGCAGCAGCGAGAAGATGTAGAGCTGCGACGACAGCGCGGAGCTCGTGGCCTGGGCGTCTGGAGGGCCAAAATGAAAGAACTCCAGAAACATATTGCCGAGCACCACGCTGCCGCTGGTGAGCGTTGGATACTGGTTGACAGGCACAAACGCTGGCAGCCCGAGATCGTCGTGAAAGCGAGCGTAGAGCGTGCGCGGATCATCGCTGCGAATAGCGATATGGTCGATCTGGCGGATGAACGGGTGGGTGTTTGCTGCTGTGGTGCTGTGGTTGGACTCCGAGGGCATTCAACACCTCCGTGTAGGCTGATAGGCTTATGCTCCGACAGTTGTGGTGATGGTGGGAGAGTGCGACAGCGTCGCGTGAACGGTGCACTGCTCTGCGGCGCGGCACAGGGCCTTGCGGCGGCCCTCGGGCAGCTCGGTGGGCCAGCGAATGTCCATGCGATAGGCCCCGACGCGGTGTGGATCATCGACATAATCCCACTCGACGATGATCTGGGCGTTGTCGCTATCGAGGCGGGCCGTCTCGGCATAGGCGCTGAGCACCGAGGCGGTGCAGGTGGCCAGGGCGGCGGCGAGCATGTGCAGTGGGCTAAAGCCAACGTCCTCGTCGGCGTCATCGGCGATCTCGATGTCCAGCGGGCCATCGTTGAGCGTAAGCACGATAGCGGTCGCGGTGGTGATAGCGATGTGCATAGAGCGTCCTTTCTGCTGATGTCGGCATGATGTGGCTGCCAGGGTCACATAATCAGCATCGCGTCGCCAAAAGAAAAGAAGCGATAGCCGTGCTCGACGGCGGTGCTGTAGGCGTGCAGGATCGTCTCGCGATCGGCGAGGGCGCTGACGAGCAAGAGCAAGGTTGAGCGCGGCAGATGAAAGTTGGTGATCAGCGCATCGACAACATGAAACTGATACGGCGGATAGATGTAGATATCGGTCCAGCCAGCGGCAGGCTCCAGTGCAGGCTGCTGGGCCTGCTGCTGGCCGACGGTCTCCAGCACGCGCACGGTGGTGGTGCCTACGGCGACAACGCGGCCGCCGCGGGCGCGTGTGCTGTTGATCGCCGCCGCTGTTGCGGCAGGCAACTCAAACCACTCGTGGTGCATCGCGTGGGCGAGGGCGTCCTCCTGCTGGACGGGGCGAAACGTATCGAGGCCGACGTGCAGCGTAACGCTGGCCCACTGGATGCCGGCCTGCTTGACGC
Source organism: Herpetosiphonaceae bacterium (assembly GCA_013538855.1). Classification (GTDB taxonomy): domain Bacteria; phylum Chloroflexota; class Chloroflexia; order Chloroflexales; family Herpetosiphonaceae; genus OHK22. Next base: position 1,996 of record JABXJS010000118.1, read on the forward strand.
GCTCGATCAGCTCTGGTGTCCAGTGCAGCCCGGCGGTGGGGGCGGCGGCGGAGCCTTCGGCGGCGCTGTAGACTGTCTGGTAGCGCTCGGGGTTGGCGAGCGGGGCCGTAATGTAGGGCGGCAGCGGCATCACGCCGAAGTCGGCGAGGCGCTGGTTGATTGGCTGCTCAAAGTTAATGATGCGCGAGCCGGCGGGCAGCACCTCCTCGACGGTGGCGCTGATGTGCAGCTCAGGCTGCTGTTGTGGTGCAAAGCGGATGCTGGTGCCAACGGGCATCTTGCCCTTGAGCAGCGCCTCCCAGCGCGTGGCGTCGAGCTGGCGCAGCAGCAGGGCCTCGGTCTTGCCGCCGCTGGACTTGTGGCCATAGAGGCGCGCTGGCAGCACGCGGCTATCGTTGACGACGAGCAGGTCGCCTGGGCGCAGGTAGTCGAGCACATCGTAGAAGTGGCGGTGCTGGATCGAGCCAGTGGCGCGGTCAAGCACAAGCAGGCGCGAGTGATCGCGCGGCTCGGCAGGTGTTTGGGCGATCTGCTCAGGCGGCAGGTGGTAGTCGTAGTCGGAGATGGCGAGCATTGGCTAAAGCTCCAGAAAGCGCTGCACGGCGGTCTCGGCGCTGAGGAGCGGCTCATCGCTGCGCCAAGCGGACCAGAGGCGCACAAACGGCACAATATGGTGGGTGCCAAGCAGCACCTCGCGCATATACAGGCGCGAGATTGGCGCGGCCCACTCCAGGTACCCAGACTGGCTGAAGCGGCGGATGGTGGCGTCGATGTCGTAGGGCACAGTTTTGTGGCGCACGCTCCAGCCGCTGCTGGTGCGCTCGGCGAGCGTGTACTTGGCCCATGGGCTGCCGTCGAGCGGCTGGCCAACCGCGCCGGTGGTGACGATCAGGCGATCACCCCAGGGGCGGTACTGCGGAATATGGTTGTGCGAGCGGATGATCAAGTTGGGCGGATCATCGGGGAACATATGGTGCAGCTCGCGCTCGGGCGTCCAGCCGAAGAGCGAGTCCTGATCGTGGCGCGTGGAGGCGTGGACGATCAGCAGCTCGTCGGCGATCTCGTAGGCTGGCGCGAGGTGGTGCAGCTGCTGGCGGCGCTCGGGGCCAAGCTGGTTGACGGTCCAGAGCGAGGGCTTCCACAGCTCGCTGCCCCACTCCTCGGGGCGATCAGGGCGGTCGAAGTCGCGGATGTAGCGCTCGTGATTGCCGCCCACGATCGGAAAGCCGGTCTGGTAGGCCAGCTCAAGGCAGGCCAGCGAGTCCGGGCCGGTGTTGATGATATCGCCGTTGATCACGACGAGGTCGATGTGGCGGGCCTCGATATCGGCGAGCACAGCCTCGAAGGCGGCGAGATTGCCATGGATGTCACTGATAACTGCAACGCGCATTACTCTGCATCGGGATCGTGGGGCGGCTCCCACGGGTAAACAATCCACTGATCGGTTTCGGCGGCGTAGTAGTCGGGCTGGCCGGGCACCTTGGAGGAGCCAGGCTTGTAGTGCAGCACGGCGACCTCGTAGTTGGCTCCGGCGGTGTCAAGGCGCTGCTTGACGGCCGCGATCGTGCGCCCGCTATCCCAGATGTCGTCGACGACGAGCAGGTGCTTGCCAGCGACGAGCGGATCGGAGGGAAACTGCAAGAACGTGGGGATCTCACGGGTCTGGCCGATTCCGGTGTAAAATTGCACCGCCGCAACAAGAATGTTCCGCCAGTTTCGGCGTTGGCTGATCAAACAAGCGGGGATCATTCCGCCGCGGGTTATGACGAGAATGGCGTCATAATCGGGCTTGAGCCGGTCGCTGATCTGATCGACGAGCGACTGGATCTCGTCCCAAGAAAGTACGTGCTTGATGGTCATAGTATAGCCTCAATGATTTTCACTGGGCGTTATTGTACCACGATGCTGCCGACCTGCTGCCACTGGTCGCGCAGGCTGTAGTGGCTAGGAGTTGTGCGATGAAGACGTTTGCACCAGAGATTGCGCGGGTCTTGCTGGAGGCGGGGGCGGTGGTGCTGCGCCCTGAGCAGCCGTTTAAATTTGCGTCGGGCCTGCTATCGCCGATGTACTGTGACAACCGGCTGCTGCTGGGCCAGGTTGCGGCGCGCAAGACGGTGGCCAAGGCGCTGGCGCAGCTGGTCGATCAGGAGGTGATCAGCGCCGAGGTGATCGCTGGCACGGCCACGGCGGGCATTCCCTGGGCGGCCTGGGTGGCCGACGAGCTGATGCTGCCGATGGTCTATGTTCGCTCCAGCTCCAAGGGCCACGGGCGCGGCCAGCAGGTCGAGGGCGGCGTGCTCAGCAATCAGCGCGTGGTGCTGATCGAGGACCTGATCAGCACCGGCGGCTCGGCGCTGAAGGCGGTGGGCGCGCTGCGCGAGCTAGAGGTGTCGGTGGCCGAGTGCTGCGCCATCTTCTCCTACAATATGCCGATCGCGCAGACGAACTTCGCCTCGGCTGGCGTGCGCATGATCAGCCTCACCACGCTGGCCGCGCTGCTGGATATGGCCACCGACCAGGGCTACATTCGCGATGACCAGCGCTCAATGATCACCGACTGGTCGAGCGACCCCGAGGGCTGGGCAGTGCGCAACGGCTTTGTCGATATCCAGTAGCGTGTGTATTGACGCCTACGACCGCCGTGCGTAGAATGAGCAGCAGCCCCTAGAGATAAGGAGTCCGCCGATGGACCGTGAGGAAAAGCTCGGCCGCCTGCTGCCGCCAGAGTTTACCGTCGCCGATGCGCTGGAGCTTCTGCGCGCACGCCCCGACGTGGCGCTGCTGGTTGACCTGCCTGATGCGCCATTTTTGCTCGATCTGGCCCTCGATCTGATCGATCCTACCACGCAGCTCGGTGCGCTCGATGGCCCGCCGGTGGTCATCACCGACTACTTGCCAGATAGCTCCTGTCGCTTTGTGCCGCTTGATCTGGCGGCGCTCAAACAGCTCTACGAGAAGTCTAGCCCGCTGGTTGATCCCAGCGCAGGCGTTGCGCCTGAGTTCGAGGCGCTGAGCGCGAAAGATCTGCTGCGGCTGTACCATGAGCTGCGCGCGGACCAGCTCGAGGCATATCGCGATACCGATCCTGAAGATCCTGCCAACGCCAAGCGCGTGGTCAATGTTGCCGTGCGGCCAGAGGACGATCCCGACGGCCACCTGCCGCCAACCTACAGCCTGGCCGTCGATGCAGCCTATGTGCTGGAGGTGAGCATCGGCGCACGGCGCATGGAGTCATGGCTGCCTGCGGATGCTGAGCCGCTGCCCGAGCCGCCGCTGCCCATCGAGGGCGCAGACCTGATGGTCACGGTCTGCTCGCGCGGCGATGTGCTCGACTTCCCCGCCGCCACACGCACGCTGCACCTGCCGCAGACTGGCGACAGCGCGGTTGTGCCGTTTACCTTCAGCGCCAAGCAGACGGCGCAGAATGTGCCGGTGTGGGTGCACGTCTACTACCGCTGGGCGCTGCTACAGACAATCGAGCTGCGCCTGAGCATCGACTACACCGAGGATGACATGGGCCTCGCGCACCCGGCCAAGGTGCAGTACTCGCGCAGCAACGACTTTACCAACCTTGAAAGCCAGCGGCCCTCGAATGTGACGCTGCGGCTCTGGAAGGACGCCGAGGTCTATCGGCTGGCGGTGGCCTGGCCTGGCGATGGCACAGCGGCCAACGCACGCCGCGATCCAGAGCGCGGCCTCAACCTGACGCTGCCGATCAACGCCGCCGCGCTCGCCGATGCCATCGTCGCCGCCCGCAACACGCTGTACGATATCACCTGGCAGGACTCCTACCGCAAAAGCGTGGCTGGCAATCCGATTGAGCGCAAGGAGAGCATCTACAAGCTGGCGGTCGTTGGCAATCGGCTGTTTGCGCTGCTCTTCGCGCCGGAGGCGGCCACGGCGGCCCAGGCTGAGTCGCTCCAGGCGCTGCGCGCTTGGCTCGACGATGTGCTGAGCCTGCCCGCAGAGCAGGGCGCACCGCGGGTGCAGGTGGTCTACCAGGGGCCGCCAGCCGGTGTGCCCTGGAATCTGCTGTACCCCGACCCAATCAACGATAAAAATGCGCTGCGCCCTGAGCGCTTCTGGGGCTGCTGCTATGATTTAGAGATCATGACCGAGCAGATCGCCCAGAATGTGCAGCAGCTGCCTGAGCCGCGCACGCCGCTCAAGATCGGCGGCGGCCTGTATAACTTTCGCGTGCAGCTCGATGGCGTGATGCACGAGATCACCAGCGAGCACAAGCAGGCGCTAGAGACGTGGGACGCCGCCTCGGAGCGCGTGGTGCTTGACCTGCGCGACAAAGCCTCGCAGCAGTCGCTGGTCGAGCTGCTAAGCGACAGCGATGTGGTCTATATGTTCTGCCACGGCCACACGGCCAAAAGCCCCACCGATACCGTCGAGTGGACGCAGCGCTTCCGCGAGCACTTCGCGCAGCTGGACCCTGACACCCAGGCGCTCTACGCGGATTTGCTCAAGCCGAAGCAGGCCACCGGTGCCGATCCCAACGAGGATGATAGCTGGCTGCGCTGGACCAAGACGCTGCTGCCGCTGCGCCTGCTCGCCCAGTGGCTCGAGCCGCTGCCGCGCAAGCCAGTGGTGCTGCTCAATATGTGCGAGTCGGCCCAGGTGCTGCCGACGCTCAACACTGGTTTTATTCCATTCTTCAGCCGCATCGGCGCGCGCGGCGTGCTGGGCACCGAGTGCCCGATGCTGGCCCCGTTTGCGGCGGCTTTTGGCACCGAGCTGCTCCAGCGCATCGGCGACGGTGCGCAGATTGGCGCGGTGCTGCCGGAGCTGCGCCTGCGCTTCATCACTCAAGCGAGCAATCCCCTTGGCCTCGCCTATACCTACTACGGCGTCGCCGATACCGCTTTTTAGTTTGCATAAGGAGAACACATGGACACCGCAATGACCGAGCAGCAGATCACCGAGCTGCAAGATATGAACGATGATGAGCTACTGCGCCAGCTTGGCGTGCAGATGTACCAGGCCGAGCAGCACGACGACGAGGGCCTGCAGGCCGCCCGCGAGCTTGGCCACTTCCCCGAGCCAGAGGGCGTGGAGATGGGCTTTGGCGAGAACTTCCGCGCGATTGGCTCGCGCTGGTGGGCCTCGATCGAGGTCAAGCTCTATGATCTGCTGTGCAAGGGCGACAACGAGGACCGCGAGAAGATTCTGGCGGCGCTGCCCGCCTCGGCCACTGCCGCCGCGCCAGCTGTGGCAGCCGATGCCGATGACCACGAGCGCAGCGCCACCCAGGTCGCCAGCGTGCTCGCCCCGATTTTGGTCGGCTTGATCCCATTCCAAATCCCTATGGTGGCCTCCATCGCGGCGATGATCGCCGCCCGCATGGTGATTTCCTCGGGCTTGAAGGCCACCTGTGATTTCTGGAGCGAGTCCATGGCTGCGCGCAAGGAGGCCGAGCAGCCCGCCGATGCGCCGACCGATGCGCCCGCCGATCCCGCTGAACCCACAGCCTAGCGCCTCCGTCGCCCAGCTGCGCCCGTCAGTGCTTTGGCACTGGCGGGCCTTGTTGTGCCACAAGCTCGGTATAATTGAAGCGACTAATGCTAGAAGGAGGCCGCATGAGCGCGTACCACTTACGCATCGCCCAGCTCTACCCGGAGCAGATGAACATCTACGGTGATCGAGGTAATATCCTCGCCCTGCAGCAGCGCTGCGCCTGGCGCAATATCACCACCACCCTGCTGCCGATTGGGCCGGGCACCCACGTCGATTGGCTGGAGATCGATCTCGCCTTCTTTGGCGGCGGCCAAGACAGTGGCCAGGCCCTGATCGCCGCCGACTTTCGCGAGCGCCAAGCGGTTGGGCTGCGCAAGGCCGCCGAGAGCGGCATGGTGCTCCTGTCGATCTGCGGCGGCTATCAGCTGCTCGGCGACTATTTCCTGACTCATACCGGCGAGAAGCTGCCTGGCGTTGGCCTGCTCGATGTCTACACCATCGGCAGCAACCGCCGCATGATCGGCAATATCGTGATTGAGTCGGCGCTTCCCGACTGCCCTGGTAAGCTGGTCGGCTTTGAGAATCATAGCGGGGCAACCTACCTCGGCGCTGGCGTGCAGCCGCTTGGCCGCGTGCTGTCCGGCTACGGCAACAACGGCGAGGACGGCAGCGAGGGCGCGGTCTGGCGCAATGTGTTCGGCTGCTATATGCACGGCTCGCTGCTGCCGAAAAACCCGCACTTTGCCGACTATCTGCTGACGCTGGCGCTGCGCCGCCGCTATGGGAGTGCTGTCGTGCTTGAGCCGCTCGATGACACGCTGGAGCTACAGGCTCAGCGCACGATGGTTGAGCGGGTGCTCTGATGGCTACGCCGATCTTTCGGCCCGCCCGCCCGGACGAGGCCGCCACGCTGACCGCGCTGACGCTGCGCTCCAAGGCCCACTGGGGCTACGATGCCGACTTCATGGCCGCCTGCACCGCTGAGCTAACAGTGCATCCGGCAGCACTTGAGCAGCCAACCATGGTGGTTGAGCTGGCCGGTCTCATCCTCGGCTGGGGCCGCCTCGCGCCCATCGACGCCGCGACGGTCGAGCTGACCGATCTCTTTGTTGCGCCAGAGGCCATCGGCCACGGCTATGGGCGTGCGCTGCTCCAGCATCTGCGCACCATCGCTGTTGAGCGTGGCTTTCGACGTATGCTCGTTGAGTCTGATCCCTACGCCGCCGACTTCTACCGTGCGCAGGGTGGGCGCGACATCGGCACCACGCCGTCGGGCAGCATCCCTGGCCGCGAGCTGCCGCTGCTTGAGTTTGCTTTGGTTGATGATCAGCGCCGCGCTTAACCTGCGTTGGGCGCAGCGTAGCGGAGGCCGCCTGCGCCCGCTCGCTGAGCGCTACCCAGCGCTTTGTGTGCTACCGATCCACGCGGTGCCGCTGCTTGAGTTTGCGTTGGTTGATGCTGAGCGCCGCGCTTAACCTGCGTTGGGCGCAGCGTAGCGGAGGCCGCCTGCGCCCGCTCGCTGAGCGCTAGCCAGCGCTTTGTGTGCTACCGATCCACGCGGTGCCGCGCTGGAGTTTGCTGTGGTTGATGCTGAGCGCCGCGCTTAACCTGCGTTGGGCGCAGCGTAGCGGAGGCTGCCTGCGCCCGCTCGCTGAGCGCTACCC
>JABXJS010000119.1 GCA_013538855.1 Herpetosiphonaceae bacterium
CCGCTCAACGGCCCCGCCCTACACCGCCGTGCGATTGATGCAGCCGTTTCTTTTTTGAACCGCTGCCCCGTGCTGCGCCGCTGGCCCGCGCGCCGTAGCCGCATCGACCCTGACGGGTACCCGGCCCGCCCCGCCCGCTCTTTTCCCCAACGCTGGTCGGCCCCACGCCATTGTGCGATTGATGCAGCGGTGCATTGGTTGAACCACTGCTCCGTGCTGCGCCGCTGGCTCGCGCGCCGTAGCCGCAGCCGTGCTCACCCGCCCGCTCTTTTCCCCACCGCTCAACGGCCCCGCCCTACACCGCCGTGCGATTGATGCAGCCGTTTCTTTTTTGAACCACTGCCCCGTGCTGCGCCGCTGGCTCGCGCGCCGTAGCCGCAGCCGTGCTCACCCGCCCGCTCTTTTCCCCACCGCTCAGCGGCCCCGCCCCACGCCGCCGTGCGATGGAGGAAGCAGTGCGCTAGGCCGCACCACAGCCCGGTGCCGACCCACCCGCAGCCGCGGCGTGGCCACCGGGGAACGGTCGAGCTGGCACCAGCGCTGGCCCCAACGCCGCTGCACCGGCACAAACCACCGACGCTGCTTTTTCAATCATCAGCTAGCCCCGCGCAGCCACAGCGCGCGCCAGCGCCTGCCGCGCCGACCTGTGCTACACTACGAGCGTGATCCGCCATCTCAGCCCCAGCGAGGCCGCATGCCCGAGCTACCTGAAGTCGAGACCGTTCGCCGCTCGCTGGCCCGCGCGCTAGCTGGCCGCCGCATTGTCAGCGTCAAGGCCGTCAACTGGCCGCGCACCATCGCCGAGCCAGCCGTCGATATCTTCTGCGCCGCCCTCTGCGAGCGCCACATTCTGGGCGTGGAGCGCCGCGCCAAGTACGTGCTCATCCGCCTCGACGGTGCCGAGACCATCGCCGTGCACCTGCGCATGACCGGCCAGCTGCTCGTCGTGCCCGCCGCCACGCCTGTCGATCAGCACACCCACATCATTCTGGAGCTGGACGACGGCCGCGAGCTGCGCTTCCACGACACGCGCAAGTTCGGCCGCTGGTCGCTGCTCGGCCCCGACGGCCTGCGCGCCCTGGAGGCCAAGCTCGGCCCCGAGCCGCTTGATCCGGCCTGGACCGTCGCCGCCTTCGCCGCGGCCCTGCACGGTCGGCGCACGCGCCTCAAGCCGCTGCTGCTCGACCAGCGCCTGGTCGCCGGCATCGGCAACATCTACGCCGACGAGGCGCTGTGGCGCGCCCGCCTGCACCCGCTGCGCAGCGCCGACTCGCTCAGCCCCGACGAGATCGCCGCGCTGCATGCTGGCATCGTCGCCGCGCTGCAGCAGGGCGTCGAGCGCCGCGGCACCACGCTGCAGAACTATCGCGACGCCAGCGGAGCCAGCGGCGACAACCAGCGCTACCTCAACGCCTATGGCCGCGCTGGCGCGCCCTGCCCACGCTGCGGCACACCGATCGAGCGCATCGTCGTCGCCCAGCGCTCCACCCACTACTGCCCAACATGCCAGCCAGCCAGCTCTGGGAGCCAGCCCGATGCTAAAGATTGACACAGAGCAAAAAAGCCCAGCCCCGCGCAACAACGAACTGATGGGCAAAAGCGCGATTTTAGCCCGGCCAAAACAGGCCCAATCTGTAAAAAATAAGCCCCGAAAACCATGCCCCGCGCAAACCGCGCGATTTAGGGCTTGCCAAAGGGCTAAAAATATGGTACAGTCCGAAAGACCTTCAATCCTCGCAGGGGATTACGACTCTGAAAGTCTGGCAGCGCCGTCCCTGGTGCGACACCTAGGGGTCCGAAAGACCTTCAATCCTCGCAGGGGATTACGACACCACCGCGTGGCCGCCAAGCAGCGCCTGCACCACCGGTCCGAAAGACCTTCAATCCTCGCAGGGGATTACGACGTTACACGGGCACCAGTGGTCTGCTGGCGAGACGGTGCGGTCCGAAAGACCTTCAATCCTCGCAGGGGATTACGACCTATCCTCTTCATCCATGTCCTCTAGGATCGGATAGCGGTCCGAAAGACCTTCAATCCTCGCAGGGGATTACGACCGCAGTTCGCTGCCGCCGCTACACTCGCAACAGTCCGACGTCCGAAAGACCTTCAATCCTCGCAGGGGATTACGACGAATCCAGCCAGTCAAGCGCCGAATCTTTCGGAACTGTCCGAAAGACCTTCAATCCTCGCAGGGGATTACGACCACGACGTCGCGCGCTATTGCAGTCAATGTACCCTTTTTGTCCGAAAGACCTTCAATCCTCGCAGGGGATTACGACGCAATACACGGGTGGTGCTTCTAACCGGCCCGTGTAAATGTCCGAAAGACCTTCAATCCTCGCAGGGGATTACGACGGCACCCGACCACTTTCCCTGCCAAGCCCGCAAAAGACGTCCGAAAGACCTTCAATCCTCGCAGGGGATTACGACAGTAGAAAGTATTTCAGGGGGTCTTTCCATTAGATGGTCCGAAAGACCTTCAATCCTCGCAGGGGATTACGACGTATCACTCTTACCAGTTAGCGATGCCAACACACATGCGTCCGAAAGACCTTCAATCCTCGCAGGGGATTACGACCCACCCATGAACACTTGACACATCGAGATACAAGTCAAACAGTCCGAAAGACCTTCAATCCTCGCAGGGGATTACGACCTCGTTTGCTGTTTCGATAGCGTACTCTACCTGAGTCCGAAAGACCTTCAATCCTCGCAGGGGATTACGACCACTCGTCCTCGTACTGTTTCCACTGCGCTTGCAGCGTGTGTCCGAAAGACCTTCAATCCTCGCAGGGGATTACGACCTCGCGCTTCCTCTTGGGCTTTCTTGGTCTCGGCCTGTCCGAAAGACCTTCAATCCTCGCAGGGGATTACGACTCAATCGTCGGCATGGGCAATCACTCGCTCGCGGTGGTCCGAAAGACCTTCAATCCTCGCAGGGGACTACGACGAGCGCGCGTACACCACGGCCAAAACTGGCGCTTGAGTCGCCCGTCGCCGACGGCTATAATCGCATGCAGAGATTGCCGAGGCCCCGGAAAGGAGCCGCCCATGTCCGCACGCAAGGCGCGCCGCCAGATCGAGCGCACCGCCGCCCGCACGCCGCAGCCCAGGCCAGCCGCGCCCAGCCTAGCCGTCGATCCGCGCGCGCCAGCGCCGCTCACGGCCGCCCAGGTGCTACAGCTTCAGCGCATCCAGGGCAACCGTCAGGTCAGCAGCGCGCTCGTGCAGCGCTTCTACCTCGAGAGCGACAGCCCGCAGGGCTACGTCTGGGTCGATAACAACCAGTGGGACGCGACAAAGTACGAGGTAAGTCCCAAGAGCAAGCTGCTCAACGGCTGGGTGCTGCGCAACCTCTACCGCCGCAAGAGCGACCCGCCACAGCCCAAGGTCGATCCAGAGCCGCAGGAGCAGCGCCCGCCCGATCCCACGCCCAAGCTCGTTCTAGACAATCAGCAAGACGTCAAGCAGGACGATCAGAAAGACGTCAAGCATGACGATAAAAAGCAGGAGGCACCGCCGGAGCCAGTCTTCGACGGCATGGTCATCTATCAGTCTCAGGGGTTTTATGTCAACGACCCCAAGCTAGGCAAGCTCAAGCTCGATGCGGGCAGCTTCAAGATCGCTGTCGACACGCCCATCAGCTACAAGATCGTCCAGGTCAACCCCTACTTTACCAAGGCGGTCGTTGTCGCGGCCAAGGAGCGCCCGCAGTCGATCAGCGTCAATGTGCAGATCGAGCAGGCGATGCAGCAGCGCACCCAGGCTGTCCAGCAGGGCGGCTTCATCGACCCGCAGACGCTGCAAATTGTCGGCCAGCTCAACAGCTCGGGCGCGCGCAAGCACTACGGCGACCAAGACGCCCTCGCCACCGACGACGGGCAAGTGCGCGGTCTCCTGCAGTTGCACATCGGCAACAACAACTACACTGTCGCGCCCGACAGCAACACCAGCGACAAGTTCACCATCAGCCTTGGCAAGAACCAACAGGGTGCCAAGATGTCGATCATCGGCTCGATCACCTACACCAACAGCCAAAAAACCACCGTGCAAAGCGTCAGCGTCTTCCACGTCGGCCCCTCGCTGTAGCTGCGTAGTTTTGTTATGTTGAACCGCTGCGCCGTGCAAAAACGCCAGTTAGCGCGCCGTGGCTCGCGCCGTGTGCGCCCGCCCGTCGTTGACCCCGTCGCCGCGTGATTTCTCCCCGTCGCTGCCAGTGCGATAAAGTAGCCTGGTGTTTTGTCGAACCGCTGCGCCGTGCAAAAACACCAGTTAGCGCGCCGTAGCCGCACGCTGCGCTCGCCCCGCCCGCTCTTTCCCACAACGCCCAGCGGCAGCGCCCCGTCACCTGCGTGCGATGGCTCAAGCCGTTGGTTGTGTCGAACCGCTGCGCCGTGCTTGAGCGCCCGCCCGCGCGCCGTAGCCGCAGCCGTATGCGCCCCGCCCGCTCTTTCCCACAACGCCCAGCGGCAGCGCCCCATCACCTGCGTGCGATGGCTCAAGCCGTTGGTTGTGTCGAACCGCTGCGCCGTGCTTGAGCGCCCGCCCGCGCGCCGTGGCTCGCGCCGTGTGCGCCCGCTCGTCATGTTCTCCAGCGCCCAGCGGCAGCGCCCCGTCACCTGCGTGCGATGGCCACAGCCGTTGATTCATGCGCAGGTGATCGTGCCGGGCCAAGCAGCATTAAAAACACAGGCGCGCCGGAAAAACCGACGCGCCTGCATCAACACAGCGTGCCCCGCCGCTAGGGCACCCACAGCTCCAGCATATACAGCGAGGTCTGCGCCACCAGCAGCAGGCCGCCGCCGAGCAGCAGCAGCATGCGCCGCGGCCCGCGGTCGGCCCAGGCCGCCAGCGGAAAAGCCAGCGGAAAGGCCAGCAGCAGGTGCCGCGACAGGCCCATGTACGCAAACAGCTCGCCGGTGTAGTACGACCACGCCAGCAGGAAGATCAGCACGCAGTAGACACGGTAGGCCGGCCGCAGCCGCCGCCAGCTGAGGCCCAGCAGCCCCAGGTACAGCGCGCCCGTGATCAGATCGACCCAGCGCCCAATTGCGCCGGACAGGCCAAACTCGCCCGCCGTGCCCTCGGATAGCTGCTGCACCGCCAGCCACAGCGCCGTCCACGGCGGCACAAAGCGCTGGCCCGGCACCACCGACTGCGCCTCCGGCGAGATCAGCACGGCGTAGATCCAGTTTTGCGGCAGCCACCAGCGCTGCGGCAGGCCGCCGAGCACGCTCAGGCGCACGGCGATCACCAGGCCGTAGCCGACAACCGGCAGCAGCGCCGCCAGCCACAGCCGGGGCAGCCGCGCCAGCCGCGACCAGCCGCCCACCTGCGCGGCCATCAGCCACAGCAGCGGCAGCACCAGCGCCAGGCCCTGCTGGCGCGTCAGCGCGGCGACTGCGCCAGCCAGCCCGGCCAGCCACCAGCGCCCGCGCAGCGCCAGCAAAAAGCACAGCGCCGCCAGCAGCAGAAACAGGCTCTCCGAATAGGGCGCGTACAGCACATAGCCCGAGGGCAGCGCCGTAAGCGCGATGATGCTCCAGGGCCGCTGCTCCGGCGTCAACTCAAAGCGCGCCAGCAGCTGCAGCACCACGTACAGCCCGATGGTCGCCACGCTGCTCGCCAGCAGCAGGCCCAGCACCCAGCTGCCGCTGAGCCAGCCAAGGCCGCGGCCGAGCCAGGCGTACAGCGGGTGAAAGTTGGTTGTGGCTGGGTCGGAGCCGTAGCCAGCGGCGGCGATGTCAGCGTAGTAGACAACATCCCAGCGATTCCAGGGCTGCACCAGGCGGTCGGCAGCGCTGCCAGTGGCGGGCGGCGGCGCGCTCGGAGCCAGCGCAAACACCAGCAGCGTCAGCAGCAGCCGCACCGCCAGAAACACGCCGCCCGCCCAGAGCCACAGCCGCTGTGTCTGGCGCTTGTCGGTCTGAACCATAGCTCCTCCGTGCCCAGCCAAGGCTACATTGCAATCTTCAGGCTGGGAGCCACATCGAGCGACCAGTCCGTCTGCAGGCCCGCCGCATAGCGATAGTAGGCCGCCGCGCCGATCATGGCCGCGTTGTCGGTGCACAGCCAGATCGGCGGGTAGCGCACCGGGATCGGCGTCGCCTGCCGCGTCAGCTCGGCGCGCAGCGCCTTGTTGGCCGCCACGCCGCCAGCCAGGATAATCTCCTTGGCCCCGAACTCGCGCGCCGCCGCCACCGTCTTGGTGACGAGCACATCGACCACCGACTCCTGAAAGGCCGCCGCCAGCTGCCCGGCGAAGCGCGCATCGACGTTGGCGAGCTTCTCCTGGTCGAAGCGCGCGCCCATGCGCTCCTGAACCATATTCAGCGCCGCCGTCTTGATGCCGCTGAAGCTCCAGTCGTAGGAGTTGCGCAGCCACGAGCGCGGCAGGCGCAGCTTGCCCGGATTGACATTGAGCGCCGCACGCTCCATCAGCGGACCGCCCGGATAGCCCAGGCCCATAATTCGCGCCACCTTGTCGAAGGCTTCGCCCACCGCATCGTCGCGCGTCTGGCCCAGCAGCTGGTAGTCGCCGTGATCGCGCAGCAGCACCATGGTGGTGTGGCCGCCGGAGACGATCAGCGCGACTAGCGGAAACTCCGGCGGCGGGGGCGCGGCGCTCAGCGGCTTCTCGCGGTCGGCGTTGAGCCAGCTGGCGTAGATATGCCCCTCAAGGTGATTGACCGCCACCAGCGGCAGGCCGCGCGTCCAGGCCAGGGCCTTGGCGGTGTTGATGCCGGTGAGCAGCGCGCCGGCCAGGCCGGGGCCGTAGGTCGTGGCGATCGCGTTGATCGCGCTCCAGCCGCCCGGCACCTCGGCCAGCGTCTGCTCGATCACCGGCATAATGGTTAGGATATGCTGGCGCGAGGCGACCTCGGGCACAACACCGCCGTAGCGCTGGTGGATGTCGATCTGCGAGGCCACGCTGTTGGCCAGAATCTCGCGGCCGCCGCGGATAACCGCCGCCGCCGTCTCGTCGCAAGATGTCTCAATCGCCAGGATGGTCCACTCTGGCGGCAAAGCTTGGGTGCTCATTGAAAAACTCCGTAACAAAAAAGCAGCCGGAGGGCTGCTTCCAGACAGCAAGCTAGCTCGCTGTTCAGTCTCGCATCAGGCGCGTTGGATTGACGCGATGCCCAGCCTGTGGCATGATACCACGCGGGCAGACACTATCCCCACTGCGGGATGTGTTTTTTAGTGTGATGACGGAACCTGTGGCTCAACGTCAGCGGGCGTTGTGCCTGTGCCAAAGGCCACATGGCTATCTCCAAGCTGCTCCTCGGGCTGCTCTGCCTCGGTGTGATCGCCATGGTCGTGATGATGGCCGTGGCCACCGATCTGATAGGCGCGCACGTTGCTTGCCGCCCGAATGCGTCGATCGTACTCGGTGTCGACTGCATGCACGAAGCCTGCCCAAATTTCTTTGAGACCCATATCTATAATCCTTCCTGTACGTGCGTGTGATATCAGCGTGCATTATACCGCGTAGACAGGAAGTGTTGCAAACATAACAGGAGCCACCTCAATGCCGATCGGCTGTTTGGTGCTGCACGGATTCACCTCGTGCAGCGACTCGGTCAATCGCGTGCCTGCGCGCCTTATGCACCATGGCCTGCCCTATCGTATGCCGGTGCTGCGCGGCCATGGCACGCAGCCCGAAGATCTGTTTGGTGTCACATGGCACGACTGGTACGCCGACGCTGACGCGGCCTTCCGCGATCTGCGCCGCGAGGTCGATCACGTGATCGTCATCGGCCTGTCCATGGGCGGGCTGGTCGCGCTGCACCTGGCCGCTGCCCACCAGCGCGAGGTCGCGGCGGTGGTAGCGCTCGCGCCAGCTATGCGTTTTTTCAACCGCTACGCGCCCTATGCCGCCTATGCCGCTCCGGTCAAGCCAATGTGGGGCGATCCGAACCGCGACATGGGCGTTGGCTGGGGCGACCCGGAGCTAGGCCGCCAGCACGGCAACTACCGCCAGTTTCCGATCAGCGCCTTCGCATCGCTCTATCGCTATGCGCAAGTCGTGGAACGTCAATTGCCGAGAATCACAGCGCCAGCGCTCTTGCTCCACTCACGCGTCGATCAAACGATTCCAGGGGCGGCCTCCGAGGCGGTCTATCGTCAGATTAGCTCCGTCGATAAACAGTTGCTCTGGTTTGAGCGCAGCGGCCATGAAATGCTGCGCGATATTGAAGCATCTGCCGTGCTTGACCACGTAGAGCACTTTGTTCTACGGCAGGTTGCGCGTGTGCAGAACCCAGCTCTCGCCATAAAGGAGTAGGTATGGCTCGTCCTCCTGAAACGCCGTATACAGGTCCCACGCAACGCCTCCCGCGCCGCGCTGTCCACACTGCGCCCGGCCGCGCACCACAGCGTCCGCGCTCGCGCCGCGCCACGTGCGGCATTGCGTTTGTGAGCACGTTGATCATCGGCCTGCTCATACTGCTTGTTGGCGGCTTCTGGCTGTGGAGTCGCTTTAAGCAGACTACCGCCGCCGTCAAGTTTGATCCGCCGACGATTGCGGCGCAGCAGGGTAGCGATCAGGGCGGCGTGGCCCATCCGACGCCCGATATTGTCAAGGAGCCGTTCAATGTGCTGCTCATCGGCGTCGATACCCGCGAGGCTGATCTTGAGGAAGGCGCGCGCTCAGATACGCTCATCGTTGTGCACGTTGATCCGCAGAATAAGTGGGCCAGCATGCTCTCGATCCCCCGTGATAACTGCGCGCCGATTCCTGGCAAAACCGCGCCCGGCGAGTGCGATAAGATCAACTCGGCCTACTCCTACGGCTACAAAAATCCGCAGAACGCCTCCGTCGATCCCGATGAGAGCGGCGCGTCGGTCGCCCGCGCTGCGGTCAATGAGTATCTCGGCCTCAATCAGCGCGGTCAGATGATTGATTATGTCGTCCAGGTTGACTTCAACGGCTTCAAGGATATTATCGACGCCATCGGCGGCATCAATATTAATGTCCAGCGCCCGCTGATGGACTCGCTCTATCCCACCGACGACGGCGACTACGGCGTGATTCGCCTGTATATCCCCGCTGGCTATCAGCATATGGATGGCGTAACCGCCCTGCGCTATGCCCGCAGCCGCCACACCACCACCGACTATGGCCGCGCCGAGCGCCAGCAGCAGGTCATCGAGGCCATCCTGACCGCGCTCAAAGAGAAGGGCCTGCTCGATCAGATCGGCACGCTCAACGAGCTGGCCAATCAGCTGCACAACACCTTCCGCACCAACCTGCCCATCGACGAGATCAGCTCGCTGCGTGCGCTCGCCGGCCTCGCCAGCGATCTCACCCAGGGCGGCCGCATCAGCAGCTACACGCTTGGCCCGTTCGATACGGTCATCGGCGGCAAAGATGCCTACACGCCGCTCTGGGCACCTGAGGATATCGAGGCCCGCGTCGACGAGTGGCTGATGGGACCGGCCTCGATCAGCAACAACACGAGCGACGGCAGTGCTGCGCCAGCCGACCCAGCACTGAAGGTCGAGGTGCTCAATGGCGCAAGCATCAATGGCCTTGCCAGCGAGGTGACCAGCTTCCTTGAAGAGCACGGCTATCGCGTCAACCAGCCCTCCACCGCCTCGACCGTCTACGATGAAAGCATGATCATCGACTACGGCGAGCACTCCGCCGAGCGGCGCAGGCTGGCCACGCTGCTTGGCATCAAGCCCAAAAATATTGTTTCTGCAGATGATAGCGCCGAGCTTCCTTCCGATCCGACCACCGACCTCGTGCTGTTGCTCGGCCGCGACTATAAAGAATCCTGGCGTGGTGGTCAGTAGGTAGACACCTAGCACAATGACAGATTCACTTCCAACGCTGGCCGACTTGGTTCCCTTGTTGGCCAGCGAACCACACATTCAGCAGCTCGCTACTCAGCTCCAGCCGGCGGCCGCGTGGCATGTCACCCCGGTGCCCAACGCGGCCCGGCGTGCCGTGGTGGCCGGAATCTGGCCCACGCTCCAGCAGCCGATCGTGGTCCTGACCGCCAGCCCCGATGCCGCCCTGCGCTTCCACAGCGATCTGGCCTGCTTCCTTGGCGCGCAGACGGTGCTCTTCCCACCCACCGATGTGCTGCCCTACGAGCATATGTCGCCAGATGTCAACGTGCTCGCTGGCCGCCTGCGTGTGCTGGAGCAGCTGGCCGCTCAAGCTGGCCCGCTCGTCATCGTCACCTCGCTCAAGGCGCTGAGCCAGCCAACCCTGCTGCCAGACGATCTGCGCTTTGCGCTGCGCACGCTCACGCAGGGCCAGTCCTACGATCCGCAGGCGCTCATCGAGCACTGGGTGGCCATCGGCTACCGCATGCAGCCAACCGCCGAGCAGCCTGGCGAGATCAGCCGTCGCGGCGGCATTATCGATATCTACCCGCTCACCAGCGAGCGCCCTGTGCGCCTAGAGTTCTGGGGCGATGAGCTAGAAAGCCTGCGCATCTATGATCCGCTCTCGCAGCGCTCCGAGCGCCGCATTCGCACGATCACCATCGGCCCGCCCCACGAGGTGCCCTGGTGGCAGCAGTCCGCCGCCCTCCAGCGCATCGACGCCCTCGATCTGGCCAGCCTGCGCGCTGAGGTCCAGGCCGAGTGGGCCGCCGCCCGCGAGCACCTCGAGCTAGGCGAGCGCTTCGAGGGTCGCGCCTTCTATGCGCCGTTCTTTCGCACCGTGCCCAGCCAGCACGCCTCGCTGCTCGAACATCTGCCGCCGCAGACGCTCGTGGTCTTCTCCGAGGCCCGCGAGATCATCGACGCCGCCAGCGAGCTACACAGTCAGGCCGCCGAAGCCCGCAGCACCCAGATCAGCGCCGCCGAGCTGCCCGAGAACTTCCCGGTGCCGCTGATCCTCTGGCCCGAGCTGCAGGCGCTCCTCCAGCGCTACGCTGTCGTCAACCTCAGCAACCAGCCGCCTGAGGCCCGCGAGATTCGCCTCACCCAGCAGGTGCTCGAGCTGCCGACGTTCGTCCCTGCGCCCTCCTATGGTGCGCAGATCGACCGCCTGCTCAGCGATCTCAAGGAGCGCCTCACCAGCGGCAGTCGCGTGGCGATTGTCTCGCCCCAGGCCGCCCGCCTGCGCGAGCTGAGCCGCGAGAATAATCTCGCCCTCGTTGGCGATGAGGACGGCCCGGACGCCGACGAGCAGCAGCTCGTTAGCTCAACGCTGGTTGTGCGCCACGGCACACTCTCTGGCGGCTGGCACGCCCGCACTCTCGACACGATTTTGCTCACCGACTCGGAGGTCTTCGGCTGGCGGCCGCGCCGCGCCATCTCCACCCGCGCCCGCAAGGAGCGCACCGAGGCCGAGCGCGCCACCTTCCTCCAGTCGCTCAAGCCCGGCGATTTCGTCGTCCACATCGAGCACGGCATCGCCCGCTACGACGGCCTTACCCGCCTGACCGTCGGCGATACCGAGCGCGAGTTTATGCAGCTCAGCTACGCCGCCGGCGATAAGCTCTATGTGCCGATCGATCAGGTCGACCGCGTGTCGCGCTACGTCGGTGCCGGCGAGGGCAAGCCCACGCTCACCCGCCTTGGCACCTCCGACTGGGAGCGCACCAAGCGCAAGGTCCGCCAGTCGATCGAGGAGCTGGCCACCGAGCTGCTGGAGCTGTACGCCGCCCGCCAGATGGTCGAGGGCCACCCCTACAGCCCCGACACCTCGTGGCAGCGCGAGCTTGAGGACAGCTTTCCCTTCAACGAGACCGACGACCAGCTCCGCGCCCTCGAAGAGGTCAAGCGCGATATGGAGAGTCAGCGCCCCATGGATCGCTTGATCTGTGGCGATGTTGGCTACGGCAAGACCGAGGTCGCTCTGCGCGCCGCCTTCAAAGCGGTGCAGGACGGCGTTCAGGTCGCCGTGCTCGTGCCCACCACGATCCTGGCCCAGCAGCACTACGAGACCTTTAGCCGCCGCATGCAGGCGTTCCCGCTCAAGGTCGAGATGCTCTCGCGCTTTCGCTCCGCCGCCCAGCAGAAGGTCATCATCGAAAAGCTCGGCCGCGGCGAGATCGACATCATCATCGGCACCCACCGCCTGCTCTCAACTGACGTCACCTTCCAAAAGCTCGGCCTTGTCATCATCGACGAGGAGCAGCGCTTCGGCGTGCGCCACAAAGAGCGCCTCAAACAGCTGCGCCAGGAGATCGACGTGCTGACGCTCACCGCCACGCCCATCCCGCGCACCATGCACATGGCGCTGGCGGGCATCCGCGACCTCAGCGTTATCGACACGCCGCCTGATGATCGCGTGCCGATCAAGACCTACGTCCAGCCCTTCAATGAAAATCTTGTGCGCGATGCGATCATGCGCGAGATCGGCCGCGGCGGCCAGATCTATTATGTCCACAACCGCGTTCAGTCGATCTACACCGTCGCCAATCGCCTGCAGAAAATTGTGCCCGAAGCGCGCATCGGCGTCGGCCACGGCCAGATGGCCGAGAAGCAGCTCGAGAAGGTGATGCTCCAGTTCTTCGAGGGCGACTTCGATGTCCTCGTCTGCACCACCATCATCGAGAGCGGCCTGGATGTACCCAGCGCCAACACGATCATCATCGACGATGCCACTAACTATGGCCTGGCTCAGATGTATCAGCTGCGCGGCCGCGTTGGCCGCTCAACCCAGCGCGGCTACGCCTATCTCTTCTACAATCCGAACCGTTCGATGACCGAGGAGGCCACGCAGCGCCTGGAGGCAATTCAGGAGGCCACGCAGCTCGGCGCAGGCTTCCGCATCGCCATGCGCGACCTAGAGATTCGCGGCACCGGCAACCTGCTCGGGGCCGAGCAGTCCGGCAACATCACCGCCATCGGCTTCGATCTCTACTCGCGCCTGCTCGCCCAGGCCGTCGAGCGTCTGCGCGACGAGGGCATGCGCGGCCAGTCCGAGCGGCTTAAGCAGCAGCGCCAGCAGCGCACCCAGGCCGTCGAGGCCCTGCGGCGGGCTGCGGTGATCGGCGCGCGCAACAGCATCGGCACCGACAACGAGCCGGTGCTGCCTGAGGCGGTCGTGAGCATCGACCTGCCGATCGACGCCTTCCTGCCCGAAGACTACATTGAGGATGATACGCTGCGCCTGCGCGTCTACCAACACATCGCCGAGGCGCGCTCGGTGCAGGATCTGCGCATGCTGCGCCGTGAGCTAGAGGACCGCTTTGGCAAGCCGCCCGCCGCCGCCGAGCGCCTGCTCGATCTGCTGCAGATTAAGATTCTCGCCCTCGCCGCTGGTGTCAGCGCCATCATCAGTAGATCACAGGATTGGCTCGGGTGGCGTGTAGGGTCGGTACGGTGCGAGCGGGATAGCCCGAACCATGCCGTAGATGGCCGTTACGGC
>JABXJS010000120.1 GCA_013538855.1 Herpetosiphonaceae bacterium
GCCATCAGCGGCACGGGCAACAGCTCAGCGCCCGCGCCGTGATCTCATGCGCCGCCTGCTGTGGCCACGACGGCCTGCACCCCACCACCGTGCAGTATTCAGCGCCATGAGAATCGACCGACGAGCGGCGGTAGCGCTAGGCGGGAGTGACGAGCTTGAGGCCGACGACGCCGGCGACGATCATCACGATGCAGGCGAGGCGCAGCGGCGTGGCCGACTCGTTGAACAGGAAGATGCCAAGCACGACGGTACCAGCGGTGCCAATGCCAGTCCAGACAGCGTAGGCGGTGCCCAGGGGCAGCGAGCGCAGCGCCGCGCCAAGAAAGACAAAGCTGGCGATCATGCCGCTGACGGTGGCGACGCTGGGCCAAAAAACGCGAAACCCGTGCGAATACTTCAGCCCAATCGCCCAGGCGATCTCGAAGAGGCCAGCGATGAACAGATAGAACCATGCCATGCGATGTTGCTCCTTGCAAACAGAAGCACCGTCGTCGCAGAGCGAGGAGACGGTGCCAAAAGCCAGTCAACACAGCATGGTACCACTGGTTGAGCGGCACGTGCTAGTGCACAGACGAGAGCGCCGGGCGGGCGTGGGGGCGCGGAAACTCGCCGTAGCGCTTGGTCACCAGCCGATACTCAGCCGCATTGCTTGTCTGCCAGATCAAGCTAATCTCACGCGTGATGACCGAGTTATCGAGATCGTGAGTCTGCGTGTAGCGGTAGGTCAACACGCGATCCGGCGGCGGCGCGGGAGTCGGATCGGACTCGTACTCAATCGGCGTTGCGAGCCAGCCTGTGTGCGTCAAATGCCACTCAACCACTGTCTTCACTGTTTCCTCCATAGTGATAACCGATGGGCCGTATATCCACACAGCAGCGCCGGGCTACTGTGGCTCGTAGGCAAATGCGGCACCGTGCTCGCGCTGGAGCGGCGGCCGAATAAGCAAGATCGGTGTTGGCGTGTGGCGGATCACGTGCATGGCCACGCCGCTGAACCAGAAGCGGCTCAGGCCCGAGCGGCGATGGGTCGCCATCACGATCAGGTCGACGTGCTCTTGCTCGGCCAGGGTGGCAATCATCGCATCGGGCGTGCCGCTGACCCACTGGGTGCGCACCGTAAGACCGGCGAGCCGCAGCCGCTGCGCCGTTGACTCAAGGTAGCGAATCGCCGAGCGCTGGGCAAGCTGCGGCTCGCTCTCGGACCAGTGGAAGAGCGCTCGGTTCTCGCGGCCCCACGGCTCGCCGAGCGAGGGCAGCACCGCGAGCAGCACCAGCGTGGCCTGCCAATCGTAGACCAAGCTTTGCGCCTCGGCTAGGGCCTGCTCAGCAAACACCGAGCCATCGAGTGGCACGAGGACGGAGGTGTAGGGCGGCATGGTCGGCAGCGGGCGCTGCAGCGCGAGCGGCTCGTGCGCGGCTGGCACCTGCACAACCAAGATCGGCACCGCCGCATTGAGCAGCAGCTTCTCGATACCGCCGCCGCCGAGCCAGCGCTGTCGCCCGCTCTGCTCGTGGGTGGCCAGCACAACATCGCGAATGTTGGGATGCTCGTCAAGCAGCCGCAGGATTGTATCGGTGGGATGGCCCGTGCGAATGCTGACGTGCACGCCCAGGCCGCTGAGGCGCAGCTGCTGCGCGAGATCGGCCAGATAATCGGCGGCGGCCTGCTGCTCAGCGGCGAGCCAGCCGTGGCTCTGCACCGGCCCTGGCCGCGTCCACACCAGCGTGTGTGACACCGCCGCAGACTCGATGGTGTAGAGCAGATGGAGCGTGCTGGCGTAGGCGTGGGCCAGCTGCACCGCGTGGGGCAGCGCGGCCTCGGCCAGCGGCGAGCCATCGAGCGGAACCAGCGTTTGCCGTTCCATAGACGCATCCTTTCATCAAATCAACGCGATCCCCCGGCGTAAGCGCGGCGCAGGCGCTTAGTAGCGCAGCAGCGCGGCAACGTGCGTCTGTTTGGAGAGCGTGGCAGGCAGCGGATAGACCATGCCAGCGTGGAGCAGCGTGTGGATGATCGCAACATTGACCAAGTCCTCATCGTGCGGCCAGGGCGTGTCGTGCATCTCGATGACGTGCGTCTTGGTATCGAAGTGGCCCCACTGCTGATAGCCCGGCTGCACAAACAGCAGCTCCACCTGGCCGATGGCGGCGGCGAGCAGCACCATGCGCAGGTTCTCGCTGATGCGCGTAAAGTCGGCGGCGGCCATCTGCATATAGTGGGCGAAGGCATCCTGCTGCGGCTGCTCGAAGAGCGGGCGCACGAGCGACCAGGCGTGCTGATGCAGCTCATCAAGCGCCCGCTCTGCGGAGCTGCCGAGGATACCGCCAGGCTGAATCGAGCGATAGCCGCTCACCTGGCGATAGATGTCCTGCAGATACTCCACGCCAGCGAGGATCAGCGGGTAGTGCTGCGTGCCAAGGTGCTCCAGCACCGCCTGATCGAGGATTTTGAAGTAGTGGGTGATCGTATCCTTCAGCGTGTCGTCGGCAGCGCCGTGGCCATAGAAAACCAGGCCCTCTTTGCCAGACAGGCCGCTGGTGCCAGCGTGAAACTGCGCGACCTTGGCCGTGTCCAGGCTGGCCAGGTACTCAGCGCAGGTGGGCGGCAGTGGGTAGATCGCCTCCTCGCGGATGCTGTCGCGGGTGCAGTGATAGAGGCTCACGTGCTGCAGGCCAAGGTCGAGCACAAAGAAGGAGCCAGAGCCACTGAGCAGCGGCAGCAGCGGCACGACATAGGCGTGCTGGCCAACAACCACCTGCTCCTCGACGCTAAACGGCAGCGAGTACATGCTGAACTGGCCCGGCGTGATGAAGAGCGCCAGCCCCAGGCCCTGCTGGTACCAGAGCTGCGGATCGTGCAGGCGGTGGTGCAGCGGCGCGAGCAGCATATTGATCGCCGCCTGGTCAAGGCCGCGCCGCTCTAGCAGGGCCTCGCCTTGGCGCACGAGGTTGCGCAGCCGCACCCCGTCCTGCTGCGCCTGCGGGCCAAACGCAACGGTGGGCATAAACAGCGACATGGACAGCGCCTCTGGGCTGCGAATCAGGCGGCGCAGATCGGCCATGGTCAAGGTGGTCTTGTGGGAAAGCTCGTGCATCGTCATCGGAGTGCCCTCCTAACGTGTAGCAGTTCTCGCGCACACGCAGCGCTGTGCGTGCACGCAGAAGCCAGATGCAGTTGATTGGTTGACAATCAGGTGATGCAAAGAAGGCGCGATGCTTTAAACAGGCCAGCCATGCTCACTGGAGATTGCAGCGGAGAAGGTGCACTGCCGAGGGGCGGACAGTAGCGAACATGGTAGAACTATTATAGCACGTGCGCTATGCCAGCATGTGCAGAAATGCGCACGGTGCGCAAACAAATCAACACTGTACGGATTTTTGTACGAGTTTTTGTAAGCGTCGGCGCTGATAAAGCATGGTTTGATAAGAGCATCGTGAGATCAAAGCACCTGGAGAACACCATGTCTTTACAGCGAGGCATTCGATTTGTCATGGCTTGGCTGTGCATCGCCAGCGTCTGCCTGCCCGCACCGGAGCAAGCGGCGCGCGCCGTGGTGCCAACACCGCCTACCGCAACCACCAGTGCGGCAGCAGCGCCCGCCGCCGACTGCACACGCGGCATCCATCAGCTTTACCTGCCAGCAGTTGCACGCGACAGCGCAGCGCAAGAGGCCGAGCCAGAGACGCCACCGCCATCGATTGAGGTGCCGAGCAGCGCCGCCACACCGACGCTAGTTGGCGCGGATGTGCAGAGCTTTGTGCCGCTGACCAGCACGCTCGGATTCGCGCTTGACTGTGGGGCCTTCGCGCTGAATCCGGCGGCGACCGAGCTGCGCCTCAACGGCAACACAGTGCCGCTGAGCGCCACCACGCGCACCCAGCAGCAGATCAGCTTTACGCCGCAGCTTGTCGCAGGCGCGAATCATCTTGTGCTCGAAAGCCGCACAGCGCTTGGCGCGCCGCTCAGCGCCGATGTGACTATCTGGAGCGGCGGCAACACGCTGATCGCCACCGTGTTCGACAGCGCGGACCTGCGCGCCAACGGCGTGGTCGTCACCGCCACGCTGGCCCAAGCCCCGCAGATCAGCGCCGTGGCGACCACCAGCAACGGCATCGCGATCTTCCGCAACCTGCCCGACCACGCCATCTTCCTGCGCGTCAGCGATGATCAAGGCCACAGCGCCGCCGAGGTGGTCAGCGGCGACAGCCAATATGTCACGCTGCGGCTGCGCGGAGCCGGCAGCAACCCGCCTAGCCCAATCGACAACAACGACTTTCACCAGGGCACCGACGGCTGGGACATTGGCAGCGCCAACGTGCGCCTGATTCCGCACAGCGAGGGTTCGCCGGTCATCAGCGATAGCCTGCGCCCCGATCTTAGCGCCGTCCGCCAGCAGCGCGGCCAACCAGCCGTCGATCCGCTCCAGCGCAGCGTGGTGCGCCCGGCGGCCCAGCCGAGCGCGATGAGCATGACCGATATGGACCTGATGCTGACCACCGCTGAGGAGGGCGCGCAGTCGATCAGCCGCACCCTAACGACGAGCTTCGGCACCAGCAGCGTGAGCATCCGCTTTCGCTTTGTGACCAGCGAGATCAACGGCGGCTACTTCGGCACCGTCTACGACGACGCCTTTAAGGTCACGCTGCGCAGCCGCCAACGCGGCACCGTGGTGACTATCCAGAACAGCATGAACGGCCTGGGCCTCAGCGCCTTCGACCCCGGCGGCGCGACCAAGTGGTTCGAAACGCTCGTACCCGTGGACACCACCGGCGATGTGATCGAGGTCGGCCTAACCGTCGAGAACGTGCGCGACGGCCTGCTCAACTCATCACTGATCATCGACGCGGTCGCTGAGAACACCGGCCCGTTCGTCACGATCAGCACCGCCGACGGCAACCTGCCAGCGATCCAGGGCGATAGCGCCAGCAACACAGCGGCCTCAACGCTCAAGGTTGTGTCCGAGGGCGGCCTAGACAGCGACACCAGCCACTACACCTACCAGTGGCTCAAAAGCAGCGGCCAATCCGCCGCCGACTATCAGCCGGTGAGCACCGCCAAAACCTACGCCGTGCAGAGCGGCGATGTCGGCCACCGCATCTTTGTGCGCGTCAGCGATAGCCACGGCAACCATGCCGACTCCAACGTGATGACGATCGGCCCCAGCCAGCGGCCAGCGCTGCCACACCCCAACAACGAAGAGATTCGCGTCGAGCGGCCGGTGTTCAACGTCCAGAATGTGCGCCACGACGCCCATGTGCCAGCCAATGCCGACGGCACGTATGTGTACGAGGTGCAGGTCGCCAGCAACCAGACCTTTACCGCCCTGGTGCTCAGCGACACGCTGAGCTTCGACGAAAA
Organism: Herpetosiphonaceae bacterium; assembly: GCA_013538855.1. GTDB lineage: Bacteria > Chloroflexota > Chloroflexia > Chloroflexales > Herpetosiphonaceae > OHK22. The sequence goes on from JABXJS010000120.1 coordinate 5,360, forward strand.
AACCGATAACTTGGGCATCTCCTATGGCCAGCTAGCGCAGAAACTCGCCCAGAACACGCAGGCCACGCCCTACTACTGGCGCGCGCGTGCGGTGGTGGCAGGCGCGCCTGGGCGCTGGAGCAACCACCGCTCATTCTATGTCAGCACCGTCTGGTCCGAGGATGGCGAAACATGGCACTGGCCGCTTGACGCCGCCTACAACAATATTCGCATCTCGGGCACCTTTATGGAGGCGTTTCACGCCGGGACCCACGGCGGCACCGATATTCCAGTCGCTGGCGTGCCGGTCTACGCTGTGCGCGGCGGCACGCTGCAGACGATTGACCCTGGCCACGGCTGGATTACGCTGAAGCACCCAGTCGCAGACCGCCAGACCGACTATCTGCACATGGCCAACATCAATCCAAAGCCCTACCCGCGCGGCACATTCCTGAACCAGGGCACCAGAATTGGCACAGCCAGCAATGTCGCCACCGTCGGCGCACACCTGCACCTCCAGTATGTCAGCCGCGCAGGCACGACAACCACCTACCTCAACCCGCTCGCGGTCGATTGGGATGGCTGGACCGCGCCGGCATCGGCAAACCCGCAGGTATCAAACATCTACCTGCGCAGCGACCGCTTCCTAGTCAACACGCAGCAGCAAAACCTCGGCAACGATGTGTATATCATCGCGCGCACGGTGGACCCGGCCACCAACACAAGTCCGCCGCCGTCTGGGCAGCGCCTCGCACCATATCAAATCGACTTCTCGATCAACGGGCAGGCCGCCTACAACGTGCAGTTCGACACGTTCGTTTCAGGCGTCAATCCAGAGACCACCTACTATGCCTATGATCGCCAGGGCATGCGCGGTAACTTTAATCCGCCGGCGCAGCCCAACGGCGCAACGCTGGGCGCATCGACCAACTGGAATCCGTACCTGATCTACTATCGCTGGAACACAGCGGGCCTGCCTGACAATGCCGGCCCACAGACGATCACCGTGCAGGCGCGTGATATCGACGGCAACAGCGGCAGCAGCGAGATAGTGATCGGCCCGGACCTCAGCGCCAGCGCCAACACCGTCACGATCAGCCAGTGCCATCCACAGCCACAGACGGTGCAGATCCAGCTGCGCAACAGCAACAGCACGACCTTCGAAATCGCCAACGATGGCTATACGCTGGCGCTCAACGCGCCTGCGGGCATCGCAGCCACGCTTAACACAAACATCACCACCCCGATTGTGCTCAACAACGGCCAGACGACCACCCTCGTGCTGACGATTAGCTCGGCCAGCGCCAGCGGTGAAATCCACCTCTCAGCCCGCTCGCGCATCGTGCGCAACCTAGGCGACAGTGTGCGCATCCAGGTTGTCGCCGATCCGACTGGCTGCTAGCCCCCTTCGCGGCGCGGCTGTGTAGCAGGCACAGCCGCGCCCCTCCGCAGCGCGCGACGCTCACGGCACGTGAGATGCTGAACAGGCGAGCAGAACATCCGAACCCGAGGAGATTGCTATGCATACCACAGGCAAGCGCTGGCTTGCAGCGGCGCTCACTGGCCTTGTCAGCGCCAATTTTTCGACGCTGGCGGTAACGCTTGGCGCGCGCCGCATCGGCCGTGCCGCCAAGCTAGACTGGATGGAGGTAGGCACGGTGCTGCTGCGCGACAGCGGCGTGCAGGTGCGGCCGGGCCTGCGCGAGATCGCCGCTGGCCTCGCCGTGCACCAGTCCGCCGACATCTTCTGGGCCACCACATTTCTCGCCTGGCTCGATACCCAGCCAGCAGAGCAGCAGCGCCGCATCCTGCTGGCTGGAGCGGTGCCGTGGGCGGTGGCGACCTCGGCCATCGAGTACTACGCGCTGCTGCCCTGGCTCCAGCCGCTGCTGACCATGCAGGTGCCCTACTGGACAGCATGCAGCGTGCATCTTAGCTCCGCTGCGGCCTACCCGGTCTTTTTTTGGCTACGCGATCAGCTATACGGCCAGCGCTCACGCGACCAGCGGCTGGCGCAAGCTGTCACGGCTGGTCTCGGCGCGGCGGTGGTCGGCCTAGCCGGGCTGGCCGCCTTTGTCCGTCGCCGCCGCGAGGTGCCGCAGCCCCTTGGCACGGACGCCGCGCAGCAGGCCCAGCGGCGCTTCATCCAGCATATGTACTGGCACCACGTCGTGGGCCAGCGGCTGGCCGAACAGGTGCTCAACCGTGCCAGCAGCGCCGAGCTGCGCATGCTTGGGCGGCTGATGCTCAGCGGCCATCGCGCCGAGCTAGCGGTGCTGCACAGCTGGTGGGCCAGCTGGTACGCCGAGCCGCTGCCAGCGCTCAGCGCCGACGAGCGCCGCAGCATGCCCGGCATGCCGCCGGAGAGCGTCGTAGCCGAGCTAGAGCAGCTGGTCGGCCCCGAGTTCGAGCAGCGCTTCCTGCCGGTGATGATCGCCCACCACGCCGGCGCGATCAGCATGGTCAATGCGCTGTGGGAGCAGGGCCAAGACCCACGTGTGCTGCTGTTCGGCGACTCCATCTGCCACGCTCAGACCGGCCAGATCGCACGCATGAAGGCGCTGCTCAACCAGCAGCCGCTACAGCACCAGGTTGAATAACGGGCGTGCTCGTGCTAGGATAGGCGCTCTGATTTAAGGTGTCGGCCTCAACAAACCGAGGCTCCAGCAGAAAGAGAGCGGCTATGAGCACCGATACAGCGTGCTGTCCACAGTGTGCGGCCCCTTTGTTCAGCAGCAATCAGTATGTTGTCTGGTGCATGGAGTGCGAGTGGAACATCGAGCCTGCTACCAGCAGCACGCCACCACGCCACTCGATCTACCGCAACCTGCGCCAGCGCCTCAGCCAGCGCCGCTTCGAGCGGCTGCTGCACCAGCCCATCAGCAAGCCGCGGCTCCGGCTCACCACGCTGCTCGCGTATGCTATCGCGCTCGGCGTACATATGCTCACGCTAGCGCTGCTGGCTGGCAGTGTGTATGTGCTGCTCTTCAGCGAGCTGCACCGTATCTGGCGGCTGATCGGCGGTGGGGCTGGGCTGGCGGCGGCCTGGATTCTGCGGCCACGCCTCCAGCGACGGCCAGCCGCAGCGCAGCAGCGCGCTGCGCTACCAGCGACCTTTGCGCTGGTTGATCATATCGCCGCCCAGCTTGGCATCGCGAGCGTCGACGGCATCGTCATTGGACCAGAGTTCGCCGCCAGCCTCAGCCAAGACTGGCGGCGACGCTCCTACCTCACGCTCGGCCTGCCGCTGTGGATCATCCTAACGCCAGCCGAGAAGGTCGCCCTGATCGGCCACGAGCTAGGCCACAAAATCAACAACGACCCAGCGCGGCGGTTTTGGGTCCACGCGGCGATTGAAAGCTTAGTGCAGTGGGATCAACTGCTGCGGCCAGAGCAGATCTTCGCTGTCCAGGGCCGGGGAATTATGGCGCTCTTGCTGGCGCTGTTTTACATTCCTGTCAATCTCGGTATGCTGCTGCTGGCGCAGATTGCCCGCTTTGTCGCCCAACGCCTTGTGCAGCTGATCTACCTTGAGAGCCAGCAGGCCGAGTACTACGCCGACCATATCGCTGCGCAGGCGGCGGGCACGACGGCCTGCCAGAGCCTGCTGCGCAAAACGTGCTGCGAGAGCGTCGTCTCGCTTGCCACTCAGCAGTTGATCGTCGCCGGAAAACAGCGCCCCAGCACAGGCATCATCAGCGCCATTCGCCAGAGCATGGCGGCCATGCCCGCGCACGAAACCGAGCGGCTCTGGCGCGTCAATCTGCGCACTCTGCGGCGCAGCGCTGCGACACATCCGCCGACCGACTACCGCATCCAGCTCCAGCAGGCCCATGCGGCCCAAGCAGGCTGCATCGACACGCCAGCGCTTGACATCGCCGCCGCCGACAGCGAGATCGAGCAGCTGGAGCCTGCCATCCAGCACCAGATGATCGACAACTTAAAACACGCGCTCTACGGGCGCTAGCGCTGGCCTAGCCCACTGCTCTGGCCATCGCACGGCGGCGTGGGGGGTGCGCCTACAGGCGTTGAGAAAACGCGCGGGCGGGACGCTGAGCCGTCGGCGCTCGCGCTACAGGCTGGCAGGCTAGCGCAGCGCTGCTTTTCAGAAAAAAACCGCCGGTGCTACGCCGCCAGCCTGCGTGGGCCATGCGCCTGCGGCTCAAGGCCCGCCCGCTATGGCGATTGCTGCCAGCGTGGTTAGCGCAGCGCGCAGCACGCGGCTCCCGCCAGGTTCACGTTGGCGCACCAGCAATGGGCGGTGAGTTTGGGGCGGCTGCACGCCCCCGGCAGGGGTGCGTCTGCGCGCAGATGGATCGGCATTCCAACGAAGTGTTAATTGATTAAAGATATGGTAGACTAGGGGACACCTCGCCACAACATCCCCGCGGCTGTTCCGCTGCTGTGCATAGCAGCGACAGTAATAGAGATTTTTAGCATGGAGGATCAACCTATGCGCAAGACATCGCTTTTGATGTTGCTGCTGCTGGTGCTGGGCATCTTGGCAGCCTGTGGGGCCGAAGAGGCCACCAACACGCCAGCCAGCAGCAGCGCGCCGACGGCAGCGACCGGCGGCGACACTGGCGGTGACACCGGCGGCCTCGCAGCAATCAAGCAGCGCGGCAAGCTCATCGTCGGTGTCAAGTACGACGTGCCGCTGTTCGGCTACCTCAACCCAGAGACAAACCAGGTCGAGGGCTTTGACGTGGACATGGCCCGCCTCGTGGCCAAGCAGATTTTCGGCGACCCGAACGCGATCGAGTTCAAAGAGGCCGTCTCCAAGAACCGCATCCCCTACCTTGATGAGGGCACGGTTGACGTGGTCTTCTCGACGATGACCGCCAACGAGGAGCGCGCGCAGCAGATCGACTTCTCGGACACCTACTACGTGGCCGGCCAGTCGCTGCTGGTGCCAACCAACAGCGACATCACCGGCATCGACACCTTGGCAGGCAAGACGGTGGGCACCGTCAAAGGCTCGACCTCGGAGAAAAACGTGCGCGAGTTCGCGCCCGACGCCAAGGTTGAGCTGTACGACACCTACTCGGAGGCCGTGCAGGCCATGCAGTCCGGCCGTGTGGACGCCGTCACCACCGACGACATCATCCTCTACGGCTTTGCCAAGCAGAATCCCGACAAGTTCAAGGTGGTGGGCGGCCAGTTCACCCAAGAGCCATACGCCGCGGGCGTGAAGAAGGGCAACACAGAGCTGCTCGAAGCCGTCAACCAGGCTATCCGCACCTCCAAAGAGGACGGCACGTGGGTGATGGCCTACCAGAACTGGATCAGCGATCAGGTGCCGACGATTCCGCCGCAGGACTGGCGCGACGTCTACGCCAACGCGCCGCAGACCACCAAGTAGGCACGAAGGCTACGCAGTGCAGAAGGAGTGTCAGAGGCAACTTTGACACTCCTTTTGCCACTGCATTAGCAGCACGCTATCGGGCAATCCTACGCTCCAGCCCACCGCGCATGGCTGGCGCTTATGCAAGGAGCGCACATGGATTGGAGTCTTATCGGCCAAGGAGTCATCGTCACGCTGGAGCTGACCGCGCTATCGGCGGTGCTCAGCCTGGTTGTGGGCATTGTGGTGGCGGTGCTGCGCATCGCGCCCAACGCCGCGCTGCAGTGGATCGGCGGCATATACACCGAGTTCTTCCGCAACATCCCGCTGCTGGTGGTGTTATTTTTCTTCTACTATGCCCTGCCGAACACCGGCATCGCGCTGCTGCGCCTGAGCGCATTTAGCTGCGCCGTGTGGGGGCTGGGGCTTTACACAGCGGCCTACGTGGCCGAGGTGATCCGCGCCGGCTTCAACGCGGTGAGCAAGGGCAACACCGAGGCGGCGCGCTCGCTGGGGTTAAGCTTCTTGCAGACAATTCGCTACGTGCAGCTGCCGCAGGCGCTGCGCTCGGCCATCCCGCCGCTGGGAACGCTGCTGATCGCCCTGCTCAAGAACACCTCGCTCGCCAGCACGATCACGGTTGCCGACCTCTTTTTCCAAGCGGATTTTATTGGCAACCGCACCTTCAACCCAGACATCCTACTTATCGCAGGCGCAGTCTACGTCGCCCTCACGTTGCCTATTGCTGGCGCGATCAACCTGGTTGAGCGACGCTGGGCCATCAAGCGCTAGGAGGGGCACTTGACACAACAGAATCAAACCGCACCAGCGCGTGCGATCATCCAGCACCCGGCCGTCAAGTGGCTGCTGCAGGCACTTGGAGCCGCCGCCTTCATCTTGCTGGTGCCGCTGGTCTTCAAGATGCAGTGGGCCAACTTCAAGCCGCTGTTCACTGCAACATCGCTGCGCTTTTTGAGCCTAGGGATGCTGGCGACGATTGTCGTCTCGATTGAGGCGATCATCCTGAGCCTGCCGCTGGCCACACTGCTGGCGCTTGGGCGCATCTCGCCGATCAAGTGGATCAGCTGGCCCTGCATCGCCTTCATCGAGGTGCTGCGCTCGCTGCCGCTGCTGCTGCTGATCTTCTACATCAACCTGCGCTTTCCAGGGCTAACCATCTTCGCCGACGTGAGCGTCGGCAGCAAGGGCAGCTTCATCGAGCTGCTGATCACGTCGATTCTCTCGCAGGGCGGCATGGCCACGATGGTCGCGCTGACCTTCTACACAGCGGCGGTGAACGCCGAGCTGCTGCGCTCGGGCATTCTCTCGCTTGAGCGCGGCCAGGCCGAGGCAGCGCGCTCGCTGGGCCTGTCCTACCGCCAGACCATGCAGCACGTGATTCTGCCACAAGCCTATCGGCGCATCCTAGCCCCGCTGATCGCCCAGTTCACCATTCTGGTCAAGGACACCTCGCTGGGCGCGATCATCGGCTTTCTGGAGCTGCTGAAGCGTGGGCAGATCCTCTACCAGCGCGACTTCAACCCCATGGAGACGCTGTACGTGATCGCGCTGATCTACTTTGTGATCAACTACTGCCTGGGCCTGACGCAAAAGCTGGTGGCGCGCCGTCAGCCGACGGTGCCCAAAACCCTCACAGACAATCTGGCTGACATTTAATAAGGAGTTGGTATGAGCGAACGGATACCGCATACGCTCGGCGAGACGATCATCAGCATGGAGCATATCGTCAAGAAGTTCGGCACCTTCACAGCGCTGCAGGACGTGAGCCTGTCGGTGCGCCAGGGCGAGGTGCTGATGATCATCGGGCCAAGCGGCTCGGGCAAGTCGACGCTGCTGCGCTGCATCAACCTGCTGGAGCGGCCGACCAGCGGCACCGTGATTGTCGACGGCATGAACCTAACCGACAAAAGCATCAACATCAACAAAGTGCGCGAAGAGGTGGGCATGGTCTTTCAGCGCTTTGAGCTGTTCCCGCACCTGAGCGTGCTGGAGAACGTGATGCTGGCGCAGCGGATCGTGCGCAAGCGCGACAAGGCCGAGGCGGAGCAGATCGCCCGCGAGCTGCTGGAGAAAGTCGGCATCCCCGACAAGGCCGCCAGCTACCCGGCGCAGCTCTCTGGCGGCCAGCAGCAGCGCGTCGCCATCGCCCGCGCGCTGGCCATGCAGCCCAAGATCATGCTCTTTGACGAGCCAACCTCGGCCCTCGACCCTGAGATGATCAAAGAGGTGCTCGACGTGATGCTTGACCTGGCGCGCGAGGGCATGACCATGGTGGTGGTGTCGCACGAGATGGGCTTTGCGCGCAACGCCTCCAACCGCGTCGTCTTCATGGACGGCGGGCAGATCGTCGAGACCGGCGACCCAGACGACGTCTTCACCAATCCGCAGCATGAACGGACACAACTTTTCTTGAGTAAAATTTTGCACTAATGCCAGAAGCACCTGTGCCCGCACCGGTTTTACTAAACTGCTGGAAACATCATGCTGGCTATATCCGCCAGCAGATCGTGCAGCTCCAGCAGCGCGGCGAACCCGCGCTAGAGGATCTGCGCGAGCACTTGAAGATTATCGGCGACTCACAGATGGATCTCTACATCGGCCCGTTCAGCCCCGAGCAGATCGCCCGCCAGGCCATCGCATGGCTCGACGAGCGGGCGCTGCTCACGCCAGAGGTCTGCGCAAGCTGGCTGAAGATCGGCGGCGGCTATCAGTCGATTAATCTGTATGCCGCATCGCTGTGGGTGGTGCGCTGGGGCGAGCAGCAGGGCCGCTATGTGCACCTGCACCCGGCGCGCTATGCGCCCGACACCATCCGCGTGCGCGCCCCGGTGCTCAAGGCGGCGATCAGTGTGCTGGTGTGGATCGGCATCTACGGCGGCAGCCCCTACCTGATCGGCACGATCAACCGCGTACGCCAGCATGTGCTTGGTCTGCCGCTGCTGCCCAACGAAAGCCTGCCCGGCGGGCTGATGCAGATCATCACACTGCTGCAGCCGGAGCGCCACCAATCGGCAGAAACAGCGTGAAGGTTGTGCCGTGGTCAAGCTGGCTATCCACCGTGATTGTGCCGCCGTGGGCCGCAACAATTGAGCGTGCGCTCATCAGCCCAATGCCGCTGCCCCTGATCGTGCCAACGTTGCTAGCGCGATAGAAGCGCTGGAAGATCGCCGGCAGCTCGGCGGCAGGGATGCCGATGCCCTGATCGCTGATGGCGATGCGCAGCCGGTCGGCGTCTAGCTCGGCCTTCACGATCACACGGCCGCCGCTCGGGCTATACTTGATCGCATTGGCGATCAAATTGTTAAACACCCGCTCTAGCCGCTCTTGGTCGAACATCCCAACCACGCTCTCGACGCTACACAGCACCACGACGGTGTGCAGGTGCGAAACCTGATCCTGCTCGGCGACGACTTGGCGCAGCAGGGCGATCACATCACAGAGCACTGGGTGCAGCTCAAGCTGCAAGCCGCTGCGAATGCGGGCAAAGTCCAGCAGCTCGTTGATCTGACGGCCCATCTTGAGCGCCGAGCGCTCGATCTGCTCCAGGCCATCGAGCAGCCGCTGCGGCTGCTCCAGGTTCAGGCGTTTGGCCCGGCGCTGGAGTAGCTGGGCATAGCCCTGGATGGCGCTCAGTGGATTCTGGAGGTCGTGGGTGACCGCAGAGAACAGATCATCGCGGCTCTGCAGGGCGCGCTGGGTCTCGGCGTAGAGGCGGGCGTTGTCGATAGCCATGGCCGCCCGGCGCGCTAGCTCCTCGGCTAGCCCGATCGCGTCAGCATCGTAGTGGCGTCCGCCAGTGATAGAAACAAAGGTGATCATGCCCACGATGTTGCTGCGGGCGATCAGCGGCACAAGCAGGATGGCATCGCAGCCAAGGTGTGTGAGGTGCTCACGCTGGCCCGGCGCGACGACCAGCTGCTCAAACAGCGGATCATCGCAGTCCTTGATCAGCAGCGTCTGGCCCTGGTCGAGCACCTGGCGTAAGATGGGCATCGCGTCGCGGCTTAGCGGGTACTGCTCGTAGAGGCGCTCGATGCTGGCCTCCTTCGCTGGATCGCTATGGGCGGCGATAGGTGCCGCCAGATGCTGCTCATCAAGCACCTGCACCACGCACCAGTGGGCAAACTCGGGCACCACGAGCCGCACAATGCGCTCCAACACTTGCGCATGGTCAAGCGTATCGGCGAGCGCAGTTCCAGCCTGCACCAGCAGGTGCTGGGTTGCCTGCGACTTGCGCAGCGCCGTCACATCGTTAAATGAGATAACCACGCCCTCGAGTTGGCCGGTGTTGCTGCGCAGCGGTGCGCCGTTGATGCTGAGCATCACGCGCTGTGTGCCAGCGCTGTGCACCGCCAGCTCGATATTGTAGACTGGTCGGCCTGTGCGCATCACGATGGCAAAGGGCATGTGCTCGGGGGGCAGCTGCGTGCCGTCATTGTAGGTGGCCTGCCAGAGCGGGTCGTCGTAGGCGCGGGCAAGCATCGCGCTGCGCTGAAGGCCAAGGATGCGCTCGGCGGCGGCGTTGGCCAGCACCACATTGCCATCCACATCCATGATAACAATGCCATCGGCATTGGTCTCGATGACGCGATTAAGCCACTCCTCGCGCTCACGCAGCACCAGCTCGGACTGCTTGCGCTGGCTGATGTCGTGGAAGTACACGCTCAGCCCCAGATCGGTGGGGTAGACGCGCACGTCAAACCACCGATTGAGCGGCGCGTAGTACTCCTCGAAGCTCACGGTTAGCTGGTTGGCCACAGCATGGTGATAGTGCACCCAGAACGTAGTTTGGCGTGCCTGTGGAAATGCCTCCCAAACACTGCGCCCGATCAACTGATCACGGCTATGCTGCAGCAGCTGCTCCGCCTGCGCATTGAGATAGATAAAGCGCCACGCATGATCAAGCGCATAGAAGGCATCGCTGATCTGCTCAAGCAGCTCGGTGGTTTGGACAGTAAAAGGTGACATACAGGCCTATCCTAAAAACAGCAATGTATTTGTTGATTAATCTGGTGGCAGTGGCTCGCCGGTCGCCCGATCAAGCGCTGGACGGCGGAAGGCATAGATTGCGCCAGTCCGCTGGCCGCTGAGGCGGCTCCAGGTTAACCCCAGCAGCTCGTGCAGGTCATCAGGGGCGATCTGGGCGTGGCTGCGCCAGCGTGCGATACGCCGCTGAAGGCTGCCTGGCGGCTCCGCGCCAATATCGACGCTGCTGGTGCCCACCACGGTGGCCCCATCAATCGCCACCCGCAGCAGCTCGTCGATCACAGCCTGATAGCGCGGCACGCGCGGCAGCACATTCAGGGCGACAATCTGCTCAAACTGATCGGCGGCAAACGGCAGCAGCGCCGGGTCGGCGCAGACCAGCGCCACATTGACGATGCCGCGCTGGCGCAGCTCCGCCTGACACTGCCGTAGCGCCGCAAACGAAGGATCGACGCCGATCACCTGCAGGGCCGGGCGCTGCGCGTAGATCGCGCTGGTCAGCGCGCCGGTGCTGATGCCAACCTCCAGCACCCGGCCGCGCCGCCGCAGCGTCTGCGCAACCCACGCAGACTGCGCGCTGGCGCTCATGCCTAACAGCGGCATAAGCACATGCTGTTCCAAGCGCAAGCCCCAGCCCGCGACTCCGGCCCGCATCCAATTCCAAAAGCACATGCTTTCCTACTCCGATCGCCAAAAGCGCCGCAGGCGCTGCTTAAAAGCCCGTCCTGAGCGCTGCAAGGCCAGTGCCAAGCCCAGCACCGCCGCGCCGAAGCCCAGCAATCCTAGCCAGCGCGCATCGGTGATCACGGCCCCAACGATTGAGACGACCGTGACCACCACACATCCATCGATCAGCCATGTTGAGCCGGAGGCGGCGTTAGGCTGCTGGCTCGGCAGATGACGCGCCCGCTGCCAGAGCAGCCAGAGGCCGCCGAGCAGCGCCATCCACTCCAGCGCCGACAGACGCAGCAGCCAACGCACGATTGTCATCCTGCTCGCTCCTTGCTAGGCCCCATAGGGCACCCAGATATTCTTGATCTGCGTGGCGTGGCGCAGGAACTCCTGCCCGTCGCCAACGTCGGCGGCCAGCCAGTCGCGGTCAGCATCGTTATGTGTCCACATCTGCTTGAGGTTGCCCACCGAGGCGCGCTCGACCTGGGCGACGCCGTCGGCGCTGCCCCAGTACCACAGCGCATCGACGTTGTTGTGGTCGGCCAGCACCTGCGCCAGCGCGTCGCGCTCGCCAGTGACAATGTTGACCACGCCAGCGGGCACATCGCTGGTCTCCAGCACCTGGTACAGGTCAATCGCCGAGAGCGGGTGCGCGGTCGAGGGAACCAGCACCACGGTGTTGCCCAGCGCAATCGTCGGCGCGATCAACGAGATTGGCCCCAGCAGAGGATAGGCCGTGGGGCAGATCAGGCCAAACACGCCGACTGGCTCGACCATGGCCAGCGTGACGTTGCGCAGCGGCGTTGAGTGCACCGCGCCGTCGTACTTGTCGGCCCACGCCGCATAGGTGAACAGCCGCTCGATCGCCACCGCCACCTCGCGCTCGCCGTCGCGGCCGGTCTGGGCCTGAATGCGGGCGGCCAGCTCCTCGGCGCGCACGTGCAGGTTCTCGGCGATGTAGTAGAGGATCTGCGCGCGCAGGTGGGCGGTCTGCTTGGCCCAGCCGCCAGCCTTGCGGGCGGCCTCCACCGCGTTGCGAATATCTTTGCGGTTGCCGTCGGCGACCTCGCCGAGCAGCTCGCCCTGCGGCCCGTAGACCAGGCGGCTGATGCCGCCGTCGGGGCGCGACTGCTTGCCGCCGATGAAGTGCTTGGGCGTGCGGTCGATGCCGGGCCACTCGTCGCCATCGCCGTTGTGGCCGTTGGCGCTGGCGGGCGCAGGCTTGCGGCGGCTGCGGCTAGGGCTGGCGGGCGCAGCCACCGGTGGCAGCACGCGGCGCACATACTCGTACAGGCCCTCCTTGCCACCCTCGCGGCCGAAGCCGCTCTCGCGGTAGCCGCCAAAGCCAGCCGCCGCATCGAAGAGGTTGGTGCTGTTGACCCAGACCACACCGGCCTTGACTTGGCTGGCGGCATCGAGGGCCGTGTTGATATCCTCGCTCCAGATGCTGGCCGCCAGCCCATAGCGCGTGTTGTTGGCCAGCGCCAGCGCCTCGGCGGGCGTGCGGAAGGTCAGCACCACCAGCACCGGCCCAAAGATTTCGACCTGGGCGATGGTCGAGGCCGGGGCCACGTCGGTAAACAGCGTCGGTGGGAAGAAGTAGCCCTCGGTGGGGCAGGCCCACGACGGCTGCCACTTGGTCGCGCCCTCGCTGACGCCCTGATCAACCAGGTTGGTGATTTTCTCGAGCTGGGCCGGGGCGACAATCGCGCCAATGTCGATGGCCTTGTCCAGCGGATCGCCAACGCGCAGCCGCTCCATGCGCTGGCGCAGCTTGTCGATCAGCGCTGGCGCGACATCCTCCTGCACCAGCAGCCGCGAGCCAGCACAGCAGACCTGGCCCTGGTTGAACCAGATCGCATCGACCACGCCCTCGACCACGCTGTCCAGATCGGCGTTGTCGAACACGATAAACGGCGATTTACCGCCGAGCTCCAGCGACAGCTTCTTGCCCGAGCCAGCGGTGGCGCTGCGGATGATCTTGCCCACCTCGGTGGAGCCGGTGAAGGCGATCTTGGCGATGTCAGGGTGGTTAACGATCTGCGCGCCAACCTGGCCATCGCCGGTGACGATGTTAACAACGCCAGCGGGCAGGCCCACGCTCTGGCATAGCTCGGCAAAGGCCAGCGCCGTGAGCGAGGTCCACTCGGCAGGCTTGAGCACCACGGTGTTGCCCATCGCCAGGGCGGGCGCGATCTTCCATGCCAGCATCAGCAGCGGAAAGTTCCAGGGGATGATCTGGCCGACCACGCCAAGCGGCGCGTAGCCCGGCAGCTCGCGCTCCATGAGCTGCGCCCAGCCGGCGTGGTGGTAGAAGTGGCGGGCGACCAGCGGGATGTCGATGTCGCGCGTCTCGCGAATAGGCTTGCCATTGTCCAGCGTCTCCAGCACCGCCAGGCGGCGCGAGTGCTTCTGGATCTGGCGCGCCAGGGCGTAGAGGTAGCGTGCGCGCACGTGGCCCGGCGTCTGCGACCACTGCGGGAAGGCGCGCTTGGCAGCGGCCACGGCGGCGTTGACCTCAGCGCTGCTGGCCTGCGTGATCTGGGCCAGCTCGGCGCGGTTGGCGGGATTGATCGTGGCAAACAGCCGCTCTTCCGTCGGCTCCGTCCACGCGCCGTCGATAAACATGCCAAAGCGGCGCTGGTGGGCATCCAGCCAGCTCACAGCTGGCGCGGCGCTCTCTGGCGCAGGTCCATAGCTCATTGTGGTATAAATCTCAGCAACACTGCTCATCAAGATACTCCCAAAGGTTTCATCAGGACTATGTCCATGCTACCAGGGGCACGAAATAACAGCAAGCGACCAGTCAGCGCGTACTCACTACGCTGGTAGGCCAAAAATCACCGCTGGGGCTATTCGCAAGCGGCGCTATTCACGGTATAATAGCGGCTACCACCGGAGCGTTAGGAGTAGCCGCGCAACACAAGGCAGCTGTTGCCGGTTGAGATCACATCCCGTCATGCCTACCGCCGTAGCTTAGGAGCAGCCGATTGTGTTTGCGCTACGCTTCAAACTGCGCACCCGCCTTATAACAGCGTTTCTGCTTGTTGCGCTGATTCCGATTTTTTTGCTTGAAATTATCAATATCCAGCAAACGCGCCGAGCGCTCACCCATTCCGCCGAAACAACGCTGCGCTCCGACGCGGCCCAGAGCGCCGCTGGCCTGGAGGCCTTCCTGCAGAACAATCTGGACTCGCTGCGCTCCGAGGCCCAAATCCCCGATCTCCAGCGCATGATGCTGCGGCGCGCTGCCGGTGCCGATGTCGATATTAATCTGGTGCGTGATGCGCAGGTGGTGCTGCGCGGCCTGGCCAACAAAGACGCGCTCAACATCATCTCGTATGCCATGCTCGATCAGAACGGCATCAACGTGGCCGACACCTACCCGCTCTACCTGGGGCAGGACGAGTCCACCACCAGCGCCTTCAAGCTGGCCCGCGACGGCAACCGCGCCAGCATGACGCCGGTTGAGTTCCAAGACGCCTCCGACGAGCCGATGATCACCTTCAGCAGCCCGATCCGCACCGACAACGGCCGCTTTCTCGGCGTGCTGCGCGTGCGCTACAAGGCGGCGGTGCTGCAGCAGCAGATAGTGCGCTCGACGCAGCAGGTTGGCGGCCAAGCCTTCGGCATGCTGTTCGACGAGTACGGGCTGCGCCTGGCCGACGGAGCCAACCCAGAGCTGCGCTTCACGCTCGTCGATCAACTCAACCAGATCGAGCAGTCCACGCTAACCGCCCAGGATCGCCTGCCGGTGATGCAGCCGCGCGTGCTCAATCTGCCACAGCTCGCCGCTGGCCTCAGCAGTGCCGTGCAGGACGACGCCTTTGTCGCCGTGACCCGCGCCGATAGCCAGCGCCAGGATCAGGTGGCCGCGATCAAGCTGGAGACACAGCCGTGGACGCTGGCCTTCGCGATGCCGCGTTCGGCCTTCCTCGGGCCAATTCGCACCCAGACGCTGACCACGATCTTGTTTGCGCTCGTGATTGCAGCGCTCGTGCTCATCGCCGCCTGGTTCTTTGCGCGCCGCCTGCTGCGCCCGCTCGGTCAGCTCAACAGCGCGGCGACCCAGCTAGAGCAGGGCGACCTCAGCGCCCGCGCCAGCGTGATCAACAGCGACGAGATCGGCCAGCTGGCCCACACCTTCAACACCATGGCCGAGCAGCTCCAGCAGACGGTCAGCTCGCTTGAGGAGCGCGTCGCCGAGCGCACCAGCGCGCTGCAGACGGCGCTCGATCAGCAGGCTCAGCAGGCCCAGCAGCTCCAGCAGGCGCTCGCCACCCAGCAGCAGCTCAACGAGCAGATCGCCAGCCTGGCCATGCCCGCCATCCCCGTGCGCCACGACACGGTGGTGGTGCCGCTCGTCGGCGTGATCGACCTCGACCAGCTGCACGCCGGGGCCACGCGGGTGCTGCAGATGATCAGCCAGCAGCGTATTCGCCACGTCGTGCTCGATGTCACCGGCGTCGCGGTCATCGACCCTGCTACCGCGCAGGCTGTCGTCACCATCGGCCGCACCCTGCGCCTGCTTGGCGCGGATATGACCCTGGTGGGCGTGCGCCCAGAGATGGCCCAGACCCTCGTGACCATGCTCGACGACCTGAGCGACCTGCCGACCTACGCCACCCTCCAGCAGGCCCTGCGCCGCACCTAGCCCCAGGCGTCGGCTGCGGCCCGCGCCAGCAGATCGGCCACACCTAGCTCCACAGCCCAGTCGCGTAGGTAGTCCAGATCAAGCCGCTCGCCCTGCACCTTCAGCAGCGCTAGCACATCGCGCCACTGCTGCGCGCCAACCGTACCAGCTTCAAGCTTGGCGAGCACGGTATCCTCAGGCGAGGCCACAAACGCCGCCTGCTCCGGCTCCAAAACAAGCGTCTCATATACACGTCGCTGAAACTGCGCCACAATAAACGGGCGTGGTGTGGGCACAAAAATATCGACTTTAAACCCAGTGCCAAGGTGAATTAAATTAAATGCGGCGCGAAACGCTGGATCATGCGCGTAGGTTGCAGCATCAGCAATCGCGCTAAGAATATCCGTGAGTTGAACATAGAACTCTGCTTCTAAAGCCGCTACAAAGGGCTGCGCATGCGCAGCCGTGATCGTTGCCACAATATCTGTATCCCGTGTTGTGCGATACTCACCATACACAATGCTTGCCAGCGATCCACCAATAAAGTACGGAATACTTAACGCATCAAGTACCTGAGTTACAGCGAGCGTCACACTGAGCGAATCATCCACTATAGAACTCCTCTGACTATAGTTGCAGACTGCATGGAGCACCTGCTCAGACAGGTGTGCACCGAGCTTGATCGCGATCAAACGCTGTTGAACTTCTTGCAGTGTTGCCTCTGGATGGCGACGGCGAATGCCAACGCAGGCAAGCTGATCAGCAGAATGGTTGAGCCTTGTCGCCAACTCAACCTTGCGCCACACTGGCATACGCGCAAGTATGGCCATCTCTACGGCCTCAGCCGCCGGTTTCGTATCACGCGCAAGCGTTACCATAGACAGCTCCTTTAGCGCAGCTTCTGGTGTCAATAATGGGTAGCAGTATAGCAGGCTTTCTTTCCAAACACGGTTCATGGCGCTAGCCGCATGACTTTGCTTTGTGGATGGACAAATTGTGCTATGATGCGCAGCAGCCGTGAGTTTTTAGCTGTGGAGGTTGCGATGCGCCGAGCGCTGTCTGTTTTACTGCTGGCCCTGGTGGTGCTGGGGGCTGTGCCTCCGGCGGCGCTGTGGGCGTCCGACACGCCCGATCCGGAGACGGTCACGATTCCTGGCACCATCCAGAGCGCGCTGGGCTGTCCCGCCGACTGGCAGCCAGCGTGCGACAAGACGTTCTTGACGCTTAAGCAGGGCATCTGGCAGGGCGAGTTTGCGCTGCCCGCCGGCGACTATGAGTACAAGGTCGCCCTTAACCAAAGCTGGGACGAGAACTATGGGGCCAACGCCCAGCGCGGCGGGGCCAACATCAAGCTCAGCCTAACCGCGCCGCAGACCGTGACCTTCCTGTATGACCACGCGACGCACCTGGTCATCGACAGCGTCAACTCGCCCATCCCGGCCGTCATCGGCACCTTTCAGGATGAGCTGGGCTGCGCCAGCGACAACGAGCCAACCTGCTTGGCTGGCTGGCTCGGCGACGCCAACGGCGATGGCCTGTACACCTTTGTGACGACAAACATTCCCGCTGGAACCTACGAGGTACGTGTGGCACTTAATCAATCTGCCGATCAGGTGCTTGGCGCAGATGGCACACCTGACGGCGAACCAGCAACGTTCACCGTCCAGAACGACGGCGATGAGATCTACTTCGCCTTCAATCCGGACGCGCCCGCGCTGACCATCAACACCGAGGGCGCGCCCAAGGGCAATATTCGCGCCCAGCAGGCCCACTGGGTCACCACCGACGCGCTGATCTGGAATGTGATCGGCTCGCCCAAGTATAGCTATGAGCTGCACTTCAGCCCCGAGGGGACGCTGGAGCTTGGCCCGCGCGGCATCAGCGGCGGCCAGATGCTGCCGCTCACCTTTGATCGCGGCGGCGCTGGCGATGCCGTCTTCGACGCCTTCCCGCACTTGATCGGCTCCTCCACGCTGCGCCTCGACCCGGCCGATGTCAGCAAGGTGCCGGATATTCTGCGCGGCCAGGTGGCCGTGCTGGCCCGCGACGCCGACGGCAATGTCGTGGACGCCAGCGGCGTGCAGATTCCCGGCGTGCTCGATGCGGTCTATCAGTACGACGGCCCGCTCGGCGTCACCTTCGACGGCGCAGTGCCGACCCTGCGCGTGTGGGCACCGACGGCCCAGCAGGTCGATCTGCTGCGCTACAGCGATGCGCTCAGCACAACTGACCCCATCAGCAGCGCCATGAGCTTCGACCCCGCAACCGGCGTGTGGAGCAGCAGCGGCGACGCCGACTGGCGCGGCCAGTACTATCTCTACGACGTGACCGTGTACGTGCCGAGCACCGGCAAGATCGAGCACAATCTGGTGACCGACCCGTACTCGTTCAGCCTGAGCCAGAACAGCACACGCTCGCAGATCGTCGATCTCAATGATCCGGCGCTGAAGCCAGCAGGCTGGGACGCTGTACAAAAGCCCGCGCTGGAGTCCTTCAGCGACATCGTGCTCTACGAGCTGCACATCCGCGACTTCAGCATCGCCGACGCGAGCGTGCCCGAGGAGCTGCGCGGCACCTACAAAGCCTTTACCGTGGCGGACTCAAGCGGCATGCAGCATCTACGTGGGCTGGCGGCGGCTGGGCTGACGCACATCCACCTGCTGCCGACCTTCGACATCGCCACCATCGAGGAGGATCGTGCCGCGCAAGAGCGCGTACCCACCGACGTGCTGCGCGCCCTGCCCGCCGACGCCGACCAGCAGCAGGGCCTGCTCGCGCCGCTCCGCGACAAGGACGGCTTCAACTGGGGCTACGATCCCTACCATTACACCGTGCCGGAAGGCTCCTACAGCACCAACCCCAGCGACACAACCCGCATCGTCGAGTTCCGCGAGATGGTGCAGGCGCTCAATCAGGCCGACCTGCGCGTGGTGATGGATGTGGTCTACAACCACACCAACTCATCGGGACAGAGCGAGCGCTCGGTGCTGGACAAGATCGTGCCGGGCTACTACCACCGCCTGAACGGCAAGGGCGAGGTCGAAAACAGCACCTGCTGCTCCAACACGGCCACCGAGCATCGCATGATGGAAAAACTCATGATCGACTCGGTGCTGACGTGGGCCAAGCAGTACAAAGTCGATGGCTTCCGCTTCGACCTGATGGGCCACCATATGCGAGCCAACATGGTCGATCTGCGCCAAGCGCTCGACAGCCTGACACTGGAGCAGGACGGCGTGGACGGCTCGAAGATCTACGTCTACGGCGAGGGCTGGAACTTCGGCGAGGTAGCCGACAACGCGCGCGGCATCAACGCCACGCAGCTCAACATGGGCGGCACCGGCATCGGCACCTTCAACGACCGCCTGCGTGACGCTGTGCGCGGCGGCGGCCCGTTCAGCGGCTACCAGGAGCAAGGCTTCGCCACTGGGCTGCTCGACACGCCCAACGCCAGCGACCAGGGCGCGCCAGAGGATCAGCGCGAGAAGCTGCTGCTCTACAGCGACCAGATTCGCGTGGGCCTGGCTGGCAACCTCAAGAGCTACACGCTGACCAACTATCTTGGCGAGCAGGTCAGCGGCGCGCAGGTGCCCTACAACGGCCAGCCGACCGGCTACACCGAGCAGCCCTACGAGCAAATCGTCTACGTCTCGGCCCACGACAACGAGACGCTGTTCGACGCTGTGCAGGTCAAGGCACCCGACTCGGCGAGCTTGGCCGACCGCGTGCGCATGCACAACCTGGCCATGAACATCGTGGCCCTGGCGCAGGGCGTGCCCTTCTTCCACGCCGGCGACGACCTGCTGCGCTCCAAGTCGCTCGACCGCAACAGCTACAACTCCGGCGACTGGTTCAACGCCATCGACTGGACCGGCCAGACCACCAACTGGGGCATCGGGCTGCCGCCAGCAGGCGACAACCAGGACAAGTGGCCGATCATCCAGCCGCTGCTCGCCAACCCAGCGCTCAAGCCAACGCCCGCCGACACGGCCGCCGCCGCCGCGAACTTCACCGAGATGCTGCGCATCCGCAGAAGCTCGCCGCTGTTCCGCCTGCGCAGCGCCGCCGACATCGAGCAGCGCCTGAGCTTTGCCAACACCGGCCCCGATCAGCAGCCCGGATTGATCGTGATGCAGCTGACCGACTACGAGCCAGACCTCGACCCGACCTACGATCGCATCGTGGTGCTGTTCAACGCCACCAGCCAGCAGCTCAGCTACACGCTGCCTGATGCAGGCGACGCCGCATTTGCGCTGCACCCGATCCAGGCCGACTCCGCCGATCCGGTGGTGCGTGAGGCCAGCTACAGCGCAGGCACATTCAGCGTGCCCGCCTACACCACGGCGGTGTTTGTGCAGCCCGAGCAGGGCGCGCTCAGCGCAGCGGCAGCCACAGCAGCGCCAGCGACCGCTGAACCAGCCACAGCAGCGCCAGCGACCACAGCGCCACAGCCAACCGCCGCGCCGACAGTGGCCGCGCCAACCGCCACAGCGCCTGCCGCCAACGAGCGCACGGTGAGCACAACCGGCGTCTGGATCGGCCTGGGCATCGTGGCGCTCGCCAGCGTGCTGGCCGCCTTCGTGCTGCGCAAACCACGCCGCTAGCTGCATCCACAGCTGGCGGCGCAGCAATATGCTGGCCCCAACCTACGCTGACCTGCTCGCCCTCGCGGCGCAGCATCCGCACACTAAACCCACAGCCCTGAGCAGCAATAGTGCTCAGGGCTGTGTGATCTTTATGATTGGCCGTGGCATGGTTGCGCTCGCCAGCGTGCTGGCCGCCTGCGCGCTACGCAAACCACACCGCTCGCCGCGTCCACAGCTGGCGGCGCAGCACGGAGCAGGCGAGTTGACGAAGCATAAAATACTGTGCTAGGATTTGCGGTACCGAACCATCAGCGACAAAACGACACAAGAGGGAATGTGTATGTATAGGAAAGGTTTACGTACAGCAAGGTCCATGCGCCTTGCTGTGATGCTCATGCTCGTGATTGTTGGCCTGAATATGGTGCCGCCGAATAGCCACCGCTGGCTATCAACAGTTCCGCTGCTCCAGGCTGCTGCGGCCAGCGCCGCTGAGCTGCCACCCAAGCGCACGCAGGAGCCAGCCAAGCGCGGCCAGCTGCGCTTCGCCCTTGAGATCGACAGCGACGGCCAGCCAGCAACAAACCCGGTTGCAGACACGCCAGTGCCCGTGACCAGGCTCAGCCAGACCGGCGTAGTGACCGATGTGCGCTACACCAGCGTTATCCTAGCCGTGGAGGTGCTGCCAGAGCACGACTGGGAGAACCCGGCCAACACCGACGTGCACTTTCGCATCTGGAACAGCGCGATCGGCCTTGATGTCAACCGCACCGTACAGGCCGATGCATGGGGCGCAGCCGCAACGGAGCTAAACCTAGCCCTAGATCAGCTCAGCGGCACCTTCGCCTATCAGGCCAGCAGCGCTGGCTTCGGCAGCACCGCAGTGCGCACCTTCACCATCGCCAGCGACAGCTTCAGCAGCGAGACGATCTACGACGCCGCAGCGGCCGCCTGGAGCAGCGCCGCCGACGGCCAGCTGACGCTCAGCATCACCTCGCCCACACCGCTCAACAGTAGCCCAGACGCCGTTGAGTTCACCATCGTCAACCTTGACCAAAGCGCCGCCGAGCAGCTGGCGGGGCTATATCCAGCCCTCTTTGGAACAGCAGTCACGGCCCAGCGCGGGCAGGCGCAGGTCTACCTTGATGCAGGCGACTACATCATCATCGGCATTGCGCGCTCGGGCAGCGTCGAGCGGCACAGCCAGCCGCTACGGGTGCACATTGAGCACACCGAAGCACCGCCGGTGGCGCGGGTTATCGCCATGCTGCCGCTCGATGAGCAGCGGGCGCTTGTCAACTATCGCACAGTTGACGATGCAGCGGCGATCATGGTGTTGGATCAGGCCACGCTGCCAGCTAGCCCGGCAGATGCGCCGGTGATCTTTCAGCAGAGCATACGCCAGGGGCCGTTCACACAGCGCACGCTGACCTACGCCTACCAGCCTGCGGAGCATGCGGATGGGCAGCAGCTCATGCTCGATGCGCTACGCTATGATCCAATCAAGCGCCAATATGATCTCACGCTGCGGCCGCACATCGACGTCGCGCGCAGCGACCAGCTGACGGTGCAGGTGATCGGCAACAATGGCGCAGTGGTGTTTGAAGAGCGCAGCGCGGTTGAGCTACAGCCCGACCAGCCATTCGACTACAGCATCAGCGTCCCACTTGAGGCGGGCGAGCCGCAGGGCCTGCGCTTCAGCACCACCGCCAGCGGCGGGCTAACGGTGAGGAGCGCCGCTGGCACCTATGAGGATTCACAGGATGAAGGCGGAGGGATTATCAAAGGTCTGTTGACGAAGATAGGCGACGCCACAAAGAGCTTTTTTCTCGCCATTGGCGAAGGGGTCTACAGTAACTGGCACATTAGCGGCGGACTTTATTTTGTTACGGCCTTCAAAGCGCTGGAGATCAACCTAGCTACACTTGGCGTCCACTGCACAGTACCTGACATCGCATGCACCGCAGACCAACCATCGGGTTTATTTTTTTCACAAACGATTTGGGAAGCGACTGAAACCATCATCGAAGGCATCCGCAAGTGGATCTTTATCAACTTTATACCAACCGCATCTATGGATGATTTCTTCGACTGGATCGGCGAAGATGGCATCCTGATGGGCAGCGGCATGGCGGGCTTCGGGGTTGAGATAGGTGCAACGAAAGTCTTATTCCACCCGAGCAAGTGCCCCGATCCAGCCGCTGAAGAGGCGGCCAGAGTCTATGTTAAACACTTAGGCTTTCTCTTCGATGATGTAGCCGGCCTGCTCCAAAAGGCATTTGATGACGCAACAATCGGCAAGTTTGCTAAGCTTGTACAGGTGCCGATTGGTACAGTGTCCGAGTTTAATATCAAGCCTACTTTAGGGTTCAAGCTTAATACAGCGGCCAGTCCAAGTGATTACTCGATCTCGATCAGCCTAAAGACAGAGTACAGTTTAGAGGCTGGATTCTATGTTAAAGCAATCGGCGTTTTAGACATACCGTTTGCGATTTATCGTGGCTACCTTTTTATCATCCATACCTACGACTACCTCAAGTTTGTACATACAAGCAGAACAATCTTTCAGCTTGCACACAAGGCGGCGCAGAAGGCCGAGGAAAACAACTGCAACCCGCCGCCGCCGCCCAGCCGCATGCCCGACGACCGCCGTGATGCGCTGGACGCCCAGCTCTGGGAGGCTCCAGAGGGCAACGACACGCTGAGCTACTATCGGGCGCAGATCGCCGCTGCCGAGGCGCGCGGCCTTAGCCGCGCCAGCGTCTACTGGGAGCTAAAGCTGCGCCAGCAGGAGCTAAACAACTTCAACAGCGACTCACAGTGGGATCAGCGTTACGTTGAAGAGGCAAATCAGATCACCCAAGAAGCCACTCTGCATGCCCAAGGGCTGATCAGTAGCACCGTACCGATTTCGCCTGGTAGCACCCTCACCGATGAGCTTGAGCTAACCTATAACCAGTTTGGTGACGCGCTTAACAACACCAGCTATGATCGTAAGCACCAGGAGCTGCAAAGCGCACTAGCGTTT
This sequence comes from Herpetosiphonaceae bacterium, assembly GCA_013538855.1. Lineage (GTDB taxonomy): Bacteria > Chloroflexota > Chloroflexia > Chloroflexales > Herpetosiphonaceae > OHK22. Next base: position 28,606 of record JABXJS010000120.1, read on the forward strand.
GCCGAGCGGCGCTACAGCCAGCTGCGCGGCCAAGAGCTGGCGCTGCAGCACGAGCTGCGCGAGCTAGAGGCATCCAGCGGCCTTGGCGTCCTCGACGCGGGGCTGGCGGTGGAGGCGATTCGCAGCATCCAGAGCTTTGGACTGGAGGTCACGCCGATTCGCATCGCCTATGGTCTCGGCGCAACCGGGCTGCCAAGCCGCTATGTCTCGCCCTACACGGCCCCGCCGGTGGTGGTGATCCCTAGCGGCGGCCTCTACCGCTTTCAGGAGAGCAAACAGGCCCAGCGCTGGCTAGAGACCTACGTTGCAGCCGGCGGCACGCTGATCGTGCTAGCCCAGGCCCATGGCAGCGACTGGCAGATGCTGCCTGGCGGCGAGGTGCGCGGCCTTGGCTATGTTGAGGACATTCTCTGCCGTACGCAGTCGGTGCGCGTGGTTGGCCGCTCGCCGTGGACAGCGGGCATCAGCAGCGATCTGCCCGATATTCAGATCGACGGCTCATTCACTGCGTGGCCCGCAAACGCCAGCGTCACCCTACTGCGCACCACCGGCAACCAGCTCCCAGCACTGATCGAGTACGCCTATGGCAATGGCCACGTTGTGGCGATGAGCGCCTACCCTGATTTTGTGCTCAACGGCCTGCAAAGCCCCGACGACGTCGCCTTCGCTGGCAGCCTGTTCGCCCAGGGCTACCTTCAGGCCAGCGGCCAAGCGCCACAGCAGATCGTTGCGCCGGGCCAGCAGCTGGCGATCAACACAGCCCTGCGCAACAGCACCGCGACCAGCGCCACGCTGGCGACTGTGTGGAACAACTACTATGACTACCGCGCCGCCGCCAGCGCACGCTGGGCGCGTGAGATGCCGCTCGCGCTTGTGCGCAGCCGAGCGATCACGCTGACACCGGCGCTGGCCAGCGGCGAGAGCCGCAGCCTCGATCTCCAGGTTCAGGCCCCGGAGAAGGCGGGCATCTTCCGCCTCAACTACTACCTGGGCACGCCGGACGAGTGGTCACGCTCGCTGGCCATCCCTGGGCCGCTGTACCAAGTGCAGCCCGTCGCCGGGCCACAGCCAACGCTGGAGTTTCAAGTTGCCAAGGATCAGAACAGCTACCTGTTTGGCAGCACGGCCACGCTTACAGCCACACTTATTAACCACGCCAGCAGCGCCCGCACGCTGGTGCTGCGCCCACAAGCACCGCTAAGCACCCAGCCGCTCACCATAACCGTCGCCGCCGGAGCCAGCGCCACCAGCGTCTATACAACCGTGGTCAGCGCAGCAACCACGGTGCGCATCCGTGTCTATGAGCAGCAGACGCAGCTCACAGAGCAAGCGCAGACCCTACAGCTAGCACAGCCAGCGCTGGGGCTGAGCCTCACTCCCGAGCCACTGCTCAGCGGCCCGGCACAGACGATCACCGCCACCGCTGTCACGGTGGATATGCAGGCGCAGCAGCTCGACTGGCTTGTCAGCATTAACGCCCAGCCAGTGCTCAGCAGCACCACTGCGCTTAGCGCCAGCGTCGGCTATCAGCAGGGCCAGCTTAGCATCGTTCTGCCTGCACTGAGTGCAAACGCCGATCTGACGGTGCGCGCAGCGCTGCCCAGCAGTGGCGCCAGCATCGCCCGCACGATCACAGCCCAGGCACCAGTTGCAATCACAGCTGTTGACTTCACTACGCCGCTGCGGCTGGGCCAGCCAAACACCAGCGCGCTACAGGTGCAAATCAGCGATCACGGCCACAGCGGCAGCGGGGCCATCCAGACGATCATCCGCGCCAGCGATGCGACCAGTGTCATCACTGGTCCGCTGCAGCCGCTCAGCCTTGGTGTGGGCCAGCAGAGCCTCGCGCTTAACCTAGCGCTGCCCAGCCTGTGGAGCCAGCAGCTCAACTACACGCTGGAGATCAGCGGCTCAGGCACCCTCAGCAATGGGCAGCCATGGTCGCTGCTGTTCGCACGGCGCATGCCAGTGCTGCGCTCAAGCTTACGGCTGACCACCGAGCGCAGCGCAGCCGGACGACCGCTGAGCCTTACCAGCGAGCTTGCCGTCGGGCAGCTGGGTCTCAACCTAGACGGCAGCTACAGCCTACAGCTCAGCAGCAGCACCTTCAGCACTACGCTGCCAGTGAGCGCCAGCGGCAGCGCGAGCCAGCTGCTGCTCAGCACCACGCTGCCCAGCAGCCTCCAGCCTGGCGCGTACTACCTGACGCTCACGAGTGCGCAGCTCTCAGGATGGCAGCAGCAGCTGGGGCTATGGATCAATGGGCCACAGCTGCACTTTAGCGTGCCCGAGACCGCCACGGCCGCCACACCGCTGGCTATCGGCATCGTCAACCGCGGTGGTGTCGCTGGCGGTCTGCAGGGCACGCTCACGCTCTACTCGCCAGAGAATCGGCCGATTCAAGCGCAGCCAATCTCGCTGAGCCTAGCGCTCGACGCTGCGGTGAGTGTGCCGCTCACGCTGACCTTCTCCAGCGGGATTGGGCTGTACGCGCTGGAGCTAACGGCGCGCGACAATCGTAACGGACGCTTCTACAGCGAGCGCTGGCCCATCCAGCTCAGCGGCTCGATCCAGATGCAGACGACGACCGAGCATCCAACCTATATGCCTGGGGCTGTCGTCACCAGCACCACTATCATTACCACCGATCAATACCTTGACCAGGCTTGGCTGCGGCTGCGAACTATCCGTCCATCCATCCAGCAAGACTTGACACCAACGCTGCTCGTTGGCACACCATATGGAGCGGTTGGGCCAAGCGAATTTACCCGCCTCGCTGGTATACAGGCAGCGATCAGTCCTGACAGCAGCTTTGCAATTATTGGACGGGCCAAGGTTGACCTAAGCACCAACGACAGCACACGCTTTGAGCCATATGGCGAGAGCCTGCCATCAACGCTGAACCTGCGTGATATTGCGATCAGCAACGACCAGCGCTGGGCTTTGATGGTCAGCATAGAGCAACCAGTCATCTACCGGGTTGATCTAGAGACGATGCATACAAGTATTGTGGCTGGCGCAACCAATCAGCGTGGCGATCAAGATGGTCTCGGCCAACAAGCGCGCTTCACATATCCCTCCAGCATCGAGCTTAGTCCCGACAACAGCTATGCGCTTGTGCTAGAGAGCACGCTGCCAGCGCGGATGCGCCGCATCGATCTCGCCAACGGTGCCGTGACCACAGTGGGCAGCATCCCCCAGTTAACAGATATCATTGGCAACTACAACACCTCTATAGCCATGCGGCCAGGAACCACAGTCACATATATTAGCGACTGCCATGGGGCACAAATTCTTAGCATCGAGCTCAGTGGCACAGTCGCAGTTGTGGCCGGCGGCAATGGGCGGGGGCATCTTGATGGACTAGGCAGCCAAGCCCAGTTTAGCTGCCCTGGCAACATCGCGTTTACGCCAAGTGGCACGCTGCTCATCGCTGATCAGGACACGATTCGGCAGATCGATGACTTTACCGCTGGCACTGTCACCACGGTCTATGGCAGCTACAATCAGCATGAATTTCAAGATGGCGTGGGCACAAGTGCCCACTTCTCCTCTATCTATGGATTTGATATTGCCCAGAGCGGCGCATTTGCCATCGTCAACGACAAGGATGTTGGCCGCCGCATCAACCTAGCAACCCATGAGGTGCAGACCATTTTGGGCATTCCATACCTTGAAGCCGACGGTGGCGTTGGCCGTGCCACCCGGCTCTACATGGATTTTCTCAACATCAGCCCAGATGAATCGTTTGCCATCATCAGTAGATCACAGGATTGGCTCGGGTGGCGTGTAGGGTCGGTACGGTGCGAGCGGGATAGCCCGAACCATGCCGTAGATGGCCGTTACGGC
>JABXJS010000121.1 GCA_013538855.1 Herpetosiphonaceae bacterium
GCCGTAACGGCCATCTACGGCATGGTTCGGGCTATCCCGCTCGCACCGTACCGACCCTACACGCCACCCGAGCCAATCCTGTGATCTACTGATACTACAGGCAGATTCGCCTTTCGCTCGCGAGGAGTTTCAGCTGCTATGGAAGAAGAAGCCAAGTACACGGCGCTTCAGCGCATCAAGGCCAAGGATATCGAGAGCATCGACTGGGCACCCTTCGCGCTCGGCCCACGCACCACCCACGAGCTGCGCGACACTGTCCTCGATACCGCCGAGCGCACGCTCTCGCAGCAGCGCATCGCTCTGCGCATTCGCCACGATGGCTCTCGCTACCACCTCACGCTCAAGTCGCCTGGCTCCGTCCATGGCGCCGTCCACCAGCGCCACGAGATCGAGCAGCAGCTCGACCCGCAGCACCGCGATCAACGCGCCCACTGGCCCGCCGAGATCGCCGACCCCGTCGAGCAGCTCGTCGGCAGCGCTCAGCTTATGCCGCTGATCAAGATCCGCAATCGCCGCCGCACTTGGCTCGTCTCCCGCGCTGACGTGATCGTCGCCGAGCTGGCCCTCGACCGTGGCAAAATTGAGGCCGACGGCCGCTCTATGCCCATGCACGAGCTGGAGATCGAACTCAAAGATCAAGGCACGCCCGCTGACCTCCAGGCGCTCTGCAACATCGTCGAGCAGCAGCTTCCACTCCAGCCTGAGCAGCGCTCGAAGATGCAGCGCGGTGTGATGCTGCTTGAGCAGCGCGAACGCACACCCGAGCTGGAGGCCGCCCGCGATCTCACTCCCATGCAGCCTACCGCCGATCTCGCCGAGGCCGGCCGCTCGATCTTGGCTAAGTACGCCCATAAGCTGCATCAGGCCCTCCCCGTCGCTCGCATCGGCTCCGATCCCGAGGGCGTTCACGATGCCCGCGTCGCGATCCGACGCATCCGCGCAACCCTCGCCGCCCTCAGCACCGCTGTCTACGATCCCGAACAGGTCAAGCCGCTGCGTAAACAGCTCAAGCAGCTCGCAACCAGCCTCGGCTCTGTCCGCGATGCCGATGTCTTCTTGCTGCACCTCGCCGAACACGCTGCCCAGCTCGGCCCACAGGCCGCCCAGCTCACACCGCTGCAGGATCTCCTGCGTACCCAGCGCGACACCGGCCGCGAGCAGATGCTCGCACGCCTCGCTAGCTCCAAAACTACGAAGCTGCTCCAGCAGCTCGATGACTTTGTGCTCACGCCCGGCGCTGGCCTGCGCCAGCTCGTCGATGATCCGCACGAGCGCCCGCGCACCCTCGTGCGCCACTGGCTCGGCAGCATCATCTGGGATCACTACGAGCAGGTTCGCGCCTATGAGGTCGATCTCTCTAGCGCCGAGCCAGCAACCCTCCATCGCCTGCGCATCGCCATCAAGCACCTGCGCTATACGCTCGAGCTGTTTATGCCCGCACTCGATAAGGAGGCTAAGTCGCTCCACGAGCAGCTCGTCGCCGCCCAAGATCACTTCGGCGCGCTGCAGGACGCCGAGGTCGCCATCGAGCTGGCCGATGCTGTCCTGCTTGAGCACCCCGATAATCCGGTGCTCCACGCCTATCGCAGCGAGCGCCAGCACGAGCGCCAGCGCTTGATCGATGAGGCACCCAAGGCCGCTGCTACAGTGCTCGGCCTGCCCTTCCGCCGCCGCCTGTCTTCGCTGATCTCAAAGGTGTAGCACTGTGAGCCAGCCCGATCCGCCATTCCACCATCAGGCGCTGCCACCCTACTCGACACTGCTCGCCGGCGCGCAGCCGCCTGATGCCGTCGGCTTTCGCTCGCAGCGGCTCCAGATCTGGTACAACAACACCGCCACAAGCTGGGTTCCGCCCGAGGGCGAGCCGCTGCACTTGCATACCACGAGCGATGAGTGCTTCATCGTGCTCCAGGGCGCGCTGCTCGTCCAGGTCAACACCGATCTGTTCTGGGTGCGCGCCGGTGAGTTCTGCTGCTTCCCCGCCAATGTCCTCCACGCTGTCGTGCAGGTCGAGACGCCCGCTGAGACGTTCGTCATCCGCGCCCCCTCCATTCAAGACAAGGTCTATCCACACCAACCTGCGCCAGAGCCAGCTCAACCCACGCGCTAGGCGATCCCGCCTGGAGCAGCGGCCGAGCGGGTACCCGTCAGGGTCGCTGCGGCTACGGCTGAGCTGTGCGCCCACACTAGCAACGCAGATTTTTCCATACGCCCTGCTTGCGGAACCACCTGCGCCGTGGTTGGCCCACCGCCGCCGGCTGCCCGCCTGCGCTGCTGCTCACTCGACCGCACATGGGCCGCGTGACTCATTCCACACCACTACGCTGCTGGGCGCTGAATCGCCGCCCCATTGTCGAGCTGCGCAGCCCAGCGCTAGGCTATCCCGCCTGCACCAGCGGCCGAGCGGGTACCCGTCAGGGTCGCTGCGGCTACGGCTGAGCCGTGCGCCTGAATCAGCGCCGCTTTTTCAGCCAACACGCGCCGCACGAAGCAAAGAACGCCGCCTGTGGGCGACGACGTGCGGGCGCAGGTATCAGCGAGGAGCGGCAGCGGCTTACGCGCCAACAGCATGGGCGTGGCTGAGGTAGTGGCGCACCTTGGAGATCATACGCTCGTAGTCGATGGGCTTCTCCACGTAGTCGAGGCAGCCAACGTCTTGGGCGCGCTGTAGGTCGTCGGCGGTGACATGGCCGGTCACAGCGAGCACAGGAATATGCAGCAAGTGAGGATGCGCTTTCATATGCTTGGTCGCGGTCCAGCCGTCCATCTCCGGCATAGCCAGATCCATCAGCACAAGGTCGAAGGTCAGCTCCTGCAGCTGGCGCAGGGCGTCGCGGCCATTGATGGCCGTGTAGGTCTGAAAGCCATTGAGGCGCAGCATCTGGCTGAGCACAAAGCGGTTGTCGGCGTTGTCGTCCACCACAAGAATGGTTGCCATAGGACACAATCCTTTCGAATGCGGCTAGTCCAGGCGGCGCTAGCCTGTGAGCGTTGAAGCTGTGGTATCGAAACTATTGACAGTTGCAAATGGGCCAGCAGCCACATGGTCGGGCAGCTGGATGGTGAACGTCGAGCCAACGCCAGGCGCGCTCTCCACGCTGATCGTGCCCCCAAGCAGGCGGCACAGCTCCTGGCTCAGCGCCAGGCCCAGCCCGGTGCCGCCGTAGGTGCGGCTGATCAGCGGGCTGGCCTGGGTGAAGGGCTTGAACAGCGCCTGCTGCTGCGCTTGATCGATGCCAATGCCGGTGTCGCGGACGGCGATCAGCAGCCAGTGGCGCTCGTCGCGCTGCTCCTGGCGCAGCAGCACCGTGATCATGCCACTGTGGGTGAACTTAATCGCATTGCTGAGCAGATTGAACAAGACCTGCCGCAGCTTGCCCTCGTCGGAGTGAAACAGCGGCTGCTCCAGACGCTCGACGGCTTGTAAAGAGTTTTGGTTGTTCTCGGCCAGCGGCGCAACTACGCTGATCACATCGCGCACCAGCGCCGCCACATCAAACTCCGAGATGTTCATGTCGAGCTTGCCCTGCTCGATCTTGGAGAAGTCGAGCACGTTGCTGATCAGCGTGAGCAGATGGCGTCCGGCGGAGCGCACGCGCTCCAGCGCGGGCACAAAGTCGCTGTGGCCGCTGGCGCTGGCCTGGAGGTGCATGATCTGGGTGTAGCCGAGGATGGCGTTGAGCGGCGTGCGCAGCTCGTGGCTCATGGTGGCCAGGAACATGCTTTTGGCCTGGCTGGCGGCCTCGGCGGTGGCGCGAGCGCGCACAGCAGCCTCCTCGGCCGCCTTGCGGCGCATCAGGTCCTCGGTGAGCTGCTGCTGCGTCTCTAGGCTCTGTTGGAGCTCGGCGTTGCGCACCTCCAGCATAGCCCGCTGCTCCTTGAGGCTCACGACCATCTGGTTGAAGCTGTTGGCGAGGGTGCCTAGCTCGTCCTGCGTGCGCACCACAACCCGGCGCTCAAGGTCGCCGGCGGCCACCACCGCCGTGGCATCGGTGAGCTTGCGGATGCGCCGGGCGATGCGCTGCGCCAGCACCAGGCCGATCAGCGCCGACAGCACCAGCGAGAGCACGGTTTCGCTGGCGATCACATAGCGCGAGCTGCGGTACGACTGCTGCACGCTGCTCAGGGCCGTGTTGGCCTGCGCCTGGGTGAGGTTGACGAGGCGCTGCACGGCGCTGACCAGCTCGTCGTAGAGCGGGTTGAGGCGATTGAAGGCAGGCTGAACGGTGCCGGTGTTATCCAGGCGCGTGCTTGGCAGAAAGCGCTCGTTGTTGGCGCTGGCGTAGGTCAGCCAGGCCGCCAGCAGCTCGTCGTAGGCGCTGCGCTCGGCGGCGCTGGCGATCAGCGGCGTATATCTGGCAAAGTAGCGCTGCATCGACTGCTCTAGCTCGGCCATCTCGGCCTCGATGCGCGCGCGGTCGGCGCTGGAGCGGTTGATGATGTACTCGAGCTGCAGCGAGCGGTACTTAGTGATCACCAGATCGAACTTGTCGGTCAAGTCCAGCGAGGGGATGGTGTAGCGCTCCACGAACGTCGCGGCGGTGTTCATGGTCGCAAGCTGATAGGCGGCAAAGCTGCCGAGCGCAAACATCAGCAGCAGATCAACGCTGAAAGCCAGCAGCAGCTTGGTGCGGATAGAGCGACGAATCCAGCGCATCACTGATCCTCTAGGGCCAAGATATCTTCGATCGACACGCCGACCTGCGAGCCACCGCTGAAGACCGAGCCGGTGACCTGGCGCTCAAGGCGCTGCTGAACCAGCGTGTAGGCCCGTGGCGGCAGCGGCGCATAGCCGACCTCCGGCACCACATCGGCGACGTGCGCCAGGTAAAATTCGATAAAGGCCGCCACCGCCGGCTGGGTCAGCGCCGAGCGGCGCACATAGATAAAGATCGGCCGTGAGAGCGGCTGGTAGGTGCCGGTGTTGATTGTGGTCTCCGATGGCGCGACACAGCCGCTGCCGTTGTCGATGGCCACGATGCCGAGCTTGTCCTGAAACTCGCGGTAGTAGGCGTAGCCGAAAAAGCCCAGCGAGCCGGGCTTCTGCATAATGTCCTGCACAATCAGGTAGTCATCCTCGCTGCCGATGTAGTCTTGGCGGCTCACGCCCTCTGCGCCAACGATGGCGCTGGTAAAGTAGTCGTAGGTGCCCGAGTCCACGCCAGCGCCGTACAGCTCCAGCGGCTGGTCGGGCCACCCTGGGCGGATCTGGCTCCAGCGCGTGATGCGGCCTGCGGCCGACGGCTCCCAGATCATTTTCAGCTCGGCGACGGTCATGCAGGTGGCCCAGTCGTTAGCGGGGTGCAGCACCACGGAGATGCCGTCGAAGCCGATTGGCAGCTCGATGTAGTCGATGCCGGCAGCGGCGCACTTGGCGGCCTCGGCGGCCTTGATCGGGCGCGAGGCATCGGAGATGACCGTCTCACCAGCGCAGAAGGTTTTAAAGCCGCCGCCGGTGCCGCTCACACCAAGCTGAATATTCACATTCGGTGCGCGCTGCTGAAACAGCCGCGCCATGGCCTCGGTGATGGGAAACACCGTGCTTGAGCCGTCGATGGCGATGGTGCCGCGCACGGCCAAGGCAGGCGCACTGAGCGCAGTCGCCGTTGCTAGCGGCGCGGTGGCGGTTGGCGCTGCCGCCGCGCTCGCTGGCGTAGCGCTGGCGGCAGGGGTGGCGGTGGGCAGCTCGGCAGCACATCCAACCAGCGCCAGCGCGATCACTATCAGCATCCAAACACGCTTCATACCAACTCCAACACACAACGCCTGAACATAGGCTAGCCCAGGCATCCTGCGGTGATTGATGTCTTGCGCTCACACTAGCGCACCGATGTTAAGCGCAGGTCAAATCAACATCAAAAGTTTGTGGCGTTCGTCACCAAGTGTGCAGCTGCGCGCTGGCGGCTGAGCGCAGCTGAAGGTCGTGCACGCCGCAGCCAGGGCGGCGCTTTAGGCATTTGCGGTTTTGTAGTACCATAGGCCGCAGGCCACTGTGAGTCAAAGGAGATTCGATGGCTTTAGTAGAATGTATTGCCAACTTTAGTGAAGGTCGCCGGGCCGAGGTCATCGACCGCATCCGCAGCAGCATTGCGGAGGTGCCCGGCGTTCAACTGCTCGATGTTCAGTCGGATGCCGACCATAACCGCACGGTGATCAGCTTCGCCGGCGCGGCCGATGCCGTCGGCACAGCCGCCTTCCAGGCGGTCAAAACCGCCCAGCAGCTCATCAACCTCGACGAGCACAAGGGTGAGCACCCGCGCATCGGCGCGACCGATGTGGTGCCATTCGTGCCGCTCGGCGACACCAAGATGGCCGAGTGCGTGGCGCTAGCCCGCGAGGTCGGCCGCCGCATCGGCGATGAGCTGGGCATCGCTGTGTACCTGTACGAGGAGGCCGCCACCCGCCCCGAGCGCCGCAACTTGGCCGATGTGCGCCGCGGCGAGTACGAGGGCTGGCGCGACTCGATCGCCAACGATCCGGCCCGCGTGCCCGACTTTGGGCCAGCGCGCGCCACGCCCGCCGGAGCCACCGTCGTGGGCGCACGCCAGCCGCTGGTCGCCTACAACATCTACCTCAACACCGACGATGTGGAGATCGCCAACAAGATCGCCAAGGCGGTGCGCCACAGCTCCGGCGGCCTGCGCTATGCCAAGGCGCTGGGCCTGCTGGTCAACGGCCGCGCCCAAATCTCGATGAACTTGGTCAACTACAAGCGCACGCCGATCGCCCGCGTCGTCGAGATGGTGCGCGCCGAGGCCATGCGCTACGGCGTCACCACCACCGAGAGCGAGATCGTCGGCCTCGTGCCGCAGGACGCGCTGCTCGCCGCCGCCGAGCACTATCTCCAGTTGAATAACTTCAGCCGCGAGCAGGTGCTAGAGACACGTCTCGCCGCCGCGAGCGGCAGCAGCGCCGAGCAGCCCGCCACCTGGGTGCCCACCCAGACGCTGCGCACCTTCGCCGCTGGCACGCCCGCCCCCGGCGGCGGCTCGGCCTCGGCGCTCGCCGCCGCTCTGGGAGCCGCGCTCGGCCAGATGGTCGCCAACCTCACCGTTGGCCGCAAAAAGTACGCCGAGGTCGAGGATACCATGCGCGAGAGCCTGGACATCCTCGAGCGCCTCGGCAGCGAGCTAAGCCAGCTAGCGGTGGCCGACAGCGATGCCTACAGCGCGGTGATGCAGGCCGTCAAGCAGCCCAAGGAGACGGACGAGCAGCAGGCCGAGCGCGACGCCGCCATCCAGGCCGCCACGCTCCACGCCGCCCAGGTGCCGCTCAGCGTCGCCCAGCGCGCCCTCGATGTGCTTGGCTCGCTGGCGATCTTGGCCGATCAGGGCAATCCCAACGCCCGCACCGACGCCCAGGTCGGGGCCTACCTGGCCCACGCCGCCGTGATGGGCGCAACCGCCAACGTGCTCGTTAACCTCGGCGACCTGCGTGATCAACAGCAGGTGCAGACGCTTCAGCAGCAGGTGCAGGAGCTGCGCGCTGCCGCAAATGATGCGCTCAGCGCGGTTGTCGGCAGCTAAAAGGTAGCCCACCACACTCCATCACGGCCCGACCAGCATGTTTGGTCGGGCCGTGTGTCATTAAATGTCACAGACCTCCGCTACACTAATCTCAACGGAAGGGCAATCGAGCACCTGTTTTGAATGTAACGGAGGCGGACCAATGACAACGGTTCCTGTAGTAACGGGCGAGCCAAGCGAGCGCCGCAAGTTTCAGCTCACCGACCTGAACGGCAACAACAATAAGTACTACCTCGTCGAGCTATGGCCGCTCGGCAACGGCCAGGTGGTCTTTCGTGCCTCGTATGGCCGCGTCGGCAACCAGCCGCAGATCGACGAGCGCGTCGCCACCCCCGCCTGGGTCGAGCGCAAGATTCGCGAAAAGATGCGCAAGGGCTATCAGGAGGTCGCGCTCCATCGGCCGCAGGTGGCCGCCGTGGCCCCGCCGCCGCCGAGCATCGCCATCGAGCCAAGCGTGCAGCAGGTCGTCGACTGGATCTACACCGAGGCGCGCGAGAAGATCGCCTCCTATCTCGCCGTTGGCCTCGACGCCGTCTCACAGGAGCAGATCGAGCGCGGGCGCAAGCTGCTGCTGCTGGCGCTCCAGCAGTACGCCAACTGGGAGCAGAGCCAGTCGAGCGGCGATTTTCAGATGCTGTCCGGCACCGTCCAGAACTTCTATAACGCCATCCCCACCAAGCTGCCTAGCCGCATCACGCCCGACACCGTCGTGAAAAATTTCTGCGCCAGCCTCGACGAGCAGGAGGATCGCCTCAACCAGCTTGAGGCCGCCATCGCCACGCTGCAGATCGAGCAGGCGCAGCCGCAGGTCTCGCCCTACGAGGCGCTTGGGGCCGAGCTAAGCCTGCTGCCACAGAACAGCACCCGCTTCGGCGAGCTGGTCGACTACATCGAGCGCACGCTCACCCACGGCTACAACGTCAAGGTGCGCAATATCTTTGATGTGTGCATCGCCGCCGAGCGCAAGGCCTTCGAGCAGAACACCCGCGGCCGCGACAACACACAGCTGCTCTTTCACGGCACCGCAGGCCAAAACGTGCGCCACATTCTGCGCAGCGGCCTGATCTGCCCGCGCACGGCCTCGAACGGGCGCATGTTCGGCCACGGCATCTACTTCGCCAACCGCTCCAGCAAGTCGATCAACTACTGCTCGGTGCGCACGCGGCACATCCCCAACTTCCTGTTTCTGGCCGATGTCGCGCTCGGCAAGCCCTACGTGGCCAAAGATGCCATGAGCGACCTGCGCGAGCCACCCAAGGGCCACGACTCGGTCTGGGGCAAGGCTGGCCACACCGGCGCGTGGGGTGGCCAGCTCCAGTTCGACGAGTTCATCATCTACACCAACGCGCAGCAGAGCCTGCGCTATCTGGTCACGTTTGAGCGCTAATACACCTGCCGCGACACAGCCCTGCGCCCATCCAAACAGCAACGTTGATGGGCGCGCTGTGGGCAATCCAGTAAAAGGAGCATGGTCATGCAACTAGGGCAATGGGTTGAGTTTCAGCATATTGTGGTCAAAGATCGCCAGGGCGCTGGCAGCAGCGTGCGCACCAAGGGCCTCGCCAAGCCCAAGGCGGGCATTGTCATGGGCGTGCGCCCGGTCTACGACGCGCAGCCAGGCAGTCCGCCGCAGCTCAGCAACCGACGTATGGTGCTGCTGGTGGCCACCTCGCTGCACACCTGCTACCGCGTCTTTCCCGCCGACGCCCAGCTGCTCAGCGGCCCGCCCGTGCGCAAGCGCGCCGCCCGCAGCGCCAGCAGCGCGCCCGCAGCGCCCAGCAGCGCCAGCGACGACGATGACGACGGTGAGCGCTCGCCAGTCACACCCACCGAGCTAGAGCTGTGGGTCGCCGACGCGCTCAATCGCCAGATCGCCCAGAGCACCTGGTTCACCGCCTACGACATCACCGTGGCCCTGCGCAGCTCCCACCCGCTCGACGAGATCGAGCACGCCACCGTCCGCGAGATCGTCCACCGCCAGATGCAGTCGGTCATCACCAGCGGCCTCTACGCCACCGAGCAGGCCACCTACGGCCCCAGCAGCGCCATCCGCTACGTCCCCGCCTAAAATGCACGGCGGCTCCCGTCGAACTTTTAATCGACGGGAGCCGCCGTTTTTTGAAAACTTACGCCGTGGTTCACGCCTGCGCATTCCAGCGTAGCCCCGCACGTGCGCCATCCACGGCCACACCGGCGCTGTGCCACCCCGATTGCCTGATGGGCAGCGCTGCGCAGTCTGCTTGCGCTCGCCCACCGCGCTAAATCAACACCCCGCAGGCGCTTTTTTTGAAAACCTACGCCGTGGTTCACGCCTGCGCATTCCAGCGTAGCCCCGCACGTGCGGCATCCACGGCCACACCGGCGCTGTGCCACCCCGATTGCCTGATGGGCAGCGCCCGCTCGTGGTGCTGCTGGACTAGGCAGCTAGCCGATACTTGGACCACACGGCGATGCGGCGGTAGCCGATTGCTGTGTAGATCGCATTGGAGGTGGCGTTGCGCTCGTTGGTGAAGAGCGTGCAGAACTGGTAGCCGCTGTCGAGCTGGCGCTGGCTGAGCTGGGCCACCAGCGCGCTGGCATAGCCGCGCCGCCGCCACGCTGGCGGGGTATAGACGCTGTTGATGCAGATGCCATGGCGCGTTGGCCGCGTCACGCCCGCCAGCGCCACCGCCACACCATCGACCTCCCACACAAACAGATCACCATTGCGCAGACGCAGATCGACCATCGTGCGCACCTCGTCGGGGTTCGATTGCCCCAGCGCCTCGGCCTCAAACGCACACACCCAATCAACCAGCAGCTCGGTCTCAGCGGTGTGCGCCAGCCGCAGCGTGCCGCTGGGCAGCGGCTCTGGCAGCGCCACCGTATCCAGCCGATACAGCAGCTCAGGCATCTGCTCGCTGGCTGCGCAGCCAGTTGCAGCCTGCCACAGCTCCCCTAGGCGCACACCAGCGGCGCGCGGGCCGATCCAGCCCTCCACAGCGCAGCCCCCGGCGATCAGCGCAGCGGCCAGCTCATCAAGCGCGGCCATGCTCGTGAGCGAGTCGCTCAGCAGCACCTCGCCGCGCGAAAGCAGCGCCACCACCTGCGGCACGCCAGCATCGAGCACGCAGCCAAGCCACGCCGGAGTCAGCGAGCGCTGCGCCATGCGCAGCAAAAATCCTAGCATAAGGCTGTTCTCGGCCTCGCGTGCCTCCAGCCACGGCTGACAGCGATCAAGGCAGCTCTGCGCATCAGCGAACGTTACGACCTCCATGGGCCACCTCCAGGCTAAAACGAAGCCGCTCTAGCATAGCAGCAGCGGGGGCCGAGCGCATCCGGCCCAAGCGGGAGAATCGGCGTGCGGCAGCGCATGCTGCGGTTGCTGCTGCCCTACGATTCTGCTATAATCACCCGCCGATAAGGAGGAATATCGATGCGACGATTCATACAAGGGTTGCTCTGCGTAGCCCTTTTTTCTTTGCTTGTGGCCTGCGGTCAAAGCGCAGACCAACCGGCGATCAACACATCTGACCCGACGATCTACGATCTTGTGGCCGCGCCCGAGCAGTTTGCCGGTAAGACGGTCACCGTCCAGGGTCAGTATCTGTGGAAGCCCGATGGGCTTTCCGTGCTCGTCAAAGGCGTCTCCACCCGCGACGATGGCACCGACGCCCAGCCGCTCGACACGCCGGTCTGGCTGGAAAATATGCCCAGCGACATTCAGGCGAACCTGCATCGTCCTGTCGACTCCGCCTATGGTGCCGTCAGCGTCCAGGGCACCTTCGAAACCGCTGGCGGCTACGGCCCCGATGGCAGCTACCAGTATCGCCTGACCGTGAACCAAGCGGAGGCGATCGAAACCATCCAGCGCCAAACAGTCAGCGCTCCCAGCGATGTCCCCGCAGGCATTGTGCCTGTCACTGAGCTTGTCAACAACCCCGAGAAGTATAACGGCCAGCGGGTCACCACCCACGGCTTCTATTTCTGGACTCAGGCCACCTCCGGCTTGCTCACCGCCGGTATTCAAACCGAGATGCCGCTGCAGAGCGATGCCGCTGGCATCAATCCGCAGCCAGTTGGCACGCCCATCTCGATGGAGGGCTTTCCGCCAGACAAATCGGCCGAGCTCAACGTCGGCCCTTCAAACGGCTTTGTCTGGGGCCTCGTCGAGGTCAGCGGCACCTTCCAGACTGGCGGTACCTTTGGCCTGAATGGCGTCCATCGTTCACAGCTCATTATCGAACCCGACTCAGTGAAACCACTGAAGTAGCGTCAGGGCAGCCTATGTACTACTTTCTGCAACGCATGCGGGAGGAAGATATTCCACGGGTTCAAGAGATCGAGCGGCTCAGCTTCACGATGCCATGGTCGGCCAACACCTACCGCCGCGAGCTGAACACGCCCGAGACAAGCCGCTACCTCGTGGCCCGCAGCAGCCCCACGCTGCCCCCCGACGAGACGCCGGAGCCGCAGCCACGCCGCAGTGGCCTCCTGCGTGCGCTGCTGCCGACGGTCTTCACCAAGCCTAGCCCACCTAGCCCCTACCCGATTGTGGGCTACGGCGGCCTGTGGCTGATGGTCGACGAGGCCCACATCACCACGCTGGCCGTCATGCCCTCGCTGCGCGGCCAGGGCATCGGCGAGCTGCTGCTCAATGGTCTGATCGATCAGGCGATCGAGCTGCAAGCCACCCGCCTAACCCTGGAAGTGCGTATTTCGAACGAATCTGCTCAGCGCTTGTACCTCAAATATGGTTTTGAGCCAAGCGGCACCCGCCCGCGCTACTATACCGACAACGGTGAGGACGCGCTGATTATGTGGACCGGCCCGATCAACGAAGCCGCCTATGTCGAGCGGCTTGAGGAGCTGCGCGAGCGCCTTGCGCTGCGCTTGCGACGCCAGGCCGGCATGCCAGTTTAACGCTCACTCAGGAGGATGTATGAAAATTATCGTCGCCGGCACCGGCTTCGTTGGCCTAACCCACGCAGCGGTGTGTTCAGAATATGGGCATGAGGTGTATGCCTACGATATCGATCAGCAGCGCCTGAGCGCCTATCGCTCCACCGAGCGCGCCCAGATCGAACACTATGTCAACGAGCCAGGCTTGGCCACCGTTATCGCCGAGAACCACGAGCGCTACCTGTTTTTTGTCGATGACCTCACCAACATCATCGAGGGCGTCGATGCGATCTTTCTCTGCCTGCCCACGCCGCCCAACCGCGATGGCTCGTCGGACCTCAGCTACTACTTCAACGCCGTCACCCATATCGCCGGCCTGCTGGCCAAGCGCCAGGATCAGCGCCGCGTGGTCTTGGTCAACAAAAGCACGGTGCCCGTCGGCACGGCGCGCCAGCTTGAGCAGGTGCTGAAGCAGCACAATGTGCCCAACGCCGGCGTCGCCTCCAACCCCGAGTTCCTCCCCGAGGGCAACGCCGTTGAGAAGTCACGCCACCCCGATCGCGTCGTCGTCGGCGCAGATACGGATGAGGACTTCAGCATCATGCGCCGCATCTACTCGCAGTTCACTAACCACGTGCGCATCCGCTATCTCGAGACCACGCCCGAGACCGCTGAGGCGATCAAGTACGTCGCCAACACGCTGCTGCTCACCTACATCTCCTTCTGGAACGGCGTCGGCGCGCGCCTCGGCGAGAGCCTGCCCAACATTCGCATGGAGGACCTCAAGCGCGGCGTCACCTCCGACGACCGCATCAGCACTTGGGGCTCGTATGTCTCCAACGGCGCTGGCGGCTCGTGCTTCGGCAAAGATATTCAGTCGCTGATCTATCAGCTCAATAGTGTTGGCGAGGCCACCGACCTGCTACAGGCGGTCTATCGCATCAACGAGTATCAGAAAACCTACCTGATCGACCGCGCTATCGAGGAGGCCGGGGCCTCGTTCAACAACAAGACGGTGGCCCTGCTCGGCCTCGCCTTCAAGCAGCGCACCAACGATATGCGCGACGCCTCGTCGCTCCAAGTCGTCGAGGCCCTGCTGGCCCGTGGCGTGCGCGAGATTCGCGCCTACGATCCGCTGGCCATCGCCGAGGCCAAGCGCTTCTTCAACCCTGAGCAGAATCACCTCTTCGAGCGCATCACCTACCACGAGTCGCCCAAGGCGGCGCTGGCCGAGAGCGATATGCTCTTCATCTCCACCGACTGGGAGGAGTTCCGCGGCCTCTCGCGCACCATCGAGGCCACCGTGCAGCCACCCTACCTGATCATCGACGGCCGCCGCATGATTCCTGACTTCACCGAGCTGGTCAAGCGGGGCTATGGCTACATCGCCGTTGGCTCGCCCTATCTGGCTCCTGAGTCCTAGTCGCCGAGGAGGGGACAGCCCTATGAGCACAACTATTCTCGATACCATCTTCGCCCACAAGCAGGTCGAGGTCGAGCGCCAGAAGCTGAAGGTGCCGCTCGCACGCATTCAGCAGCAGGCCGAGCAGGCCCCGCCGCCACGTGGCTTCGCTGCCGCCCTGCGCCAGGAGCAGCTCGCGCTCATCGCCGAGGTGAAGAAGGCCAGCCCCTCCAAGGGCGTGCTGATCGAGAATTTTGAGCCTACGGCGCTGGCCCAAACGTATGCCGAACATGGCGCAGCGGCGATCTCGGTGCTCACCGACACGCGCTTCTTTCAGGGCCACCTCAGCTACCTGCGCACCATCCGCAGCCACCTGAGCGACCTCGGCCTGGAGACGCCGCTGCTGCGCAAAGATTTTCTCTTCGATCCATATCAGGTCTTCGAGGCCCGCGCCTACGGGGCCGACGCGCTGCTGCTGATCGTGGCCATGCTCGACGATGCGACGCTGGCGACGCTGCATCAGCTGACGCTTGCGCTGGGCATGACCCCGCTCGTCGAGGTGCACACCGCCGCCGAGCTGGCGCGCGCCCAGGCTGTCGGCGCGCTGGTCGTGGGCATCAATAACCGCGACCTACACACCTTCAAGGTCGATCTGGCAACAACACACAACGTGGCCGCCGGGCTGCCGCCAGTTGGCGACGCCCAGCGGCCGACGCTGGTTGCCGAGAGCGGCATCAGCAGCCCCGCTGATCTGGCGCTGCTGCGCTCGTGGGGCGTCGATGCCATCCTCGTCGGCGAGTCAATTGTGGTCGCTGCCGACCCTGCCGCGCAGGTGCGCATGCTCAGCGGGCGCTAGGTCACTGCACCAACGCCAAGCAGCAGCAGGATAAACAGCACCACCGCCACGACCAAGAAGATACCAAATAACACTTTCGCCACGGTTGCCGCACCACGTGCGACACCGGTAAAGCCGAGGCCGCCAGCGATCAGCGACACAACCAGGGCGACAATCGCCCAGCCTAGTAAGCCCATATGCTCCTCCTAAAAAATAGTGCGGTCTTGATGTCCAACACAGCCTATGAACAAGGGGTTGCTACCCACCTACTGCATTTGCTGTGCCGACGTTCTGCTGCTCCTAGAGCAGCGCCACCGCGCCAACGCCCAGAAAAACGAGTATGAAGAGCACAATCGCTGTCAGCAGCAGCAGGCTAAACACCAGCCGCGCAAAGTAGGCCGTGCCTTTGGCAATGCCTGCAAAGCCCAGCACGCCGGCGATAATCGCCAGCACCAGAGCCAGCAAGCCCCAACCAAGCAGTCCCATTCCAAACCTCCTTCACAATAATCCACACGCTATCTCCCTAGCACGGCCAGGGCCGCCAGCCTGCGCAGGTTGAACAGCATGCGCCAGCGCAGCCCCATACTGGCCCTGTTTGCTCGCCGCGTATGCGCTCAGCAACGGCGCAAACGCAGCGCGCTCCCATCAGCCAGCCGTGATGGCACAGCGCCCGCCTTGCGCACGCCCACGCAGCAGCACGCCTATGCACGCCCGCCCGCCAACCACAGCACCAGCACCATCCACTCAACAAACCTGAACATAGCAAAGCGCGCCACCTCGCAGTGAGATGACGCGCCTTGGACCGAAGATAAATAGCGCTACGCGCTCGCTGCGGCTAGCTCCCCGGCGGCCAGCGTCCGTGGCTCGCGCAGGCGATACGACAGCCACAGCGCCCACAGGCCAAAGGCCACCGTGAGCACAAACAGCGCCTCGTAGCCTAGCCAGCCGATGATCACGCCGCCGATGACCGGAAAGAACGAGGCCACACCCATCAGCGTGTTGGCCACCGCCAGATACAGCGGCCGATCGTGCTCCGAGGCCAGCTCCATCAGGTAGGAGAGCTGGGCGATGCCTGCGCCGTCGATGCTCAGGCCCGTCAGGATGAACACGCCGCCAAACAGCCAGCCAAGCACCGTCGGCGCAAACCAGATGCCACAGGCGGCCACCAGCAGCGCCCACACCGGCACCAGCATCCAGATGGCGTTGGTCAGCAGCGTCAGCAGCCGGTTGCCATGGCGATCAGCCACCCGCGCCCAGTACAGGTTGGAGAAGGCGGCGCTGAACACGCGCAGCGCCAGGTACACGCCGATCATACGCGGCGGCACGTGCAGCACCTCGCTAGCATACAGCACATAGAACGGGTCAGCCAGCATCGCCAGGCGCGACACAATCCGCGAGTTCACATAGCGCCGCAGATCGGCGTCGCGGCGCAGCACAGCCGGAATCTGGCGCAGCAGCGCTTTGGTCGAGGCGCGCGTCGGCGGATCAAGCGTCGGCGGCTCGTCGATAAAGGCGAAGGCGATCAGCGCCGGCGTGATCGCGAGCAGCGTCAGCAGCAGCAGCACGGCGAAGTTATGCGGAAAGGCGAACGGGCCGCTGCGCGCCAGAATCCAGCCGACCAGCGGCCCGGCGAGCACAAAGCCCAGCAGCCCGCCGAAAAAGTTGCGCAGGCCGAAGAAGGTGCCACGCCGCTGTGCCGGGATGGTCTTGGCCACCACATCTTGAAAGCCCAGCGCGCCCATGCCCGCCGTCAGGTTGTAGGCTGCGTACATCAGCAGAAACAGCAGCAGCACCAGCGAGGTGGACCAGCGCGCGGCGTTCCACACCACCAGCACCATGCCCAGCCAGATCAGCCAGCGGATCAGCCCGGTGAGCCGGTAGGCCGTGAGCTTGTAGCGCAGCGACTGCACCCAGCCTGCGCTGAACATCTGCGGCAGCAGCCAGCCGGCGTTGCGCAGCGTCGGCAGCAGGCCGATCACCTCCGGCGAGCCGCCAAGCTGGCTCACCAGCACGGTCAGCACCAGGTTTGGATCACTGAAGGCATCGCCTAGCGAAAAACCGACGCCGTTGAAAATCCCTAAGAGCATATTGCGCCGCAAGCTCGGACGTTCGCTCGTCAGCGGAGCTGTAGGTTGTTGAACTATCGCTTGCACACACGACTTCCTTTCCGCATAATTCGCCGCATTCTACCGCGCCTGCGGAATATTGCAAGATGACTATATGCCCATACAGTGAAGTATTTTAAGCTAATCCGATCATGCTACAATGGGCCAGGGCCGTTGCCATCCGTCATTCGCCCGATTGCGGTGTGCTGCCGGTCCGCCGTCGGTTGTCTATCCCTCACGCAGTGTCCCCTCAGCACGACGCGTTGAGCTAGCGAGGAATCCCGTGTACCTACCCACATCGTGGCGCGCCAATCGTGCGCCGCTGCTGCTGGTGGCGCTGCTCGTTGTCTTGATTGTCTGGAGCATGCGCAGTAGCTCACAGCGCACCTACGCGCCGCTGAGCGCCTACTTCGGCTACGCCGAGGCCAGCGTGCCGGTCAACGCCGTCACCCCGCTGCCAGCAGCCCGCGCCGAGGTCATCCAGCGCTCCGACGTTGACTGGGCCACGCAGCAGATCGACCTTGTGCTGGAGACCGACACCTACCGCGACGAGCTGCCCAGCCTCAGCGCCGATCTCCAGGCCGCCCTCGACTATGTGCAGCAGCGCACCGAGATTCAGCTCAGCCAGCGCGTGCGCGTTGTGCTAACCCAGGACGAGAGCTGCGGCTTCCACGGCATCACCTACTCCGACGTGCGCGTGATCACGATCTACAGCTGTCCCGGCGTGGCCAGCCAGCGGGTAGTCAACATCGCCGCCCATGAGTTTGTGCACCAGCTCGAGCACGATCGCTATGGCCCGCCGCACCTCAGCGCCGACCTGCTGCTCTCCGAGGGCTTCGCCACCTGGGGCGCAGGCCGCTACTGGCTCGGCGGCGAGCCTACGTTTGCCGCCTTCGCCGCGCGCTACCAGCACAACGGCAGCGCGCTCCCGCTCAGCACGCACTACGCGGGGCTGGGCATCGACGCCATGAACGTGCTCTACTACGAGTGGGCCGCCTTTGTAGACTACCTGCTGGCGCAGTATGGGCGCGCGGCCTTCGATGCGCTCTACGTGAGCGGCGGCGGCCAGCAGCCTGGCGCGGCCAGCTACAGCGCTGTCTACAACCTGTCGCTTAGCGCGCTAGAGGCCAACTGGCGCGCCCAGCTGCCTAGCCCTTAACATCACAACGACCGTCAGAATATTCTGACGGTCGCGTGAGACAATGTTCCACACAGCTGTGGAGTTTATAATTAGGCGCGCGGCTGCTGCGGTCGACGCACAGCTACTAGCCATCCTAGTGTTAGCAAGATCAAGGCCAGCCCAGCCAGCCAGGCAAGGTTGCTGCCGGTGCCACCGGTCGTTGGTAAGTTCGCCGTCGCGCCGCCGGTCGCTGGGGTCGCCGTCGCGTCAGCCGTGCCGCCGGTTGCAGGCGTCGCGGTGCCACCGACAACGGGGGTGCCAACGGCAGCATCGGCGGCGACCTGGATCACGCCGCAGACAACCCGATCACCGCTGTTGCCGGAGGGGTTGGTCATCTGATCATCGGCGTTGGCGTGGATGATCAGGGCGCTGCCATCGGCATCGTACAGCGAGTTGGGGCCGTCGTCGAGCGTGACGCGGTCCGTGGTGGTGTCGTAGGTAGCAGTGCCATCATCGGCAACGGTCATGTTGGGCAGATCGCCAGCGTGCGGGCCATTGGGATTATTCAGGCCGTGCTCGGCGCTGGTGGGGTTGAAGTGCCCGCCAGCGGCCTGGAAATCCGGGGTGCACTGGCCAGTCTCGTGAATATGAATGCCGTGCTCGCCAGGCGTAAGGCCGCTGACCACCACGGTGATGTCGGTGCCGTTGGCAGCGGGCAAGAGCGTTGCCTGACCAACGACATTCCCGTCCACGTCCTTCAGCTCGGCGGTGGCCGGAGTTGGTGTTGTTTGTGCGATTGCTGCCGGTAAGCCTAGCCCAAGCCCAAGCAGGCCCACCAAACACAGTGCAAGCAGTTTTCGCATTGCCATTCCTCCTCAGTTCACAGAATCAAGCGGTTGTGTTGAACCATGAGCGTCAGTAGCAGCAGGTTACATACCACTACCCGGCTGCGGATGGTGGTACAATCGCCAGGAACAAGCGGACAAAGGAGTTTTTGGAATGCAACCGCCATTTGGACCAAACTTAATTTCACTCGGGCCGCTGCATATTCGTCTGTATGCAGTCTGTATTCTATCGGGGGCAATTTTAGGCGCGTGGCTTGGCTCCTACCGCGGGCGCGCGCGTGGCTATAATCCCAATCACGCCTGGGATGGCCTAACGCTGGGCCTGGCGCTCGGCGTGATTGGCGGGCGCGCGTGGTATGTGGCGTCGTCGTGGCCGTCGTACCGCGATGCATCCTGGCTGACGATCATCAACCCAGCCAACGGCGGCATGGCCATTCATGGCGCGATTGTCGGCGCGATGCTTACCATCATCATCTACTGCACGTGGCACAAGCTGAACGTGCTCGACTGGTTCGATATCATGGCCCCATGTCTGAGCGTCGGCCAAGCCGTGGGCCGCTGGGGCAACTTCTTCAACCGCGAGGCCTACGGCGGCCCGGTCGACAACGGCCTGCCCTGGAATCTCAAAATCCCCATGGAGTACCGCATCGGCTCCACCAAGAATGATCCGCCGGAGACGCTGTACCACCCCACATTTTTGTACGAGTCGCTCTGGAACCTTGGCGTGCTGGCGGCGATTATCTTTATCGAGCGCCGCTGGGGCAAGCGCCTGCGCCGGGGCGACTCGCTGCTGATCTACGGCGTGCTCTACTCGATTGGGCGCTTCTGGATCGAGGACCTGCGCGTCGACAAGCTCTGCACCAGCGGCGTTGGCGGCGCAAACTGCACCACCGGCCTCTCCACCGCCCGCCTGACCAGCGTGATCGCGATCGGCGTGTGCACCGCAATCTTTATTCTGCGCCGCATCGTGCGCCGCAATCCACCGGCCAGCAGCTATCAGCCGCTCGGCCACCCGTGGATGCCCGATAGCGAGACACCCGCCAGCGCCTCGGCCGCCTCGGCCTAGCGCGAAAGGAGCCGCGATGCAGCTTGAGATTGAGTGGCTTGGCAGCGGCGGGGCAACCACCACGCCGCTGCCTGGCTGTGACTGCCCTGTGTGCACGCAGGCGCGCGTTGCTGGCGCACCTGCTGCCCGCAGCGGACCATCGATCTTCGTCCACGGCCCGCAGATTCTCATCGACACACCTGAGGAGAGCAAGGCCCAGCTCAACCGCGCCAACATCAGCACAATCAACGCGGGCCTCTACTCACACTGGCACCCCGACCACACCGCTGGCAGCCGCGTCTGGGAGAGCCTGAACAACGACTGGCTTGGCCTGCCCAAGCGCTCGCGCTGCACGCCGGTGTACCTGCCAGAGCAGGTCGCCGCCGACTGGCCACGCTGGCTGGGCCTCCAGGCCAAGTTCGACTTTTACCAGCACATCGGCGTCGTCGATCTGCAGGTTGTGCCTGAAGGCCAGTCGCTCAGCGTCGCCGATGTGACCGTTACGCCCATCCAGCTCCAAGAGGCGTATGTCTACGCCTTTTTGCTGGAACATGCCGGGCGGCGCGTGCTGATCGCTATGGACGAGATCGTCGGCTGGCAGCCGCCACAAGAGCTGCGCGGTGTCGATCTAGCCTGCCTGCCGATGGGCGTCGTTGACGTACACCCGCTAACAGGCGAGCGACTTGTGCCGCTTGGCCATCCGATCCTGGCGCAAGAGTGTACGTTCAACGCCACGCTGAACATTGTCGAGCAGCTACAGCCCAAGCGCGTGATCTTGGCGCACATCGAAGAGGTCTATCAGATTCTGCCGAGCGCGCTAGATCAGATCGCCGCCAAGGTGCAGCGCGAGCGCGGCCGCGCCATCGAGTTCGCCTACGATGGCCTGCGTGTGCGCGTGTAGCTCGCCTCGGCGCGCGTCTTTTTTGCTGAAGGAGCGGCGCTGGTGCTGGGCGGCGGCTCAGCCGTAGCCGCAGCCACGCGCCACCGCCCGCTGGGCGCGATTGCCTAGCGCTCTGTTTGTCGCACCAGGGCGGGTGGCGCTGCCGACACGTGGCGGGGCAACCAGCGCGCGGGCGGGCAATCAGCCAGCCCACGCCGCGCCGACGCCGCATCAACCACGGCGCAGACCATCCCCAAAAAACGGACCTGGGCATAGCGCACGCGGCGCTGATGGTGGCATATCAGCGTCGCGTGTGCTGTTCTCTGCTGGCGGACGCGGCTAGAGGCCGAAGCTGAGGCGGGCGGCCAGCAGCTCGGGCAGGCCAGCGTCGATCATGAGCGACTGCGTGCGCCGGATGTTGTAGGCCGTGCGCCGGAAGGTCACGGTAGCGGCGGCGGGATCGTAGAGCGCCCAGGCCGCGCGGGCATCGCCGTCGCGCGGCTGGCCGACACCGCCCGGATTGATCACATAGCGCACATCCGGATCTAGCTCCAGCACCAGGCCATCGGAGGGCACGATGCGCGCGCAGCGCTGGCCTTTGAGCTGGTAGATGGCGGGCTGGTGCGTATGGCCGACAAAGCAGAGCTGCGTATCGAAGTGCTCAAAGACGCGCTGCGCGATCTCGGCATCGAGCACGTACTCCCACACCGGATCGCGCGGGCTGCCGTGGGCCAGGGTCACAGCGTCGCTGACGCGCACCATCGGCTCCAGGTCCAGCAAAAACGTGCGATGCTCGTCGTCAAGCTGCTGACCGTTCCACTCATTGGCGATGCGCGCCTCGCGGTTAAACTGGATCAGCGAGATCGTGCCCAGGCAGCCCAGATCGTGATTGCCGACCAGCACAATCTCGGCGCGCTCGCGCACAGTCGCAACACACTCATTCGGCTGCGGACCATAGCCGACCGTGTCCCCCAGGCACCAGACAGCGTCAACGGAGCCGGCGCTATCGAGCACCGCCTCTAGGGCCGTATAATTTGCGTGGACATCAGCAATCAATAAAATCGCCATGAGTCACCTTTCAGCAATCAAGGATATTTTTCACACCGCCAGCGGTACGGTATAATGGCAGCACACCAAGGTAGAAAAGAACCCATCAGGCCAGAGCAATGAGGTTCACGCAGCCAGTGGACCTGTAGTTATCGAGGGATGCCGTGGAATCAGGCCATCATTGTCCGTATGTGGGCCTGAAGCAGAATCGCTCCATCCGCTTCGCTTCGCCCACGCCAGAACATCGCTGCTATATCACCGGTGAGCCACAGGAGATTCCTGTTCCGCAAAACTCGTTTTGTCTCAGCGGGAATCACGTCAACTGTCCATTATACACCGGTCAGGCAGTGCCAACAACGGCGGCGCTCCCGTCGGTTGCGCCGGTGCCCCCGAGCGGGATTCGCGGCTGGTTCAAGGGCTTATCGCCACGTGACCGCCGCATCTACCTCGGGCTGGTGGGCCTGCTGGCTGTGATTGTGCTGGCCTATCTTGTTAGTGCTGTGCTGCTCTTTAGTAATGATGATTCTACCACGGCTCAGCTCACCCCATCGTCGCTGCCAGTTGTCCCGACAACAGCAGCGGCGACCGCGACGCTGCCGCCAGCCTCGCCCACCGTCAATCCAGCCTTCCTCACCGCCGTAGCGCGGGCGACGCAGACATCCACGGCGCTCCAGTCGCAGACGCCGACGCGGACACCTGCGCCAAGCGACACGCCCCGTCCAACCACAGCGGTGCCCTCCAACACCCCAATCGCAGTGATCGTGGTGCCCACAGCGGTGCCAGCGACGGACACACTGCCGCCGCCGAGCGACACGCCCGTGCCGCCGCCGCCGCCAAGCAATACGCCCGTGCCGCCGCCGCCGCCAAGCAACACGCCCGTGCCGCCAAGCAACACGCCTGAGCCAC
>JABXJS010000122.1 GCA_013538855.1 Herpetosiphonaceae bacterium
GCCGTAACGGCCATCTACGGCATGGTTCGGGCTATCCCGCTCGCACCGTACCGACCCTACACGCCACCCGAGCCAATCCTGTGATCTACTGATACTACACAACCTCCATTACCACTGAAGCTCTAGCAGGTTCAGGCTCAGGCGGATGCCCAAATTCAGATTTTTGGATTAACAGCGGTTCAGGTGATCACTTCGCTGCCATTGTCACCGGTGCAGTGGTGCAATACTATGGCACCACCAATGATGCTGTTCCACGCCATTAACTCTACCTTGTTTGAAACGATGGCCACGGACCCTATCCGTCGATGATCAGGCGAATAGGGTCCGTGGCTATCTGAGGGC
The DNA here is from genome assembly GCA_013538855.1 of Herpetosiphonaceae bacterium. Taxonomy (GTDB): domain Bacteria; phylum Chloroflexota; class Chloroflexia; order Chloroflexales; family Herpetosiphonaceae; genus OHK22. The sequence continues at coordinate 343 of JABXJS010000122.1, forward strand.
AGCTACTCCTCACCGTCGAGGATGGCGTAGATCGACGGCAGGTCGCTCATGGTGATCACGCCAAGCGGGCGCTGGTCGGCGCTGCCGCTCTCGGTCAGCAGCACAACCTTGAGATGCAGGCCGCGCTGCTCGAAGCGCCGAAACAGCTCCAGCACATCGGCAATGGAGGCCGTGCGCTCCACGGTCGCCCAGTCCTCCTGGCGCGTGATCGTCTTGAGCAGATCGCGCAGCGTTAGCTTGTTCAGCAGCACCGGGCGCTGCGGCGGCTGCTGGGACAGCCACTCGGCAATGCTGGTGGCGCTGAGCAGGCCCAGGCAGCGCCCGTGCTCGTAGATCGGGGCCTGCGAAAAGTTGTTGGCCGCCAGTGTCTGGAGCGCATCGGCCAGCGACGTGTCTGGCGTGAACGTCGTCACCTCGCGGGCGAAGAGGCTATCGACCTGCGGCGGCTGCGTCAGCCGGTCGGCGATCAGCTCGATGTCGCGCACGGCGCGATCGTTTGGCTCGGCGATCACATAGCTATCGACCGTGTCGTGGACAATCGCATTGCGCAGCTCGGCGAACTCCTTGAGCTGTCGGCGGTAGCGCCGCACCAGCGCCGAGTGCCGCGCCGTCTGATCAACCAGCTGCCGAAAGCCGCTGTCGCGCTGGCCGCCGCGCAGGCTGCGCAGGCACTGCTCGATGCGGTTGTAGGCCTGCACAAAGCGCTCGGAGTTACGCATCGGCGGCTCCATCGACGCGCAGCACGATCTTGCCGAAGTGCTCGCTGGCCTCAAGCATGGCGTGGGCGGCGGCGGCCTCGCTCAGCGGAAAGACGCGCTCGATCACCGGCTCGAACGTGCCGTCGGCAAACTTCGGCAGCACATCCTGCTCGATCTGGCGGGCGAGCGCGGCCTTGGCGGGCACCGGGCGAGCGCGCAGCGTGGTGCCCGCCAGCGTCAGCCGCTTACGCATCAGCGTGCGAATATCGAGCTGCGCCTCCGCGCCGCCCATGGTGGCGATGATCACCAGCCGCCCCTCGACAGCCAGACAGCGCATGTTCGGCTCCAGGTAGTCCGCGCCGATGATGTCGAGGATCACATCGACGCCGCGCCCGTCGGTCAGCTCAAGTATGCGCGCCGCCCAGTCCTCGCTGCGATAGTTCAGCCCCGCCTGCGCGCCAAGCGCCACACAGCGCTCGATCTTGGCCTGCGCGCCAGCCGTGATGTAGGGCGTCGCACCCTTGGCCCGCGCCAGCTGGATGGCCGCCGTGCCAATGCCCGAGCCGCCGCCGTGGATCAGCACCGTCTCGCCTGCCTGTAGCCGCCCCCAGTTGAACAGATTGTCGTAGGCCGTCATCCACACCTCGGGGATGGCCGCCGCCTGCTCGTAGCTCAGGTTGGCCGGGATGCGCAGCGCTAGCGCGGCCGGAATGCTGACCAGCTCGGCGTAGCCGCCGCCAGCCAGCAGCGCACAGACGCGCTCGCCCGTCTGCCAGCCGCTGACATTCGCCCCCACCGCAACAACCTCGCCGGCCATCTCCAGCCCCAAAATCTCCGAGGCTCCTGGCGGCGGCGGGTACTTGCCCCGGCGCTGCAGCGTATCGGCGCGATTGACGGCGGTGGCGCGCACCCGCACCAGCAACTCATCAGGGCCACAGACAGGGTCGGGCGCATCACCGATGTGCAGAACATGGGCGTCGCCGGGCTGATCAAAAATAACTGCTTTCATGCTTGCTCCTGTTGCGGATCACGCGGCGGCTGCTGATTGCGCGCATCGCGGGTGCGCGCCTTAATCACCGCGCGGATCTCCTCGCCGCGCTCCCAGTTCTCGCGCTCCTCGTCGGTCTCGACCAGCAGCGGCGGGATCGGGGAGGGGCGGCCATTGATATCAACGGCGACCATGGCATAGTAGCCGGTGGTGCACCACTCGCGCTCGCCGGTCAGGGCGCGCTCGGTCCAAGCGTCAATGCGCACAATCATGGAGGTAGTGCCGGTGAAGATCACCCGGGCGTACATATCGACCATATCGCCGCGATGAATGGGCGTGCGAAAGTCGATGCGCTCGGTCGAGGCCGTCACGACGAGCTGACGACAGTAGCGAATCGAGGCAATCGAGGCCGCTTTATCCATCATCGCCAGCACCTCACCGCCAAACATCGTGCCATGGTTGTTGGTCTGGCCAGGCAAGATAATGTCAGAGACGATCGCCAGCGGCGCGCGGCGGTAGACGACTTGCTCGCTCATCGGCCACCTCGCAGACGCACCACAATGCGATAGAACGCCAGACCAACCGGGCCGCTCATAAACGTGAGCAGCAGCGCCGGAGCCAGCAGCCAGTGCGGCAGATCGCGCTCCTGCGCATCCTGAAACAGCGAGCGGCCCACGAAGAAGTCAAACACCAGATAGTGCGTCCAGCCAGCGAAGGTGCCCTTGTAGCCGCCCTGCTTGAACAGGCGGTCGATATTCTCGAGCGTCGGGTTCATCATATCGCTGGCCCCGCCGGGGTTGGCGGCGACCGACTGGGCCAGCATCGCGGCATAGACGCCGCCAAGGCCCAGGAAGAGCGTATCGTCTTCGATCAGCCGCCGTGTCCAGCGGCTCTTGGGGGCGAAGATCATCAGCAGCCAGCCAGGCAGCACTGTCAGATTAACGATTCGAAACAGCGCGCTCAGCCGCTGTGGAGCTTTGTCAGCCATGGATCCTCCAAAACTAGCAGGCTTCTGCACAGGATTGTAGCATACAGCGCGCGCTGCTCAGTCCCACATCAGCGCCAGCTCAGCCGCTGGCCCGCCAGCTGTGCTACCATACAGCAAACACGGAGGAGTACAGCATGCAACTGACAATTTTAGGCTGTGGCGGCTCGCTGGGCATTCCGATGATCGGCTGCGAGTGTGCCGTCTGCACATCGAGCGATCCGCGCAACCAGCGCACACGCACCGCCGCGCTCCTGCGCAGCGCCACCACCACGATTCTCATCGACTCTGGCCCGGACGTGCGCTATCAGATGCTGCGCGCCCAGGTTAAGCAGCTCGACGCCGTTGTAATCACGCACCATCATCAGGATCACATCGGCGGCGTTGATGACCTGCGCCCGTTTTGCTGGCATACTCCGCTGCCGGTCTACACCCAGGCGGCGACGATCGAGCGCCTGCGCAGCCAGTACGCCTACGCCTTCGATCCTGGCGACTCGCCCTCGACACGGCCGAAACTGGAGCTACACGCGATCGACACCCAGCCGTTCAGCGTCGGCGACATCACGCTCACGCCGCTGCCGATCTGGCATGGCGACTGGGATATCCGCGGCTTTCGCTGTGGCGCGTGCGCCTATATCACCGATGTCAGCAGCATCCCCGAGTCAACCTACGCGCTGCTACATGATCTGGACACGCTGATTCTCGGGGCCTTGCGCTACACACAGCCGCATCCGATGCACATGCTGGTCGATGAAGCCGTGGCGGTGGTCGAGCGGATTGGGCCGCGCCGCGCCTACTTCGTGCACATGGCCCACGATCTGGACTACGCCGCCACCAACGCAGCGCTGCCAGAGCACATTCAGCTCTCCTACGATGGATTGACGTTGGAGTGTGCCTGATCAGTCTGCTGATGGATGGCGCGAATGGTACAGCTTATGCTATCTTACACAGACAGTAGCCAACATGTGCCGCTAGAGCGTCCATTGGGAACAAACACCAGCCGCAAAACGTCTATATTAATACCAAATCAATCCCTACTCTAAACCCGCTCGCACGCCACCAGCGCTCTATGCACACCCGAGCAAGGAGAATTATGTCAAACCAAACCTCGACACTTGATCGACCCAAAGTTAATCCACTTCAGGCCGAAGCTGAGCGGGCCTTGCTCGTTGGAGCAGAGATCTACGCAAACAAAGACGCATGGCATGTTGACGATTCGCTCGACGAGCTAGCGCTGCTGGCCGACACCGCCGGGCTGAAGGTGGTGGGCATCGTCACGCAGAAGCTCGACCATCCCAACAGCAAGACCTACATCGGCCCTGGCAAGCTCAACGAGATCGACCAGCGGCGCGCCGAGACGCCCTACGACCTGGTGGTCTTCGACGACGAGCTATCGCCATCGCAGGCGCGCAACATCGAGCAGGTGCTCGGCGTGCGTGTCGTTGATCGCACGACCCTGATCTTGGATATTTTCGCCAAGCACGCGCGCACACGCGAGGGCAGCCTACAAGTTGAGCTAGCGCAGTACGAGTATCTGCTGCCACGCCTGCGCCGCGCCTGGACGCACCTTGAGCGCCAGGGAGCCGGTGGCGGCGGCGGGTCTGGCGTCGGCGTCGGTCTGCGCGGCCCTGGTGAGACGCAGCTGGAGACGGACCAGCGCATCATCCGGCGGCGCATCGCCCAGCTCAAAGACGAGATCGCCGATGTCCATCGCCACCGCGAGCTGTACCGCCAAAATCGGCAGGCGGCCGGCATACCGGTGGTCTCGCTGGTCGGCTACACCAACGCTGGCAAGTCAACGCTGATCAACGCGCTGAGCAACGCCGATGTGCTGGCCGTCAACCAGCTGTTCGCCACGCTCGACCCAACCACGCGCAAGGTGAGCATGCCTGGCGGCCAAAACATCCTGATGACCGACACCGTGGGGTTTATTCAGCGCCTGCCAACCGCCCTCGTGGCTGCATTCCGCGCCACCCTTGAGGAGATCGAAGAGGCCGACGTGCTGCTGCACGTGCTGGATCTCACCCACCCCAATGCCGAGGAGCAGGCCCAGACCGTGCTCAAAACGCTGGCCGAGCTAAACGTTGCCGACAAGCCGATCTTGACCGTCTTCAACAAGATCGACAAGCTTGGCGACATCAACACCAGCGACCTCAACGAGATGATCGCTGAGCTAGGCATCCCCGTCGAGCCGTGGGTGGCGATCTCCGCCCTCACCGGCAGCGGGCTTGACCAGCTCCAAGAGCAGATCGAGCAGCTGCTGGCCCAGCGCATGGTGGCGCTCAAGGCGCACATTCCCTACCGCGCCAACGAGCTGGTGGCGCTGTGGCACGAGCGCGGTGTGATCGAATCCGAGGAGTTCGACGCGGAGGGCACGCTGGTGGAGGGGTCGCTGCCCCGCCGCATCGTCTACCGCTACGAGCCATACGTGCTCAACGGCAAGCACTAAAAAGCCCGGCCGCAGCCGGACTTCTCAGCGTAGCTAGCGTGAACAGCGCTAGCTTTTTTCTTTGCTCATCGGCTTCGGCGTCGTGCGCGAGCGAAAGGGCAGCAGCAGCAGCTCAAACAGCATGCGCACTGGCCGGAAGATCAACGCGATCAGGTTGTAGATCGCAGCCGCCAGCGGCAGACCAACGTGCAGCAGCTTATTCAGCCAGCCAAGCCACGTCACACGGGTCATCAGCACCGTGATCGCCAGAATCAGCATAGAGATAATAAACTTCAGCTCGTGCGGCGTTTCAATGTGAAACACCGCTTTGAGCATCGTCTCAAGGCCGATGGCGAGCAGCAGCGCAAAGGCCGCGTGCTCCAGATTTGGCTCCCACTGGATCAGGCGCGTGAAGATGCCAGCGGCGAAGCGCATAATCACAATGCCAATGCCAACGCCAAGCGCAATCACCCAGAAGCGCCGCTGCGGATCGATCTGCACCGCCACCACGACATTGTCGAGGCTGAAGGCGAGGTCGGCGATCTCGATCAGCAACACCGTCATCCAAAAGCCGTGCTGGCGCACCGGCAGCGTGTGACCCTCCTCCTCGGCTTGCTTGCGGCGATAGATACCAGCAAAGTGGCTGATGCCGAGCCAGAACAGATAGGCCGCCCCGATCAGCAAAATCCAATCATTCTTGGAGATAATAAACGCGAGCGCCAGCATCAAGCCGCGCCCGAAATAGGCCCCCAGCAGACCGACTTTCAGCGCCGCGCCCTGCTGGTAGCCAAGGGTGCGGAAGGCAAAGTGACGCACTGGACGCAGCAGCTTCGGCCAGGGGATTTCACGATCACGCGGCAGGTGGGCCACCATCGCACCGAGCACCGCAGCATTATCGATGGAAAGAATGCCTTCCAGAAAGATCAACAGTAGAATAATGGGTATTGCGTCCAAAGATCTATCCTTCCTGTATTCGTACCATTCGAAATCTATCTATGATTATACCCGCACAATGCCGCCGCCATGCAGTATCTGTCCAACAGCAGCAGAAACTCATCGACACTTAACCTAGGCACCACCACACAGCAGCCCATCATGCGCCAAGATCAAAGAGCACGCGCCGGATGCGCTCGGCCAAGGTTGGATTATCGGCGCTCAACGTGCGCTTATGGCCGAGTGCCAGCGTACGCTGCTGCTCCAGCGTGGCATTGGTCGCCGATAGCCGCTGCGCCAAGATCGACGCGAGGCGCTCAGGCAGCTCAGGATGGCGCTCGAAAAACGGCAGCAGATCAGCCCGATCAATCACTAACGTGCGCGTATCCTCCAGCGCGACAACATTGGCCGAGCGTGGCTCGCCCATCAGCAGACCGCGCTCACCAAAGACCTCGCCGGGGCCAAGCGTGGTGAGCACCAGCGGCTGCGCGCCATCTTGTAGCACCTCGACCTGCACCAGCCCGCGCGTGATCGCATACAGCTTGGTCTCGTAGCAGCCCTGGTGGGCCAGCACCTCGCCAACGGTGAACAGCTGGACCTTGATCTGCGGAGCTAGCTCGTACAGCTCACCTTCATCGAGCACATCCAAAATTGCAACCTTGCGCAGGCGCTGCACTATTTGTTCGGGAGTATAGGTAGCGTGGCGCTGATATTGATCCACGGTTGTGGAGTGGACCACCACCTCGTGCGGGGCAAAGGGAACACCAGCGCGCTGGAACACATACCATATACGACTCATCGCCGTGCCTTGTTGCTCGGGATAGTGCTCGTAGTTCGCCACCCAGAACTTGATCTCGTACAGCGCCGTGGCGGCGGTGAACTCACGGCTGTAGACAAACGGCCGCGGATCGCTGAGCACGCCATCGACAGCTAGGACGGCCTCTTTGAGCAGCTCGCTGATCAGCGCTGGCGGGTGCTGATTATCGACGGTGACGGTGAGGCGCATGGCGATCGGTCGGCCGGTGGCGCTCAAGTTCGTGATCTGCTGCTGCGCGATCACCGAGTTGGGGATGATCACCACCTGGCCATCGCGCGGCCGCACGCGAATGGCACGCCAGCTCATCTCCAGCACCCGCCCAAAGTTGTGCGTCTTATCGATGTAGATCCAATCGCCAGGCACAAACGGACGCTCGATCTGCAGCGCGATGCCAGCAAAGACATTCTTGAGCAGGTCTTGGAGGGCAAAGCCCACGATCGCGGTAAAGACCGTAGAGCTAAGCAGAATCGTGCCAATCGGGGCTTGAAAGAAGCGGCTGATCGCGATAAAGACCGTGATGACAAGGATCACCACCCGCCCGATCTCGCGCATCAGCCGCGGCACGAGATTTGGTCGGCCCTGGGCCTCCAGCCGCCGTGTGAGCCAGCGATCGCCAATGTGCAGCAGGACAAAGACCGCCAGCACAACCAGCAGCGTTTCGAGGCCATGGCGCAGCAGCACCCAGCGATCCAGCCAGTTGAAGCGCCATAACAACAGCAGCAGTGCTGTCACCAGGGGCAGGCTATGGCTCACCACCGTGAGCACGCCAACGACGCGCCGCCGCCGTGCCAGCACAAAGACCATGCGCAAACCGAGGTAGCTGCCAAAAAACCACAGCAGCGCATCGAACACCACAGCGAAACTTTCCCAAAGCGACGTTAACACCACCATGGGGCACCTGCCTACGGTTCACGCGGCTCAGCCATATCTAACACCCAAAGCGGGTAGCCATTTTTATGCTCGGCGATGCCAACACCAGCATCGCGATACGCGCAGTTCAGCACGTTGGTGCGGTGTGGCCCGTCGGCTGGCTCATCAAGCCAGACATTCAACACCTCTGCCGGATCATCGAAGCCAGCGGCAATATTCTCGCCGCGCCGATTAAAAGCATAGCCCACGCGCTCCAGGCGCTGCTGATAGGTTGCGCCATCGCTGCCAACGTGATCGATCACGCCAGCAGCGCCAGTATCCTCAGCGTGGGCTTGGGCAATCAGCGCTAGCCGTGGCTCCCAGCGCAGCTCATGCTCGCAGCCTGCCTCTTGGCGCGCCACATTCACGAGGCCCAGCAGCGTCGCTGCCCGCGAGAGTGGCGCGGTGGTGCTGACCGGCGTCACCCAGGTAATTGATGTTGGCGTTGCAGCCGGGGTGCGCGTCACAGTCGCTGTGGGCGTGGTGCTCGCTGTTGGCAGTGCAGCCGACGTAGCGGCGGGCACCAGTGTAATAAAAAGCTCTGGAGTCGCAGATGGACCCAGAGCAAGCGGTGTTGATGTTGGCGCACGGGCGACCGGCGTTTGCTGGCTCACGTGCAGGGCCATTGTAATCAGGCCAGCACTAAAGGAAAGCACCGCCACCAGCACAAAGGCTAGGAATAATCCCAGCTTACGTGCCATTGGCGACCTCCGCGCCGATCTGCTGCAGGACACTGGTGATCAGTGCGCTCAGCACGGGCTTGGCCGCCTCGCCAGCCTCCAGCACCTCCTCGTGATTGGCCGGTGCGCCAGCAGGATCAGCGATATTGGTGACCAGCGAGATGCCGAGCACGCGCATGCCGCCGTGGCGCGCCACGACCACCTCGGGCGCAGTGGACATGCCGACCACATCGATGCCAGCAGCGCGCAGCAGGCGCATCTCGGCCCCGGTCTCGAAGGCCGGCCCGGCCAGCATAGCGTAGATGCCCTCGCGCAGCGTTGCTCCGCTCTGCTGGGCGGCATGGCGCGCAAATGCTTGCAGTTGGGTATCGTAGGCGTTGAGCATCGCCGGGAAGCGCGGGCCAAAGCGATCATCGTTATGGCCGCGCAGCGGGTGGAAGCCAGCCATACCAGGCAAAAACACATGATCGCGTATCAACATCAGATCGCCAACATTCCACGCGGTGTTCAGGCCGCCGGCCGCATTGGTCACAATCAAGGTATCGGCACCAAGCGCGCGCATCACCCGCACCGGCAGCGTCACCTGCTGCATCGAGTAGCCCTCGTAGAAGTGAAAGCGACCACGCATTGCCAGCACCGACACACCGGCTAGCGTGCCAAGCACGAGCTCGCCCTTGTGCCCAGGCACAGAGGAAACCGGAAAGGATGGGATCTTATCGTAGGGAATAACAGTGGCGGCATCAACATGATCGACAAGCTGGCTCAAGCCCGAGCCAAGGATAATCCCAACCTTGGGAACGCGATCAGTGTGCGTGCGAATCACATCGACAGTTGCCGTAACAGAGGCCATCAAATCATCGTGCATACACATTTACATCCGGCTCAAGATTTCACGCTTCTTGGCGTTGAAATCATCATCTGTAATCAAATTTTTCTGGCGCAGATCGGCCAGCCGAACGAGCTGCTCTTCAATCTCGGCAGTGCTGAGGCGCTGGTTCATAGTGGGCTGTGGCGCTGACTGCTGAGCGGCTGGATCGTTGCGGTAGGCCATGGGGATATCGTGCTCGGACTTCGCGTTGAGCATAGCACGCTTGAACTCCAGCGGCGCACGGATATTTTGCAGATAGTTGTCGCCATTATCGCTGGCTGTCTGAATCTCCAAGTCGCCGTAGTTAAACATACGGCCCCAGAACGTTTGCCGCATCTGGACATCGTTGATCTTCTCAAGCGAAGAGTCGACTGTGGACTTGTTGACAATCCCACGCAGATGTATGACGCGCCGATCAGTCAAAATAAACGCATCGTTGCGCCACTTCAAGAAGTCGAAGACGGCGCTCGCCAGCACAACCAATGCGATTAACCCCAACACAGCCAGAATATACGGCCGTAGCTTAATCCATCTATCTGACTGCAAGCTCTGACTGATAATAAACCCAAATGCTGACCCCAAGATGATCAGCAAAACAGTCTCAGCCACAATGCGTGATAAAAAGACAAACGGATGTTGATGAGACTCCAGTTTGATCTGCTCACCATCGGCTAGTAATTCATCAACATAGCTCATGAAGATGCTCCTTATGGGGGTCGGGTCTGCCCTAGCGTAGCAGGTCACATACAGCTTGTCAACCGCGCAGCAAGTTCAGAAACTCCACCGATTTCAGCTCGCGCTCCAAGACTTGTTTAAGGGCTACGCGGAGGATAAAACCAGCCTCCTGAGCCAACTCAGGTGACACATTCAGCGCAAGCGCATCATCAATGCCACCGCGCAGCAGATAGCGCAGCAGCTTGAAGGCGGATAGACTAAGCGGCAGCGTTCCTGTCACACGCGCAACACAGTTTGCACAGACGACACCGCCAGCGGCTGGACTAAAGCGATCGGCGCTCTGATCTAGCTCACGCTCGCAAACCGCACAATGGAAAAAGTGCGGCCGGTAGCCCGACAGCGACAGCAGGTGCAGCTCGAAGAAGCGCAGCACCACATCGCGGCGCGCAGTCGTGCTCTCGCGATCAATTGCCGCCAGCACATCGCGGGTCAGACGAAAGAGGGCGGAGTTATCGCTCTGCTCCGGCGTCATTTTATCCAATAGCTCGGCCACATAGTAGGCCACGCTAATCCGATCGAGATCCGAGCGCAGCGTGGCGAAATGGTCGCTCACACGGCTCTCGGTAACGACATCGAGGCTGCGGCCGCGCGCCAGCTGGAGCTGCGTATGCACAAATAGCTCAAGATGGCCAGCTAGCTTGCTACTGGTTTTACGCACGCCGCGCGCCGCAACAGTCAACTTCCCTAGCTGCGGTGTGTAGATCGTCAGCAGTCGATCAGCCTCGCCCACATCGGAGCGGCGGATGATCAGTGCTGGCGTTGAATAAAGCCGATCACGCATTATCGTCCTCTGTCATGCGCACGTTGAGCGCCTGTGCAATCTCACGCGCTAAAAGCGTCGCCTGGACACGCTCTGCCGTTGGCAAGGCCCGGCGTATCCGCTCAATAAAACTTGGGGTTAGCTCGGTCTCAGCGCCCGCGTAGCGCAGGAGCGTGGCGCAGACGCTCGCCGCAGCCAGCAAGCGCTGCAGATCGGCCATGGACAGCGGCAGCTCACTGGCTGCTGGCGGCGGTGTGAGCGCATAGTCATGTGTGCGCAACAGCTGTACCAGAGCAGCAGCATCGGCGGCGTCGAAAAGCCAGCTCTGCGCCGACAATGCGCGGTAGGGCGGCAGCTGAAGGCGGTCATCCGCTGCTAAGCCTGCCAGCATAGCTGGATCGGCGGACTCAAGCACAGTGCCGTAGCGGGCTATCAGCGTCTGACGCTGCTGCTGCCATGTATCGATCTGCCGCACCAGCGCCGGTGGCACATCCTGCGCCCAGCGCTGAAAAAACGTGTGGATCTGGGCAGCCGTAATGCCGCGATCAAGCGCCGCATCGAGCGCAGCGACGGTGAGCCGATAGCGCTCGCTGCCGTCGCTGGCTGTCGCCTGCCACTCGGCGATGCGCTGCAGCTGAAAGCGCGCTAGCGGCGGCACAGCCGCAGGCAGGTCGATGCTGCCGGTCGCGTCAATCTGCAGCGAGGCAGCAGGCATATCTGGCCATGGATCTAAGCCGAGCAGCGCCCGCCCCCACTGGCTCAAGCGCGCCAGCGTTGGCTCCGCCGCCCCAGCCAGATCGACCAAGCCCAGCCAGTGGGCCGGGCCACAGATAATCGCCCGCGCCAGCGCGCCCTCAACCAGCGGCCAGCTGCCCCAGCTTGGAAAAACGTCATTGGCGGCGTTGGTGAGCTGCCAGGACTCAAAGCTGCCATCAGCCTGCGCGAAGTCGGGATTGCGCTGGTGCAGCACATGTAGCAGCGCATCGATGCTGTGCCAGCCAGTCGGGGCAGCGGCCAGCAGCTGCAACACGGCCCAGCGCGCAGCCCGCCCAGGGCGCTGCAGCGGCGCAGTGCGCCAGCGTAGCCCCGCCACGTAGGTTAGCTCATCAAATGGGCTATCGAGCCAGGCATCCAGCAGGCTCGTCCAGCGCTCTGCTGGTGGCAGCGCCAGCCACGCAAGCGCGCTTGATGTAATGCGCAGCGTATGCGTGCGATCTTGCAGCAGTCCACAGCCGAGCGCCATCCAGCGCAGCAGCGCCAGCTCGGGCCAGCGCTGCTCCGATGTCGGAGCCGCCACCACATCCATGCGCCGCGCCACGCGCACCACGCTCTGGCGCTGAAGCGCGCCAGCGCTGGTCAGGGCCAGCGGCTCGGCATAGGCCAGCACCAGCAGTGTTACTAGATCACGCTCCCACCAGCTCGGGTCGCCGAGCTGGGCCTGCCGCGGCGGGGCAACCGGCTCCAGCGCGGCCGACACATCGAGCAGCGGCGGCGCAGGCAGCAGCTCCAGCCACTCCTGCGGCAGCGCGTAGAGCGGGCCATGCTCTCCCGACACGCGCTGAATCAGACCGTATAGAAACAGGCGCTCCACTGGCGAGGGAGCGCCCTGCAGCGCAAGCAGCAGTGTGCGCGGAGCGACCACGCCGGTCGTCGGGCGAATCGTGCCGTAGTCACGCTCAAGGCGCGCCACTGCAATCGTGCCGCCGCTGCGCAGCACCTGCTGCAAGGCCGCCTGCTCAAGCGGCTCCAGTCGAGCAACCTGAGCATGCAGCAGCGCGGGATCAAGCAGGCGCGTCTCAAGATCGTCTGCCGCCACATTCCAGAGGTAGGCAAGGGTTTGGCGCTCTGATGGCACAAGTGTTGATAGCCAGTTGACAAGCGAAGGTAGATGCACGTTCATCCTCTAAATTATAGCATGAGCGCTGCATCCTCTCCGCTAAAAGGACGTACAGAACAAGACTATTCCATGCTATGATTGGCCAACCCCATTAGCCGTAGTTGCCGCTCTAGCGGCACGTGAAAGGAGTCGCGCTTGCGCATTCTTCGCTGGATGTTGATCTTTGTGCCGCTGGCAGTTGTCGCCGAATTTCTGCTGCACAACGACATGTTGATCTTTGCCACCTCAGCGATCGCCCTCGTCCCGTTGGCTGCCCTACTTGGTGAAGCCACAGAGGAGCTAGCGCTGCACACCGGCCCCAAAATTGGCGGTCTGCTCAACGCCACACTTGGCAACGCCGCCGAGCTGATTATCACGATTGTTGCGCTTAGCGCAGGCAAGATCGAGCTGGTCAAAGCCTCGCTGACCGGATCAATCATCGGAAACCTGCTGCTAATCGTTGGCTTTAGCCTGCTGCTTGGTGGGATCAAGCACGGCAAGCAGCGCTTCGACCGCAACCTCACGGGCATGTCGGCCTCACTGATGACCCTCGCTGTCATCGGCCTGATCATCCCGACGCTGTTTGAAATTTTCAAAGAAATCTCAACGCCTGGACGCGAGGTCGATGTCTTCTACACCCAGGTCGACGATCCACAGCTCAACATCATCTCGCTGGTCGTTGCTGGCGTGTTGATCACCGTCTATGTGCTCAGCGTCATCTACATGTTCTTTGGCAATGGCACCGAGACGGTCTCGCACACCGGCGTTGATCTTGATGAGACCGAGAGTCATGGCCAGGCCAAGTGGAGCGTTGGCATGGCCTTGGGCGTTCTCACGGTTGCGACGCTGGCGATTGTTGGCATGAGTGAATTTCTGGTAGGTGTGGTGGAGCCGGTGGCCAAGTCGCTGGGCGTACGCGAGCTGTTCCTGGGTGTCATCTTCATCCCCATCGTTGGCAACGTGGCCGAGCACCTGGTTGGTGTGCAGGCTGCGCTCAAAAACAACATGGATCTTTCGATGACCATCTCGCTTAGCTCCAGCATGCAGATTGCGCTGTTTGTTGCGCCACTGCTGGTGTTTATCAGCCTCTTCTTCTCAACCCAGATGACCCTCTTCTTCAGCCTGTTCGAGGTGATGGTGCTTGGCCTGTGTGTCATCATCGCCGCCTTCATCTCGATCGACGGCGAGAGCAACTGGCTGGAGGGCGCGATGCTGCTCGCAGTCTACATCATTGTCGGCGTCGGCTTCTACTTCATCGGCGGCTAGCCGCTACCAACAGCTACGCAGACGCGCCGCCCTAGGCAAGCTGGGGTGGCGCGTCTGCTATCTACGCTTCAAGATTACTCGTGATCTAATGGCTGAGAGGGCGGCCGCAGCGGCTGCGTGGCCGGACGCTTATAGTACGGCTCATCGGGCAGCGTCTCGCTGGCAGCAGACGGCAGCGGCGCTGATGCAGTCGAGCGATCAGGCGCTGGCGGAGCGGCGCTCGCAGGCGGCGGATACATCGGCAGCGGGCCAGTATCAGGTGTGGGCTGGTGCCAGCCAGGCGGCGTAACTGGCGGCACAGGCTGCGCCGGGCGCGGCTGCCGATTACGCCGATTAAGCCACATACCTGCGCCGATCAGCAGCATGCCCAGGCCCACCAGCCCCAGCACCACCGCTAAGCCTTGCTTCAGCAGCGCATTGCCTGTGCTAGCGCGCACGCTGATGTTGTAGACCTGCGCTGGCGGAAAGGGAATAGTGTAGGTGACAGACTGCCCGTCCTCAGAGAGCACGCCAGCATCGTGCTCCGTCCACGCGCTGATTTTGCCAGGCATCGTGATCTTCCACACAGCCACCGGCGGATCAACACCTAAGCCCTCAAGCTGATCAAGGCCCGAGAGCAAGTCGGTTGACTCAGTCGGCAGTTGGTCGGAGCTAAGCGGCGAGGTGAGCGTCGCCTGCACCAGCACTTCGCCACCATCGCGCTGCACATTGACATCGCTGAACTGAATAATGCTGTTGCCTGCACCAAGCATATCGCGGCTGAGCTGCTCCTGCAGCATCGCCAGATCGCTAAACTCCATGCGCAGGGTCGTGCCCTTGTACTGGCCGTCGGCGCTCTCCCATGGGCTGCTGGATGCGTTCCACTCAGCCGGCAGCGTGTTGGCGACATCATTGAGCTGGTCGAGGGCATCCTGAAGATCGTTGCCGCTGCCACCGCCGCTGAGGCCAGCGAAACTTAAGAACTGCTTTGAAAAGCCAATATTAATCTCATTGATACCGCTGCCGTCGGCGTCGATCGTCGTGTTGGTCTGTTGAATCCAGCATCCAGACAGGAGCAGCGCTACTCCAATCATGACAATCATTCTGCGCACTATCATTGTTCGTGCTCCTTTGCTCGCTTTGTGCCTGTTTCCTCAATCATAGCAAAGAAACACCGCCGTGCCATGGTGACACCGGCGGTGTTAAGATCCTAGGGACGACAACCTTTATTGTAGCGCGCTACTGGTTGCGGTACGGATTATTGGGATCACTGTCACCGCCTTGACCGTAGCCCTGCTGCTGATCGTAGCCCTGCTGCTGGCCATAGCCCTGCTGCTGGCCGTAGCCCTGCTGCTGATCGTAGCCCTGCTGCTGGCCGTAGCCTGCGCCCTGACCGTAGCCGACATTTGGATCATAGCCGGAGGCGGCAACAGGAGCGGGCTTATTGCGGCGCATCATAAACATCACCACACCCACGATCAAGATCAGCGCACCAGCGACGCCTAAGATCAGCGGCAGCGAAACACCGCCAAGGGCGCTGCCAGACTTCGAGCCTACCGCGCGGAGCTGATACGTGTTGGGCTTGTCGATCGGAAACGTCCAGGTCACCGTGTTGCCATCGACCTTGGTGATCTCCGCCGGGCTAGACTCAGCAATCGCGCCGGGCATCGTCACCTTCCAGTAGACCAGCGCATCGGCAAACATCTCTGGGCCGCCCATACCGCTGGTGTCATCAGCGCCCACAGAGGAGGTGTTGGCGTTGGCCGTAATGACAATATTATCGCCTTCTTCTGCAACGTTAATCGAGGAGAACATACCGTTGGTTGGGCTGTCTGCGCCCATCGAGCCAGAGCCCATAATCTGGTTGAGCTGCTCCTGCAGCATCGCCAAATCCTTGAACTCCAGCTTCATCTCGATGCCCTTGTACTTATCGGTTTCCCAGGGGGTAGCCTTGGCATTCCACTCGGCAGGCAGCCCCTCGGCCGCCGTGTTGGCGCTGGCGAACGGATCTTCGCTATCGGAGCCGGAACCCATGCTGGTCAACATATCGTAGGCTTCTTTGGTTAGCCCGAAGCGCACTACATTGGTGCCAGAGCCATCGGACTTAATCGTCGTCTCGGACTGTTGGGTAATACAGCCAGTCAGCACAAGCAAGACCAGGCTGGCGGCGAGTAGGCGCGTCCATAGGTGTTTCATTGAACACTCTCCTAAAATATTAAACAGCGCAGGGGCATTATAGACGGTTCAAAGATGGCTTGTCTACTGTGTTCTGATACGTAGTAAAGCACAAGATGTTACACTTTGACAATCCGGTTTGTATATGAGATCTTCGTAGTGAGGATATGTATGCCGCGTGGTCGAATACTTTTGCTGCTTGTGTTTGGCGCTCTGCTCAGCGCATGTAGCCTGAGCACACCGGCGCTGCCGCCGACGCAGATTGCCCAGGCCCAGCCCACCCCAACCCTGCCAACAC
>JABXJS010000010.1 GCA_013538855.1 Herpetosiphonaceae bacterium
GGTTCCTTTCTTGGTTGGCACCACAAAGGATACCGCACGATTCGGCCGCCACACCGTTTACCCTGGCCCCAGGGAGTCCTGTGATCTACTGATCATGGATATCTATGCACAAAACCGACTCCTGCGCTTTGATCTAGCGACCAGCGCTGTCACACCGCTAGCTGGCTCAAGCGGGGGCACGGCCGATGGCGTCGGCACAAACGCCCAGTTTGCCAGTATCTACAATGTGCAGATCAGCCCCGATAACAGCTATGCGCTGATCGCCGATGATAATCGTATTCGCAAGCTCGATATGCAATCGCAGCTGGTAACGACCATCGCCGGGCAGGTTGGTGTGTATGACTCAATTGACGGGCCAGGCAGCAGCGCAGCATTCGATCTCGTTGAAGATGTTGCCATTGATCCAAGCGGGAGCTACGCACTCATCACCACGCTGAGCACAATTCGGCGCATCGAACTGACAGAGCCCTACACGGTTACGACCATCGCGGGAGCACCGAATACAAGTGATATCGTCGATGGAGTGGGTGTTGATGCGCGCCTGACTCCCTATCGCATCAAAATCAATCCTAGCGGCCAGTTTGCACTATTCAGCGATGCCAATAGCACAATGCTGCGCCGCGTCGAGTTGACCACCCCGTATACGGTCACGAGCATCTCCGGCGTACCCTACGAGAGTGCATGTGTGGATGGCTCGCCCTCGATAACACGCTACACCTTTATTAACAGCATCCAGTTCAGCGCCGATGGCCAACAACTGCTGATCGGCGACCAAAATTTCCCTTACGACGCCAACGTTGCTTGTGGCGTGCGACTGCTGAACTTCAACACCAATGTGGTGCAGACGATCTTTAGCGAGGCGCACACCTGGAATGATCCGCTGATTGGCCCGGTTCGCCTCACTCCGATCGTCGCTGCTCAATGGGTTGATCATGAGCGTGCCATCCTCATCGGCTCTGATCAGCATATCGCGCGCCTCGATGGCTTTAGCAGTGAGCTGGTGCTTGATGAGCGCTGGCAGCAGCTCAGCGGCAGTGGCGTGCTCACGCTCACGCAGGCGCTGACCAGCCCGAATGTGCTTGAGCGCGCCGAGGCACGCGGCCAACTCTACACCGAGGCCATGCTCTACACAGATGTCGCTGCTGTCCCTGGTCAGCGCGCACTGCAAGCCCAGGCGCGCGCACCGTTCCTTGTCGTCACCGATCAGGCGCTTGAGCTGTATCCTGAGCAGGCCGAGTACCGCCCCAATCGCCCAGGCTTCAGCGCCGACGACGCTGCGGCCACCGTGCGCTTGCAGGGCCGCGTGCACAACACCAGCACGAGCACCAGCGATCTGACTGTACAAGTGCAGCGCTTCGATGGCACGCCAGTCTACAGCCAGACCTTCAGCGCCGTTAGCCCTGGCCAGACGCGCACCTTCGTGGCCAGCGATAGCACAGCGCCAACTGGCAGCGTCACCTACACGGCCGCCCTGCAAAGCGGCAGCAGCACCACCGCCACGGTGACGGTGCACCCGCCGCTGATCACCGCCCAAGCGACGCTTAGCCCCGAACAGCTTGAGCTAGGCGCGGCCACCAGTATTCAGATAGTGCTAGACAATACCAGCGGCATAGCTGGCTTCGTCGATGTCGATTTCGGCTTTGCCACGCAGGCGCTGGCGCTTAGCCCGCACCAGCAGGTTGTGCTCACGCGCATCTTTACGCCAACCACGCCAGGAGCGCTCGCGCTCGATGTTGGTCTCAGCGGTGATCTCAGCGAGACGCTGCCGATCACGCTCTTCGTCAGCGATCATAGCGTGGTGCCGCACGTGCAGCTCGGCGGGCATGTGCTCAATGTTGACACGCTACTTGTTGATGCGACCAATGTGGCCACGATCACGCTGAACAACCCAACCAGCCACACCTTCGACACGCAGCTCGAGCTACAGCTCAGCGGGCCGATCAGCATGAGCGCAGCGAGCGCCGTCACCATTGTGCCCAGCGGCACGCTGCACACGCTCGATCTTGGCGCGCTAACGCCAGGCAGCTATCGGCTTGATGTTGTCGCACACCACATCAGCACCGGTGGGCTGCTTGGTCAAAGCTCCTTCAACTTCAGCGTTGCTGCGCCACAGCTGGGCGCATTGGTGCGCTCCGTGCGCGGTCCGCTGCATGCCGACGGCACCAGCGTGATCAGCACCACCGTCTCCAACGCGGCCCAGAGCAACATCACACTCACGGGGCAGCTTCAGCTGAGCCAACTGATCAGCGCAACCACCGCTATAACCATCGCACCTGGCGCACAGAGCGTGTTCACGCACACGGTGAATCTGCTTCAGCGCGCCGGGCCAAACCCGCTGCAGGCCCGTGTGCTCGACAGCGCAGGCCAGGAGATCACCAGCGCGACTCTGGTTGTCGATGGACTAGCGCGGCTCGATCCGCTGGTGCGCCTCAGCAGCTTCAGCATCCCAGCAACGAGCGTCGGCGGCAGCGCGACGGCCCAGATCGGCCTTAACACCACTGGCGGCGGCGGCGAGGTTGAACTGCACCTCGATCTGTTCGATCAGCAGCACATCATCATGGCGCACGTGCCTGCGCTCAGCTCAACGCTCGTTACCGTGCCAGTCTCGGTGCCAAGCGGCATTATTGCAGGCACCTACTGGGCTGAGGTCGCCCTTGATGAGCAGCACCTGTGGAGCGACGTACAGGTCAGCGGCGGCGATATAATGATCGGCCAGCAGCTTAACCAGCCCAGCTACCTCGCGTTCAGCAGCGCCACCTGGACGGTCACACTCACCTCAACGGCGACAACCGCCCAGCTCTACGACGTTGTGCTGCGCTACGGCGGCAGCGAGTATACCCAGACGGTCACGCTCCAGCCGACCATAGCCCAGCCAGTGCAGTGGATGTTCAACGTCGGCCCGGTCAGCGACTACGCCACCGTGCTTGTGCGCAGTCACCCACAGGGGCCAAGCGAGCAGCCCTACATCGTCACCATCGACACACAGCGTGTGCTGGTCAGCGGTGCCAGCGCACCGCAGCTCATCAGCGACAGGCCGGCCTACTTTGCTGGCGAGACGATCTCGCTGACACTCAACATCAGCACACCGCTACGCTATGCCAGCGTGCTTGTGCCCGGCAGGCTTACCCAAAGCAGCCCACAGCTCGTGTGGACCAGCCTGCGCTACACCGACACCACCTTCATTAGCGGCACCTACAGCTTCACCTACACCCTCCCGTCGGTGCTGACCAGCGGGCGCTACGCTATCGAGTACAGCTACGATAATGAGACGCGCCTGCTGCCAATCAGCGTGCTGGGCGTGACACTGCTACCAAACCCGCTGAGCGTCAGCGTTCAGTCGAGCGCAGGCCGTAGCAGTCAGAGCACGCTCAATCTCAACGTCAGCACGCAGCTCTGGCTCGATCAGCCGCTCGACAGCGCACTTGTGCGCATCTACGTGCTTGATCCAGACGCTGCATTTGTGCCGCTTGGGCCAACCGCCAGCATCACCACAAACTTGGCGGCTGGCCCCAACGCTATCCAGCTCAGCGGCGCGTTTGTGCCGCACCAGCCAGGTGCACACCAGCTCGTGCTCCAGGTGCGCAGCGCCAGCGGTGCGATCCTCGGCGGCGAAAGCACCTGGATCGATGTGGGCAGTGCAATGCTCAGCGAGCTGCGCAGCGATCAAGGCATGTACGCGCCAAACACACCAGCCGTCGGCAGCGTGATTGTCTACGGCACTGCACCAGCACACCTCCACGTGCAGACTGCCGCTGGGCGCAGCCTGCTTGATCAGACGCTCCAGCTCGACGGCTATGCGACGGTGCCGCTGAGCTTGCCCACCGATCAGCTTGGCGATATGCAAATCACCGCGCTGCTGACCGATAGCCAGGGTCTCACCGATACACTGAGCATGATCTACACAGTTGCCACGAGCTTCGATGTTGACCCGCCCGAGCTAGCGCTGCTCAGCCCCGCCGATGGCAGCACGCTTGTGCTCGGCGCGAGCGAGCAGGTCGTCACGGTCTCGGGCCGCGTCACCGATACAAGCGCCATCGCGGCGCTGACGGTCAATGGCCAGCTCGCCACCATCAATGGCAACAGCTGGACGATACCGCTGACGCTGACGGTGGGCTATAATCCGCTGGAGGTACTGGCCACCGACGCCGCAGGCAACCTCAAGCAAAGCGTCTGGGCTGTCTTCGCACGCCCGTCCAGCGGCATGAGCCTCGCGGTGCTGCCCAATCAGGTGCCGGTGAGCGGCACGCTAACCTACCAGTCGGTGCTCACCAGCACAGCCCCGCTCAGCGCCACAGCCTTCTTCCCATTTAGCAAGGCCGAGGTGCTGGGCATTGCCGGCGCGGCCAGCAGCGGTGTGCTCACCACCACCGATGGGGTGCTCTGGCGCGGCAGCATCTCGCCCACAGCGCCGATAACCATCGAGTGGCAGGGCCAGCTGCAGCAGGCGGGCAGCTTCGATCAGCGTGGGCTGTGGTACAGCGAGAACACGCTCACCCAGCCCAGCAACCTAGTCAGCGTCGAGGGCCTGGTGCACGCACTGCACCGCGTCCTGCTCCCCTGGATCGGCCGCTAGCACACACGGTGCGGCATCCTAAAAAAACAAGCGCGGCCCTGGGCACCATCACTGCTCAGGGCCGCGCTGCGTTTGAAACGCTAACGAAACTGCTGCTCGATCAGTTGATTGAACGCGTGCATGAGCGCGTGCACAGCCGGAGCAACGCTGGCGAGGCTGGCGGCGGCCTGCTGCATACGCGCCATGGTCGAGCGCACAACGCCAACATCGGCACTACCACCTACAACTTGGTCCAAGATCAGCTGGGCATATGTTGCTACCACCCAGTGAATCACCAGTATCCAACGCACATTGGTATACAGCTGAAACAGCTAAAGAAAAGCTACTAGCAGCGCGATACCTTGTCGTGCGCTATGGCGGCTAGGCGTGCAGGTGCGCGGTGATGGCGGCCACGGCGCGGGCTACGCCGTCCTCGGCGCTGATGGCGGCACCGAGGGCGGCGGCGCGCTGGCGCATAGCTTGGTCGCGCAAGGCCTGGTCGATGGCTCCGGCGAGCTTGGCGGCGGTCAGCTTGGGGCGCGGGATGGGCCGCGGGCCTGCGCCGAGCTGGGAGACGCGCGCGCCCCAGAAGAGCTGGTCGGCCATGTGCGGCACGATCACGGTCGGCAGGCCAGCGCGCAGGCTTGCACCTGTGGTGCCAGCGCCGCCGTGATGCACCACCGCCGCCATGCGCGGGAACAGCCAGGCGTGCGGCGCGGACTCGAGCAGCAGCACGTTCTCCGGCAGGTCCACGCCGCCGAGGTTGGCCCAGCCCGTCTGGAGCACGATGCGCCGACCGCTCAGCGCAGCAGCCTTGAGCAGCAGTTTGGTCATGGCCTGCGGGTCGTGGCCGGTCATGCTGCCAAAGCCGATGTAGACCGGCGGCGCGCCAGCGGCTAGAAACGTTTCAAGCGCGGCGGGCGGCTGCCAGTCGGCGGCCTCGGCGTCCAGAAACCAGTAGCCGGTGGTCTGGATCGTCGCGGGCCAGTCGGCGGGCTGCGGGACGACGGCGGGACTGTAGCCCTGCAGCACGAGCATGCGGTCGAGCGCGGCGCGGTTCTCGCGGCGGGTCTGCGGCGGCAGGCCGAGCACCTCGCGGCGCAAGCGGTTGGTGTGGTCGCCGAGCAAGCGCCATGGCAGCGGCTCGATCAGCGCCTTGCCGACCAGATAGTTGAGCCAGCTGTCGCCAGCGCGCACGGCGACGGTGCTCGCCGCGCCGCTACGGGTGGCGCGCATGGTCGGCTGGAGCGGCGTGCTGATGTGCGGAACACCCAGCTTGGCGGCGATGGCGGTGGCGAACACGTCGGAGGTGAAGCTGCTGATCAGCGCGTCTGCGCCTTGGCTGGCGGCCCAGGCATCGCGCATCATAGGCCAGGCGGTCTCGGCGAGCATGCGGCGCATCGTGGCCAGCTGCTTGGTCGGATGCGTGCCGTTGGCGATCCACTCGTGGCCGGCGGGGCTTTGCATCAGCGCCTGGATGTCGATCTGGGTGGGGCTGGACTCGACGCCGTAGCTTTCGATCCAGCGGCTGAAGTTGGCGCTGGCGAGCATGCGCACGTGGTGGCCAGCGGCGATCAGGCCGCGGCTCAGCGCCAGCAGCGGCTGCACATCGCCGCGCGTGCCAAAGGCAAGGATCGTGATTTGCACAAGGCGCTCCTTCTAGGCGGTCTGCCAAATGAATGTCAGTGCAGCACCACGCGCCTGCTGCGCCAGTTGAACGTGGGTATGCTGCTGGCGGAGTGCAGAGTGACAGCCTGCTGGAGGCGTGGGCTGCGCCCCAAACTGTCCCGTGCACTAACCGCGTCCCCTGATTTAACGACCGCGTGTCCCAACGGTTGCATCCTGTTCTGGTGCGGCAAAGCCCACGCGACACGCGGCTGGTCAACTGGGTGACGCGGTGCGTGGATCGGACACAAACCCACGCGCAGCTCCTGCGCAGCCAGCGTGAGTCGTCGTGCTTGCAGGGTAGCGGCGTGGGTCACATGCTGGTTGAAGCAGTGTATCAAATGTTCGTGCAGCGTAAAACCCTAGCAGGGCAGTGCTGCGCGAGGCGCGCTCGATTAATCAGCGTGGCGGGCGCGCAACCACGCCGCTATGGCGAGCAGGCGCGCAGCCAGCGAACACGAAAACAGCAGATCCGCCCATGCAGCACGGCTAGCCATCCACACAACCACGCTGCTGCAGGCAGCCTACCAGCCTACGAGCCTAGCTCACAGAGCCATGGCAACGAGCAAAAAGCAGGTATGCCGAGTTGCCCATACCAGCATTATTCAGGCTATAATACAGCCCAAGAAAGGGGGCATGTTTCAATGAGCGAACCGAAAAACGACAAAGCCAGCGACAAAGACAAGCCAGCGGCGGACGCGAAGCCGCCGGAGGATCAGATCTCCGTCAGCCACGGCAGCGTGCAGATCAACGGCCAGACGATTCCCTACATTGCCACCGCCGGCACGATTGTGCTGAAAGAGGAGGACGACGAGAATAAAAACGGGCCGCAGGCCAAGGCCACGATCTTCTTTGTGGCCTACACGCGCAGCGACATCGACGACCACACGCGCCGCCCGCTGACCTTCTCGTTCAACGGCGGGCCTGGCTCGTCGTCGGTGTGGCTGCACCTGGGCGTGCTGGGACCAAAGCGCGTGGAGCTAGACCCAGAGGGCCAGCCGCTGCCGCCGCCCTACCGCCTGGTCAACAACGAGTTCTCGCTGCTCGATACCACCGACCTGGTGTTTATCGACCCGGTGAGCACCGGCTACAGCCGCGCCGTGCCTGGCGAGAAGCCCAACCAGTTCCATCAGTTTAGCAAAGACATCGAGACCGTCGGCGAGTTTATTCGGCTCTACACCTCGCGGGCTGGGCGCTGGACCTCGCCGAAGTTTCTGATCGGCGAGAGCTACGGCACCACGCGCGCCGCTGGCGTCTCGGACTACCTGCAGCAGCGCCACGGCATGTTTTTTAACGGATTAATGCTCGTCTCGTCGATCCTAGACTTTCAGACAGTCGGGTTCGAGCCGGGCAACGATCTGCCGCCGATGGTGCACCTGCCGACCTACACCGCCACCGCCTGGTACCACAAGCGCCTAGAGCCAGCGCTGCAGCGCGACCTCCAGGCCACGCTGGCCGAGGTTGAGCGCTTCGCCACCACGGACTATGCGCTGGCCCTGCTGCAGGGCGATCAACTGCCCGCCGCCGAGCGCGAGCGCATCGCCAGCGCGCTGGCACGCTACACCGGCCTGAGCGCCGACTTTATCCTGCGCAGCGACCTGCGCATCAACATTTTTCACTTCTGCAAGGAGCTGCTGCGCGACCAGCAGCGCACCGTCGGGCGGCTCGATACGCGCTACACGGGCATTGACCGCCACGCCGTCGGCGAGCGCTTTGAGTACGATCCCTCGTACTCCGCCATCCAGGGGCCATACAGCGCCGCGCTCAACGACTACGTGCGCCGCGAGCTGAAGTTCGAGAGCGATCTGCCCTACGAGATTCTGACTGGCAAGGTCTGGCCATGGAACTACGACAAGCACACCAACCGCTATGTCAACGTGGCCGACAACCTGCGCACGGCGATGAGCCACAACCCCTATCTCAAGGTGATCGTCGCCAATGGCTACTTCGACCTGGCTACGCCCTACATGGCCACGAAGTACACATTCAGCCATCTGGGCATCGACCAGAGCCTACGCGAGAATATCACGATGACCTACTATCCAGCCGGGCATATGATGTATGTGCAGCGGGCCTCGCTGGCGCAGCTCAAGGATGATCTGGCGCAGTTTGTGCGCACCGCCGTACCCAATCCGCAGCACGACTAGGCAGCGCCACGCGGCGCCTATCGGCAGCACAAACGGCGGCCCTGGATGCTCCAGGGCCGCCGCGATGTTAAGACCGAGCCGGGCGCTACTTCAGCAGCAGCGGAATGTAGGCCAGCGAGACATAGGCGTAGGTCACCTTGGCCCCGCAGAACTGAGTGGCCGCACCAGCGTCGCCAGGCTGCCAGTTGAAGGCCAGCGCCGTCGAGTCGGTGTTGACAATGGAGCGCGTGGTCAGATCGACGCTGTTCTGGCCGTAGCCGCCGTTGCCCGCCGAGGGCGCGGTTGCCAGCGTGCGCTGATTGCCCAGGCCATCATACTCGGCCAGCGTCAGCACCGTGTTGGCCGCCGATGTGTCGCGGTAGTAGTGCGTGATGCTCTGGATCTGCACGCCATCGGGGAGCTGAAGGGCCGCAGCGAGCGACTCATTCTGGTCGGCGGTGTAGACACAGCCGGCGGCGGTGGCGCTCCAGTCGACGTTCCAGGCGCGTGGGTGGAAGGTGGAGCCGGCGATAAAGCGTGCATGCTGGCCGCTGGTCAGCGTCTCAGGATCGGGGGCGGCATAGCCGAGGCGCACGCCGCAGAACTGGGCCTGGCCCAGCGCGCCGGTGTCGGTGAGCGGCGTGGAGAGCGAGACCTCCACCGCCAGCGCGTGCAGCTCGGGATTAACGGTGTAGGGGATGGTCTGCACATCGGTGTAGATGTCGGTGTAGCCGTTGCCATCGAAGTAGTCGGTGGTTGTGAGCACGACAAGCGGGGTGCTGTTGCCCAGACCGTCGTACTCGGTAAGCGTGATCGCCAGCGTGCCGGTGATCAGCTGGTCCTTGTAGTAGACGCGCATGCCGTAGAGGTCCGCGCCAGCAGGCAGGTTGACATCGGCGGTCATGGTGCCGTCGGGCGTGCGCAGGTAGGTGCAGCCGCCGCCGGCGTAGCCATAGTCAACCGCGCGGCTGCGGCGGTGGAAGGCCGAGCCGGCGATGCGCGTGTAGCTGGTGCCGAGCACCGGCGTCTGGGCGGGCGTGTAGACGATCTGCACGCCGCACAGCTGCATAGTGGTGTCGGTCACGATCGGGTACCAGTCGAGGGCCAGCGCGTAGTTCTGGTTATCGACGGTCACAGGCAAGCCAAGCGCCTGCACGGTCTCGCCGTAGCCGGTATCACCGTTGGAGTAGACTGTCGCGAGCTTCTCGCTGGTATAGAGGCCATTGAAGCGCATCAGCTCAACCCGCGACTCGCCGCTCTGGTCGACGGCGGTGTCGGTGTCAAAAAAGTAGTAGCGCACCTCGTCGATGGCAGCGCCCTGCGGCAGCTGCACATCGGCGGTGAAGTCGGCGCTGCTATTGGCGTAGAGACAGCCGGCCGTATCGTAGCTATAGGCGATCGAGCCATCGCGAATATGAAAGCCTGTGCCAGCAACCCAGAAAGACTCCTGGCCGGGATCGACGGCCGCTGGCATGCGCGGCGGCTGCTGCGCCTGTGCCGTGCGGCCCCAGCTCTGCGCCCCAGCGAGGAGCATAACCATCACGAGAGTCAGTCCAATCCGTAGCCCAGCTCGTGGCATGAAGTATCCTTTCTTAACACTTTTACAACCCACAGCCAGCACCAGCCTGCGCGGCTGCATGTGCCTTTAGTGCGTAACTGGTCTGCTGGCAGGGCTATAGTATACGACATACCAGAGTACTATCTCACACCACTTACAGGTGATTTTTTGCGTTGTTGCAGAGGATGGCGTACACTTCCTGGTGGTAAAGCCACGACGTTGTGGAGGAAAATATGCACCACCAACCAGAGACAGCAACGGCCTTGCTGCGCGAGATCGTTGACTATGCCGGTTTGTTCCCCCCGGCTCAGCTGCCGATGGCCCAGGCAGTGGCGAACTACGCTGAGTACCGCCGCTCGCCCCACGCCTGGATGCTGAGCCGGTTTGTTGTGCCAGTGACGCGTCTGCTCGAGTGCGCCGACGCCGTCGCCAGCCTTGACGAGCCAGACACGCTGCCCTGGGAGCTAAGCGTGCTGCTGGCCACCTTTCCCGCCGATGTCGAGCACCTAGAGCACTTCCGCGAGGTCAACACCAGCCTCATTCCGGCCACCGTCGAGCTGCGCGCCAACACGCCGGAGCTGATCCGCAGCGCGCTAGACCAGCTCAATCCTGGCATCACCGCCTACGTTGAGCTGCCCAGCGCCAGCGACCCCGAGCCGCTGGTCGAGGTGCTGGCCGAGCTAGGCGCGCGCGCCAAGATTCGCACCGGCGGCGTCACCGCCGACGCCTTTCCCAAGCCCGACGCAGTGGTGCGCTTTATGCACACCTGTCAGCGCTACGGCGTGCCCTTCAAGGCCACCGCCGGCCTGCACCACGCGCTTTGCTCCAGCTACAGCCTCACCTACGAGCCAAACAGCGCCAAAGCGCCCATGTACGGCTACCTCAACCTGTTCTTGGCCGCCGCCGCCCTGCACAGCGGCTGGGACGCGCCCAGCGCCGAGCTGCTGCTGCTCGAGTCCAACGCCAGCACCTTCGAGTGGAGCGACGCTGGCGTGACATGGCGCAAGCAGACGCTCACGCTGCCGCAGATTCGCGCCGCCCGCGAGTTCGCCATCGCCTTTGGCTCCTGCTCGTTCAGCGAGCCGGTCAGCGAGGCCCAGTCGTTTGGTTTGGTTTGAAGGAGATAGCATGCTCAACGCAACCCATAGCCCGCAGCTGCAAAGCTGGGTCGAGTCGGCCAATCAGCCCGGCTGCGACTTTCCCATCCAAAACCTGCCCTTTGGACGCTTTCGCCGCGACGAGCACGAGCAGGCGCGCCTTGGCGTGGCCATCGGCGACCAGATCGTAGACCTGCTGGCCTGCCTCGGCGCTGGCGTCCTGCCGGAGCTAGAGCCAGCGCTGGTGGCCGCCTGCGGCTCGATCACGCTCAACCCGCTGCTGGCGCTTGGCCCAGCCGCCTGGTCCAGCCTGCGCGCCGCCCTGAGCCAGCTGCTCAGCAGCGACAGCGCCGTCTACCAGCGCAACCCGCAGATCGGCAAGCGCATCCTCGTGGCGCAGTCGGAGGTGCAGATGCTGGTGCCGATGGAGATCGGCGACTACACCGATTTCTACGCCTCGGTGTACCACGCCACTAACATCGGCAGCATGTTCCGCCCCGACAACCCGCTACTGCCCAACTACAAGTACGTGCCGATCGGCTACCACGGCCGCGCCTCCTCGATCGTCGCCAGCGGCCAGCCGGTGCGCCGACCGCACGGCCAACTCAAGGGGCCAAACGATGATCAGCCCACCTTCCAGCCCTGCCGCCTGCTCGACTACGAGCTAGAGGTCGGCATGGTCGTTGGCCCTGGCAACCAGCTCGGCCAGCCCATCCCGCTCGCCGAGGCCGAGCAGCATATCTTTGGCCTGTGCCTCGTCAACGACTGGTCGGCCCGCGATATTCAAGCCTGGGAGTATCAGCCGCTCGGCCCGTTCCTGGCCAAGAACTTTATCACCACCATCTCGCCCTGGATCGTAACCCTGGAGGCGCTGGAGCCGTTCCGCTGCGCCGCCTTCGAGCGCCCAGCCGACGACCCGGCCCCGCTCGACTATCTGGCCAGCGCCGCCAACGAGCAGCACGGCGGCATCGACCTGACGCTGGAGGTCTACCTCGCCAGCGCCCAGATGCGCGAGCAGGGCATCGAGCCAGTACGCCTCAGCCGCGGCTCCTTCCGCCATATGTACTGGACCATCGCCCAGATGCTGACGCACCACGCCAGCAACGGCTGCCCGCTACAGCCCGGCGACCTGCTGGCCAGCGGCACCGTCTCCGGCCCCGACAAGGACGCGCGCGGCTGCATGATGGAGCTGACCTGGCGCGGCGCGGAGCCGCTGGAGCTGCCCACCGGCGAGACGCGCCGCTTCCTCGAGGACGGCGACGAGGTCATCCTGCGCGGCTCATGCTCCGCTCCCAGCGCCGTCAGCATCGGCTTCGGCGCGTGCCGCGGCACCGTCCTGCCCGCCCTCTAGCAGCACGCCCTGCGCGGTGCTGGCCTGTGCTAGCACCGCGTTTTTATGTTCAGCTAAGACATGATCAAGTGATCCTAGCACCAGTGGCAGCGTAGGCTGATAGTGTTTGAAAAAGACTCGTCTGTGGTAGGTTCCGGCAGCTCAGACGGCAGTGTCAGCGCTGGTGCGCACCCGTCCGCTCACAGGTGGGGCTGCGGGGCTGCGGGTGGGGGTGCAGCACGGTCTAGCGGGTGGGAGCACTGCGCGTGGCCTGCCCCGCTTCATTCGCACGACCCAGCCATGGCGCGCAGGTTCGTCTGTGGTCGGTTCACGCAGCTCAGCCAGCAGGATCGGCGCGGGAACGCACCACGTCCATGTGGGGCTGGTTCACCCAGCGTGGGGGCAGCAAACAGGCATCGTGCGCGCCGCTGAACGTCGCTGCAACTAAGATGCGCGCAATCACCACGCATCCAGGGCTGCACGGCGGCCTGAAGCGCACAGCTGCCGCTGGCAGCGCCGAAGAGAAGGCGTTCAAATGTATTCATCGCCCCCAGCGCTGCCGCCGCGGCGCACGCTGCGCATTGTGCTATACAGCCTGCTGTTTCTGCTGCTGATGGCCATGTGCGTTGGCCTGATGCTGCTGGCCTTCAGCAGCTCCGACTGGTCCGCAGGCTCCGAGTCGGCTCCCAGTGCCGCGCTCACGCCCAGCCCCACCCGCCGCGTGCTGGTGGCACCGTCGCCGTGAGCATGTGTCGCTACGCCGTGCTTTAGCGCTGGGTCGGCGCACCCATCAGGTATTGGTCGTTGAGGTGGCGTACTGCACGGCAACCGGCTCGAACGTTGCGAAGTATGCCTGAGTAACAGAATTCTGCATCATGGCTGCCGAGACGCGCTCGAATGCGGCGCGATCCGCATAGACGGTCATTCCTACGGTCAAGTCAGCAGCTTTTTGACCCTTGAGCACGTTGAACTCATAGCTGGCTAAAACGCCGCTCTGCTGGTTCAAAAGCTTGATAAACTGGTGGCGCGTCCGCTGAAACTCGGTCTGTTTGGCAGGGGCAACTCGACGCACTGCCACTTCTAGCACCTGCTGCGGCTGCGCTGCCAGCGTCTTCAGATTAAAGTCCGGGCCTTCGATCGGCTGCACATAGACATAGGCTTTGAGCTTCATGGTCATAAAGAAGGGCATAAACTTCAGCAGGACGCTGAGCTTGCGCTGGATAGCCGCCTGCGCCTTTAAGCTGGTATAGGTAGTCATACCAATAAATACTTCGGATTTATCTGGCTCAGGCAGCGCATAAAACGATGTAAACTCACGATCAGCGACAATTCCTGGCTGACGCTTGAGCACCTTGATAAATTTGGATCGACGCGCTTTGAATACATTGAGTTTGCCAGTTTTTACCTGCCGCACTGCTATTTCGGTCACTGAACTGCTGTTCATAGGTTTACTCCAGACGATACTGTTTGATGGGCTTACTATTTGAATATCACGCATGTACAGTACCGTATCCAAAACAGGCAAAGCAACAGACAATCGCAGTGAAGTGTCGTAAAAGCAACATACAGGCCCATCTGTCGTCAAACCGGCAATCACCCTGTAAGACACATAGCTCCATCGACCTAGCACCCGCTGCGGGGTTAGCCCTTGAGTACGCAGGTGCCCCACCCGATGCGCGCTAGGCATGGCACCTGCAGCTGCTCGATCAGCTCTGCGCTGGCGATACCACCACGCTGCTTCAGCCAACCGCACGCCAGATCGTCAACCTCGATGATGCGGCCAGCGTGGCGGCGGCGGCATGGTGGGAGCAACTGACCAGCCAGGGCGGCGAGGGCATGGTCGTTAAGCCACTGGAGTTTATCGCCCACGGGCGGCGCGGACTCGTGCAGCCTGCGGTCAAGTGCCGTGGGCCGGAGTACCTGCGCATCATCTACGGCCCCGAGTACAGCGCGCCAGGTTCTCTGGCGCGCCTGCGCAGGCGCGGCCTCGCGGCCAAGCGCGCGCTGGCCCTGCGCGAGTTCGCGCTCGGCATCGAGGGCCGCGAGCGCTGCGTGCGCCACGAGCCGCTGCGCCGCGTCCACGAGTGCGCCTTTGGCGTGCTGGCGCTGGCGTGTCCGCAGCAACTGATGGCCAGCAAGCGCCCACGAGCAGGCGCAGGCCGCGCTCATCACCGGGATCAGCGCGGCCTGCGCTTGCGTAGCCTCGGGTCTAATCGGTATCAAGCTCGGGCAGGCAGTAGTGGCAGCCGTTGTAGCCGCGCTGGAGCGCGAGCTGCAAGTCGCTGTAGGCGATGCGGTGGCGCGGACTCATGCGCTGGACCCACTCGCAGTTTGCCAGGTGCACCTCGTCGCTGTTGGCGTTGGCGACATAGGGGAACTGGCCGACGACCAAGCGCTTGGTGACGCGGCCCATCTCGCGGCCATCGACCTTTTGCAGCACTGCCAGCTCGTAGGCTCCGGCAGGCGTGTGCTCCGGCAGCGTGACGCTCAAGGTCGCCTGCGAGTGATCGCTGGGATGCAGCGCCATGGTGCGCAGCGCCGCCGTGCCGCCAACCTCCACCGCCAGCGTAATGTGGCGCTCAGTCTCATCGATCTGGGCCATGTGCTCGACGGTGGCACCAACGGTTAGGCGCTTCAGCAGCCGCAGCACCACCTCGCTGCCAGTCGGCAGGCCGGCCAGCTCCAGCTCCAGATCGCTGTTGTAGGCCACGCGCGGCCAGCCCTGGATGCTGAAGCTGAACTCTTTGTAGCTGCCAGCGAACATATCATCGGTGTCAAAGTTCTTCCAGGTGACGTTGTTGTGCTGCCGAATGAAGCTGTAGAACTCATCGATGGTGTGCACAGCGCTCAGGTTCGGCTTGGGGTCCTGGGGCGTGCCGATCACAGCGACGAAGCAGTAGTGGCCATGCTGCGGCACGCTATCCCAAACCAGCGGGCCAACGACCTTAAACTCACCTGGCGCAATCGTCGGCGTGCTGAGCGTGGAGATGTAGTGCCAGCTATTTGGCGTCGGCAGGGTCGAGGGCAGCGAGTAGTAGAGATCGATGTCCGCCGCGCTGGCCACGCAGCCGCGGTTCTGCAGGCGCAGGTAGATAAAGTTATCTTGCCCAACCTCCAGCTGCTCAAAGAGGCCATCCTGCATCTCCGCGCCAACGCTGCCGAGCACCGCCTGTGGATCGTTGAGCGACTGACGGTAGTGGTTGATGTCGGGGCTAAGCGAGATGCCGCCGCTGTAGAGCGGCTCAACGCCTGTGTCCTCCAGATTATCGCGCAGGTAGATATCCGGTAGCTGGCAGACGCTGTAGGGCGGTGCGCCGGCCGGACCAGTGGCGCGCAGCTTGAGCTGGTTGCGATAGTAGCTCATATCCGACTCGGCCTCAGCGTAGGTTGGATCGGCGGTCTCGTTGATACCGCCCTTGTAGCGCGTGAACACGGCGGCGTCGGTCGGCTCAAGCACCGCGCTCGGGTCGCCCTGGATGCGCTTCCACTGCGTCAGCGGCACTGGGCCAGGGAACAGCGCCGGGTCGATCACGTAGGTCTCGCTGCCGCCAGCGGTGCTGACCTCCAGCGTCGGGGCCACGTGCCAGCCCCAGAAGACCTGGCAGTACGGGTGGTTCTCGGCTGGGGCGCGCAGCGAGCCGTAGATCCAGACCTTGCGCGGCTCCGCGCCGTCGTTGATCATCATGTGGCACATCTCGTGCGCCCTGGCCCAGCAGCCATCGTCGGGATACATAAACGGAATACATGGAGCTGTCGCCGTCACCGGCTCGCAGCTGCGCGTGCTAACCAGGTCAAATAGCTCCTGCGCACGCTGGAGCGTGACCAGTGCCCATGAGCTAGGCCGTGGTGTGTGCGCCAGATACGCCGACAGCTCACGCGGGTTTGGGTCGGGCCGCACGTCGATGATCTCGTCGCCGTCGAGCGTCTCGGTCACAAGCACGGCGGTCTGCTGCTGCTCGGCGGCGCGTAGCGCATCAAGCAGGCGCTGGAAGTCGGGATTGGTGCGGCGCAGGTAGTGGTGCGCGTGCGAGACGCTTAGCTCCACCGCGATAGCACTCCCATCTGGTGTCGGCGTAAGCGCGCGCACATGGAACGAGCGCGGCAGCAGCAGGTCGGTGATCGCGCTCGTCTGTGGATCAACGACGACGTAGGCCGGGGCGTTGGAGCGCCGCAGCGAGTCCAGAATGTCAGCCCACACGAGGGCGCGCGGGCTGGCCATATCCAGAATGCCACTACGCCCATCGGCGAAGGCCACTGTCAGCGGCGGCTGATGGGCAGGGCGGGCGCGTAGCGTTTCAAGCGGCGTCGATAGGGCGCTGACGCCAGCGACAAATGCATGTGGATTGCTCATAGCAGCATGCCTCCATAGCACTCGCAAGAGCGCAGCGGAGGAGCAGGCGGCGCAGATTCAGGTACGATGCAGGCACAACGGCAGCGGAGCGGTCCTCGAGCGCTCTCGACTATCGAAGAGAAATACTTCTGCCTCTAGCAGTGCTCGCGCTGAGAGCAATGAGGCCGATGCGAAAAGCGCGCAGGGGTGAAGTTCTCACTCTTCACTCTAGTCTAGCGCCATGGCGCGCAGCGAAAACATTTTATACCCTGGCGTGAAGAGGCCACCACCGCGCGCGATCCTCAGCCTGCCACCGCCTGCGCCGACGTGCGGGCAAAGGCGTGGAGCTGCTGGGCCACCGTGCGCCACACCGCCGGATCAATACACATCGCCATGTGCGGCGAGTCGACCTCGATATGGGTCACGTGCGGACTCACACGGTCAATGCAGGCAGGCCAGGCCACAATCTCGTCGCGCCGTGAAAAAATCGCCGCAATCGGCACCTGGATTGGGCGCTCGGCGTCGAGCACGGCGCTACGGGCGGCAAACCGCGCCCGCTCGCTCGGCTCCCACAGATCGGCTCCAATCGTGTACAGCGGGCCGCCAACCACCGGGGTGCCGAAGGTCACAATGCCGCTGATCGCCTGCGGAACACGCCGCGCGGTCTCGCGGGCAACGACGCCGCCAAGGCTCCAGCCCACCAGCATCACGCGGCGGCCCACTTCAGCAGCCACCCGCTGCACCAGCGCGCCAAACACCGCGCTGACCTCCTCTGGGTCACCGCGGTTAATGCCAAAGCCCCAGTGGTGCGCAGCATAGCCCAGCGTGCGCAGGTACACGCGCAGCGGGCTAAGGCTTAGCTCCGGCGAGAGCCAGCCAGGGATCAGGAGAACCGGCGCTGATCCGGTTGGCTGCGCGGCTAGCCGGGGCATAGCCACGGCGAGGCGCGTCGCCTCAAGGCCGATCCGCCACTCGCGCGCTAAACCGAGGCTGCGAATGCGCCACGGCGGCGGCGCATCTGGTCGGCGGGTGTAAACTATACGTTTGCTCATCGCTGTGCTCCTTTGCCTGCACGCTAGCGCAGCATGTTCGCTGCACAAGCAGCAACAACTGCACGTTCCTTGCCGTGAGCGTAAAGCCACAGCCTGCTAGCACGCAGGAGGAGCGGAGTAGGCGCAGCGCCACGCTCATAGCCTGGCACAGCGAACATGCACATGGCAGCGCATAGAGCGCAGCGATGATAGTTGGAGCTGCGCAGCTACTCGCCGCTGTCCGACGCGGCTAGCTCCGGGTGGCGCGCAATGTAGGTCATCAGGTCGCGCCGGGCGGTGCGGCGCACGCTGCTGCGCAGCAGCGGTGTCCAGCCAAGCAGCGCGCCCAGCGGACCAAGCGCCATGCGCGACCACTTCCACATATCGAAGCGATCAACGTGGCGCACAATCTTGCCCGCCTCAAACTGAAAGGTCGCCTGGATGACATTGTGCACCAGCCGACCAGTTTTCGAGAAGGTATACACCGCATCCCAGCGCGCCGTGCCGCTCGTAGCATCGGCGCTGGCGCTCTGCAGGCGCACCACCAAGTCGAAGCCGCGTGCGCACAGCATCGCCCACATCGCGCCGATCTGCGGGCCGTAGAGCGTGCCAAAGGCCGGGTCGGAGAATGAGGCGCTGGGGTGGTAGCAGGCGGCCATGGCAGCGGCATCGCGCTCGGCAAAGGCCGCGTACAAGGCGCGAATCAGCTCTTCGTTGGGATGCATACGCCCTCCTTTGATTGAGATCATAGCAGCAGGATTGCGCTCGATTCTATCATACACGATGGCCATATCCGATTATATATTTTTGCGCATTTGATATACCATAGCAGCAGTCGATCTATAGTCTAGGAGAAATAGCATGCCCCGACTAGCGCCGCTTACGCCCGCCCAGGTCTCGCCCGCCGCCCACAGCGTCTTCGAGCAGTTCTACACCCAGCGCGGCAATGTGCCCAATATGTTCCGCACCTTCGCCCGCCGCCCGGAGATGATGATCGCCGCCGCCAACCTCATGGCCGCCGTGCTCACCACCGGCACCGTCGAGCTGCGTCTCAAGGAGCTGGTTATC
The DNA here is from genome assembly GCA_013538855.1 of Herpetosiphonaceae bacterium. Classification (GTDB taxonomy): domain Bacteria; phylum Chloroflexota; class Chloroflexia; order Chloroflexales; family Herpetosiphonaceae; genus OHK22. The sequence continues at coordinate 18,758 of JABXJS010000010.1, forward strand.
GTGCGCACGTCGCAGCTCAACGCCTGCGCCTACTGCCTGGCCTCGCACTCGGCCATCCTGCGCGGCCTCGGTGTGTCGCAGGCGGCCATCGACGCCCTCGAAAATCCCGCCGCCGAGCAATGGTCCGAGCGCGAGCGCGTCGCCCTGCGCTACGCCGAGCAGGTCACCACCGATGCCAAGCGCGTCAGCGACGAGCTGTGGGACGAGCTGCGCCACCACTTCGACGAGGGCGAGATCATCGAGATCACCGCCGCCACCACCCTCTTCGCCATGTTCAATCGCTTCAACGATGCCCTGCAGATGGAGATCACCCAGCCTGGCTGGCCCGAGGACTAGCGCCACAGCCCGCCGCCATCGTCTGCCTTGGGCCGCAGCGTCGATTTAAAAAAGAAGCGTCTGTGCTAGGGTTAAGCAGCAGCTGAGTTGGGGCCAGCGCTGGTGCTCGCCCAGCCGCTCACCGGTGTGGTTGGGCGAGCTGCGGGTGGCTGGCCCCACCACCTGCACCGTGCCGACACCCTGGCCGCTGACCGAACTGCGCGTAGCCCACCACGCGCCCGCTATTCGATGGCTGTGCCGTCGTGGCGCGCGCCGCGTGCCAGTGCTGCGCGCCGAGTGTCCAGGCAGATCACGCCGCCCCACGCTAGGCTCGGCCCACGTCAGCCTGCCCGCAGCCACAGCTCGCGCCTTATTCCAGTTAGCCCGTGCGCTGGCTGGCGACTGTCGCCAGACCAGGCCCCGCCGCCAGCCAGCGCACAGCCACAGCAGAAGCGTGGATCAGTTGCGCCGCTGCACCCTGCCTGATGGTTACGCAGCAGCGCCTGACGGCACACGCGCACAGCCCGGAGCATTGAGCGCCAGCGCGTATAATGAGCACAGAGAACACCCATCTTCTGCAAACAACCATGGAGAGGCCGATGGTGATTCCTCAGCCGCGCTGGATGCGCGTGGTCGCCGCCCGCTGGTGGTATGCGCTGGTGCCAGTGCAGGCGCTGCTAGCCTGGCAGCATGGACGCTGGTCACGGGGGCTGTTTCTAGTCGATGTGCTTGTGCTGGGCATCGGCATCGGGCTGTTTGTCTCGGCGGCCTACCGCCAGCCACACAGCCCGCTGGCCCGCGCCTGGAGCCTGATGGCGCTGAGCTGGAGCATCCTGCTGCTGCGCCAGCTGACCTGGCTGCTCAAGCCCGCCAATGTCTACCTGGACTGGCTCGATGTGCTACTGGTCCTCAACTATGGCCCTGGCATCGTGCTGGCGGCGCTGGTATTCTACGATCTGCCGTTCCAGCGGCGCAGCCGCGTCTCGCTGCTGATCGACTGCGCTGCGCTGGTGCTGGCCCTAACGCTGGTGGCGCGCGAGGTGCTGCACATCGCCGTGCGCGATAGCATCTTCATCACCGGCAACCTCGGCGTGCTGCTGGCGCTCAGCAACATCTATCAGCAGGCGCGCGATGGCTGGCGCGTGCAGTTTCGCGCCGTCGCTGGCGGACTCACAGCCATGGTCATCAGCGACAGCGTGTGGCTTGCGCTCAAGGCGAGCGGACACACCACTGTGTACAGCGCGCCGCTCTACACCTGGGCCTGGCTCATCTTCGCCCGCGCTACGCTGGCTGCGCCAGGCGCACGGATTCGCTACGACGAGCAGGCCGTGCTGTATGTGCCGCCGCTGCAGGACGCCCTTGGCGTGCTCATGCTGGGGATCAGCGCCGTCTGCCTGCTGTGGGTTGGCGCGCACGTGCAGGCCAGCGCGCTGATTGTGGTCCTGATCAGCACACGCATTTTTGAGACGCTGGAGTACCAGCGGCTGCAGCGGCGGCTCGATCACTCGCGCCAGCAGGAGGGCCAGCTGCGCGGATTTATTCAGGCCACCGGTCACGACCTCAAGACGCCGATCAACGCCATCGCCGCCTATGCGCCGCTGCTGGAGCCAAGCCCCGCCGCCGCCCAGATCGCGCACCACGCCGCCGAGGCCCAGCAGCGCGTGCGCCTGCTCCTCGATATCGCCAAGACCATGCAGCAGCAGATCGAGCTGGAGCGCGTCACGCTGGCCGAGATCGCCGCCGAGCTGCACGCGCTGTGGGAGCCGCTGCACCGCATCTATCCGCTGAGCCACATCACGCTGCATGTCGAGCATGCAGCCAACACCGCTCTGCGCACCGATCGCCAGCTGCTGCTGCGCACGCTTGAAAATCTGCTGGTCAACGCCGCGCGGGCGCTGCGCGACCAGGCCCACGGCCAGATCATCTGCCGTCTATGCGCCACCAGCGCAAGCATCAGCATCAGCGTGGCCGACGACGGGCCAGGCTATCCCGCCCCGGTGCTGGAGCAGCGCAGCACCCACGCTAGCGATCGCGACAGCAGCGGGCTTGGTTTGGCCGGTGTGCGCACGCTCGTTCACGCCCTCGGCGGCACGCTGGAGCTGCGCAATCCAGCCAGCGGCGGTGCGCTAGCAACTGTGCGGCTGCCGCTAGACACGCAGCTCAGGGCAGAATCAGTAGATCACAGGATTGGCTCGGGTGGCGTGTAGGGTCGGTACGGTGCGAGCGGGATAGCCCGAACCATGCCGTAGATGGCCGTTACGGCA
>JABXJS010000011.1 GCA_013538855.1 Herpetosiphonaceae bacterium
CGGCGGCAGCGGATCGGCGGTGGTGGGGAATGGATCGGCGTGGCGCTGATCGGGCGGGCTGGCGTGGCCCGGCCCACGGCGTGAGGAGCGTGTGTTAACCACGGTGCAGCGGTTCACCAGCGCCGAGCGGCGGCGCGCCGAGCAGCACGATGTTTATGGCGCAAGGCTGCGTGTGACAGGGTGCTGTGGCGTAGCTTTTCGCTTTTTGATGCAGGGGGGTTTTGACAGCCGTAACGTCACACCGAGTGGCACAACCAGCGTATGGAGGAACATCATGACACTCTATCAAGCCTTAGACCCGAACGTTGAAGTGCTAGGCCAGAGCTTTCTTGCTACGTTTGATGCGATCAGCGACTGGCCGGGGATGCGCGACCTGCTGCAGCGTATCTATGCGCGCTATGGACTGAGCAGCATTGAGCTACACGAATGGTACCCGCAGCAGATGGTGCTTGATGTGTTTCGTGATATCAGCATTACGCTGGGCACAGGGACGCTGTACAAAATCGGCAAGCAGATTCCGCAGAGCGCTGCGTTTCCGCCACAGATTGCGACGATCGAGGATGCGATGCGCTCGATCGATGTCGCCTATCAGATGAACCATCGCGGCGGCAAGATCGGCCGCTATGCTGTGAGCGAGGTGCTGCCGCAGGAGATCACGCTGCTCTGTGAGAATCCCTATCCGTGTGACTTTGATCAAGGCATTATCACGGCGCTGGCGCGTGAGTTTTCGCCGCCGGGCACAAAAATTTCGCTGCGCCATGCGCGCGGGACACCCTGCCGCAAGCAGGGCCACGCGGCGTGCACGTTTGTGGTGCGCTGGCGCTAGCGGCGTGGTGCGCCGTGCTTGCCGCTGATCTGCAGCGGCTTTGGCGCAGGCGGAATCTGGACGGCGGATCGCAGCGCTGGCTGTGATCCGCCGTTTGGCTGTGCGGCTACGGGCGGGGCGGCGCCACATCGTCGTAGATGCGCACGGCGGTCAGTTGATCGGCGCTGTTCCACACGTAGACGGCCATGCCCGCCTGCGGCGAGAGCGGGCGACTGCCCCACTGATCACAGATGTACTCGATGGCGCAGCGTGTGCCATCGACGGTGGCGCTACAGTGCTGCAGGCGCACGCCGCCGCTGGCGAAGGCGCGCTGATAGAATGCCAGCCGCCCGGCTGGGCCACGGTGGGTGTGCTCAGCGCCGCTTGGCTCGCGCACAGAGCCGTCGGCGCTGAAGAGCTGATTGATGCTGTCCACAGCGCCAGCGCTGAGGGCCTGCATATACGCGCTGATCAGCGGCGGCTCCTGCTGCTGCTGCGGCTGGAGCAGCGGGGCGCGCTCGATATGCTGGCCGGTGAGCGGCCAAGTGCTGTGGTAGACGCGCAGCGCGCTGATCTGGTCGCCGCGCCGATCCGCGACCAGCGCCACCGGCAGCGTGATGTTGCGCCTGCCTTCAGTGAGCGCCAGGCTCAGCTCGACGACGATGCGTGCGGCGCTGATGCTGATATCGACAAAGCTGGCGCTGGCCTGGCGCTCGCGGAGCCACTGCTGCTGCTGGGTGAGCAGCTGCATGACGGCCTGGCCGTGCACTGCGCCGCTGAGCGGCATGTCGATCTGCGGCACGTCAGCGAACAGATCGAGCAGCGCCTGCACCTGGCCAGCGCCGAGCAGATCATAGAAGTGTAGCAGGCTGGGGATGGGCGGGCTGGCGAGGTCGATCACATCGTACTTGGTGGAGATGGCGGCGGCGATGGCGGGATCGCTGGCCTGTGCTGGCGTGAGCGCGGCGAAGTCACGAAACAGTCCCTCAAGGTCGCCGGGACTCCACAGCGTGAGCATGGTGCCGTGCTCGTCGGCCTTGGCGGCGTGGGGCGTGTTGGGGCTGATGTAGATCGTCGTGCCGGGAGTGGCCGTGTGCGTCTGGCTGCCGATGGTAAAGTTGACGCTGCCAGCGATCACATAGAAAGACTCGGCGTGCTCGCGGTGCAGGTGGAGCTTAGCGTGCATGCCTGGCTTCATGGTATCTTCGATCAGCGTGTACTGGCCGTCGGTGTCGGCGCTGGACAGCACAAAGCGCATGCTGTCGCCCATAGAGTCATAGCGCGGGCCGTGATCGGGCGGAGTGATGGAGGTCATAGGAGCGTCCTTTGCGTTGCTTGATTCTCAACGATGCGCTGGCACAGAACACGGTGGCGCTGCTGTGCGCCTGTATTTGTGCGAGTGCTACAGGCGCTATTGTAGGGCTACAGGTTGCGGCAAGCCAGAGACTAACTGCGGGAAAGCTGGTACTTTTCACGGAACTGCTGACGCAGCGCTAGCGGTGTGCTGCCAGTCTCACGCCTGCAGAAGCGGGCGAAATAGGCGGGATCGCTGAAGCCGAGGGCGAGCGCAATGGCGGCGACGGTGTGGTCGGTGTGGACCAGCAGTCGGCGCGCCTCGAGCGCGATGCGGCGGCGGATGCTTGCGCCGGCGGTGCTGCCAGTGACCGCTTTGACCATCTCGCTGAGGTGGCCGGGGCTGACGCCAAGCTGGGCGGCGTACCAGTCGAGCGCAGCGTGCTGGGCGTAGTGCTGCTCGACCAGGGCCAGAAAGTGCTTAGTAAGCTGGCTGGCGGCGCTGGGCGGCGGCGCTGGCTGGGCCGCCGCGATGCGGCGCTGGATATCGATCAAGAGCAGCTGCATCAGCGCCTGAAGTGCGGCGAGCTGCGCCAGCTGCGGCGTGTGCAGCTCAGCGTAGAGCTGCTGGATACGCGCATCGATCTGGGCGATGCTGGCATGGGGCGGATAGATCGCGCCGGGGTTGGAGCCAGGCTGGAGCAGCGTCAGCTCAGCCAGGAGCTGGGGCTGGTCGCTGAGCTGCAAGAACTCGCGCGGGAAGAGGATCGCATAGCCTGTGAGCGCCGTGCTCAGCTCCCACAGGTGCACCTGGCCCGGCGCGACGCAGAACAGGCAGGGCGGGCGCACGGGATGGGCCTGGAAGTCGATGTGGTGCAGCCCAGCGCCTGCCGTAACCCAGAACAGCTCGAAGAAGCTATGGCGATTCGGCGTGCTGGCCCAGGCCAGCGGTGGCAGATCGGCGGTGCGCTCGATCATGAACGGCAGCGCCGGGCCGCGCTCATACACAAAGTGGCGCAGCGGAATGGATGGCATCACTGCGCCCTAGCTGCGCTTTTTCGCCAGCTTCTGATAGCTGAACGCGCCGCGGATGTTGGCCTGGAAGTAGCTGCCGAGCGAGTCGGCGGCCAGCAGGTTATGGTAGGTGGTGGCGGGCACCGCAAAGTACTGGTACACCGACCCGTTCAAAAACTCCACCTCCAGCGTCTGCGTCGCCGCGTCGTAGCCCACCGAGCGCAGCATCGACGAAGAAACAGCCTGTCGCTGCATAGGTGCCTCCTTCTAGCTAGCACGTGTGCTGTAAGTATACGCTGCTTCGTGTGCCCAGACTATCGGCTACAGACTGCAAAACCCGTGCAAAAGCTACCAGATTTGGTAGCGAGTATGGTATACTTTTGGCGGTGTGTGGGCGTAGCTCAGTGGATAGAGCATCGGTCTTCTAAACCGACGGTCAAGGGTTCGAGTCCCTTCGCCCACGCCACACACTCACCATCAGCCACTGTGGCTGGTGGTTTTTTGTTATGCGGACCGCTGCCAGGGGCTGCGTGCCGGTCGCAGGGAGAAAACAGGGAGGCGCGGCGGGTATGCTGGGCCTCTATCAATTGCTGGCGCTTGTCGCTGGAGGAGTGTCCATGGATCTACAGAGCTGGGCTGGGCCGCTGGTGCTGGTTGCTTTGATCATCGTGGTCGGCTACTTCGCCGTGCTGCCGTATGTGCGCACCTGGGAGTGGCTGCCGCGCCAGCGCTGGGTGCGCCGCCATGGCCAGCGCGCCGAGGCGACGGTGCTGGATGTGCGCGCCCGCAGCGGAATTTTCGACCGCGGGCGCTACGCCGAGGTGGAGCTGGTGCTGCGCATCGAGCCGGAGGATCGCCCGCCCTACGAGCTGCGCACCCGCCGGCTGGTGAGCACAGACAGCCTGCGCACCTATCAGCCCGGCATGCAGCTGCGCGTGCGCGTGCACCAGCGCTTTCCCACCACGGTTGTGTTTTAGCTTTCGAGCGGGGCTGGCTCGGCGAGCATAATCTCGGCCATCCAGTCGTAGACGTTGGCCCAGGCGGCCTGGGTGGCGGCGTCGAACTCGTCGCCAAGCATGGTGGCGAGGGTCCAGGTGAGCGCATCGGCGACCAGCTGATAGTCCTCGGGCTGGACGCCATACTGGGCGTGGCGCTGGCCTAGCTCGTGCAGCGGCGTGACCAGCTGCTCGGCGGTGTCGAGGCTGTCGATGGCGAGCAGCAGCATATCCATCAGCTTCTTGGACTGCACCTCCAGCGAGTTTTTGAACAGCGGCTGGAGGTCGGGGTTTAGCTCGAACAGGCGGCCGTAGAACAGCGCGGCGGTGGTGATGCTGATCGGGCGAATCTGGTTAAATGCGTGCTGGACTAGGGCGATGTCGTTGGCGTTCATAAGCACCTCGATGGCAGCGGTAGATGGTTAAAGGACCGCCAGCTGGGCTTGGACCAGGGTGCGCTCGCGCTCCAGCCCGGCGGCGGCAAAGAGTTTCTTGGCCTGCTCCAGGTGGCGCTGGGCGCTGGGCGTATCGCCGTACTCGCGGCAGCTCTGGCCCCAGGCGGCGTAGGTGCGCGCTAGCTCCAGCACTGCATTGCCGCCGCTCAGCTGCTCGACGCTGGCGGCGAAGGCCGCTGTGGCGGCGCGGCCGTCTGTGCGCGCCTGATCGCTGGCGGTGATCAGCTGGCCGCGCAGGCGCATGGCGATGCCGAGGGCGAGGGCACAGTCGGTCTGCTCGGCGACGGTGCAGGCGCTGCTGATGGCGGCGGCGGCGGCGTCAAGGTCGCCGTGGGCAAGCGTGCGCTCGGCGGCGGCGGCGGCGAACCAGTCACCAAAGAAGGGCAGGCCGCCAAGCTGCTGGCTCAGCGCCTCGACCTGTTCCAGATGCTGTTGGGCCAGCGCGTGCTCAGCATGGCGGGTGGCGCACCAGGCGCTGAACTGATGGGCGATCGCCGCCAGCATCAGATCGCCGGACTGCACAGCGGCATCGATGGCGGCTTGCCCCGCCTGTTGCGCACGCTCAAGATTGTCGCTGGCCCAGCCGATCATGCAGATTGCCGCATGCATCTGCGTGATACCGGTGAGGTGCTGGGCCTCGACGGCGCAGCCAAGCCCGTGCTGGGCCATGGCCAGCGCGGCGACGGTGTGGCCCTGCATGCTCAGCGCCATCGCGTAGTGGCAGATCGCCAGAATCCAGTAGTTCCACTCGCGGATGCGCTCCAGGCTGGCCAGCGAGCGCCCGAGCAGGTCGGCGGCGTGCTGGAAGCGCCCCTGCTGGAAGGCCACCACGCCCAGCGCCGCCGAGGGCACAGCGGCCAGCTCGGGGCTGTCGAGCTGCTGTGCGAGCGGCAGCACGCGCTGGAGGTAGCCGAGCGCCGCACGCTGATCGCCCTGGATTGATAGGCCACGTCCAAGCGCTAGGTAGATATGCGCCCGCCGCTGGTCGCCGACCGGCCCGTCGATCAGCTGCACAAGATTCTCGGCCTCGCGCAGGCGCGACAGATTTTGCTGCACCGGCCCGGCTAGGAAGCTCGCATTGTCGAGCTTGATCAGCGCCTCGATGCGCCAGAGGTTGTAGCTCGGATGGCTGTGGAGGTGGTCGAGCGCCTGGAGCGCCTGGGCGTAGGTGTTGCGCGCCTCGGGGTAGGCGTAGATTTGCAAGGCCGCATCGCCGGCCGCCAGCAGGTAGCCCACCGCCTTCTCCCACACCTGTGCGCGCAGCCAGTGGATGCCGAGCAGGCCGGTATGCTGCTGCTCGTGCGTCTGCTCGATGACGCTGGCCACCTGGGCATGGAGGCGCTGGCGACGTGGCGGTGTGATGCGGGCGTAGACGGCCTCGCGCACAGCATCGTGCTGAACGGTGATCAGGTTGGCAGGCGTGATGTGCAGCATCTCGCTGGCGATCAGCTCGTCCAGCGCATCGAGCAGCGTCTCGCTGTCGGCGGTGTTGCTGGCCTCGATCCAGCTCCACGGCGCAGGCTGGCCGATCACGGCCAGCAGGTTGAGCAGCTGGCGGCCCGTCGGGCTTGTGGCGGCGATCTGCTGATCCACGATCTCGCTGATCGCCGTCGGTGTCGGCAGGATCGGCGCGTTGATAATCTGCTCGATGCCCTGCCAGTGGCCTGCCGGGCTGCGCCAGAGCTGGCCGCTGTCGATCAGGTGGCTCAGCACATGCTTGATCAACAGCGGATTGCCGCCAGTGGCACGGTGGAGGCGCTGTCCGAGCCGGAGCAGCGGCCCTGGGCTGGCGGTGAGCATGCCCAGCAGCACAGCGGTGTCGTCGGCGTCGAGCGGCGTGAGCGTGAGCGCGGTGATCCAGCTGTCGCGGTCAGCGCGGGCCAGCAGCGGCTTGATGCGCTCGCTCGGGCGGCTCAGGCCCATGATCGTGATCGGCTGCTCGGTGAGATGCGGGCCAAGGTAGGCGAGCAGCTCGAGCGTGCCCTGGTCGGCCCACTGGAGATCGTCGACGACGAGCACGATTGGGCGCTTGGCGACCTGCGGCAGCTGGATGAGCGTCTGGCGAATGGCCTCGAACAGGCGCGTTTTATCGTCGTAGAGCGGGCGTGTGTCGCTGAACTCGGCGGCGTTCGCAGGCAGCAGCTCTGGCAGCATGCGTGCGAGCTGCTGCTGGAGGCTCGTGTCCAGCGTGGTCAGCAGCTCGGCCTGATGGGCCTGCAGCAGCAGCGTCGTGATCTGCTGAAACGGTAGGTCTTGGGTTAGCTCGTGGGCCTGTGCCCGCAGCCACAGCAGATCGGCGTGCTCAAGCAGCAGCTGCTCGATCAGCGTCGTCTTGCCGATGCCGCCCTCACCGAGCAGCAGGATCAGCTGGCCGTGGTCGGTGAGCTGGCGCGCGATGCGCTGGCTGAGGCTGGCGTAGATCGGCTGGCGGCCGCTGAGCTGCGGCGGGCGCGCTGCAACGGCTGGTGCTGGCGCACTGTCGAGCTGTGGCGCGGAGGCTGGGGCTGCTGCTGGCTGGGTGTGCAGCCGCTCAGCCAGCGCTTGCAGCTCGGCGCTTGGGCCGATGCCGAGATCACGCTCAAGCGCGCCTGCACAGTCCTTGTAGGCGCGCAGGGCGCGCGCTGGTGCGCCAAGCGCGGTGTGCGCCTGCATCATCAGGCCACAGGCGGCCTCGTGGCATGGATCATCGGTGAGCAGGCGATTGCAGACAGCGACCACCTGACGATAGCTCTGCTGCTGCATATGCAGCTCGGCCAGCTCCATCTGCATCGCGGTCCAGGTCGTCTGGAGCTGCTCGCGCAGGCTGTAGCTCCACTCGGCGTAGCGATCATCGGGCAGGAATTCGCCCTGATACAGGCCCTCGGCGAGCAGGTAGTGCTGGGTGGCGCTGGCCATGTTCGCGGCGCTGCGCTCCTGGCGTGCCTGCTGCACAGCCGTGAGAAATAGCTGATAGTCGAGGCTGTGGGCGCACTCGGTGTTGAACATATAGCCGCTGTCGCTAGAGAGGATAAAGCGCGACTCGGCGGCGCGGCGCAGCCCTGGCTCCAGCGCCCGCCGCAGATCGCTGACGGCGGTGTAGAGCGCCTGGATAGGATTCTTAGGCTGGCTATCGGCCCACAGAGCCTCGATGATTTGATCTTTGTGCAGTGGCTGGCTGTAGCTGGTCAGCAGCAGCTTGAGCAGTGGCTTGGCACGATGGGTGCCCCAGGCGCGCTCGTCAACTGGCTCGTCGTTGATCGCCACGCGAAAGCGACCGAGCATCTGGATCGATAGCGGTTGGGTGAGCGACGCAGAGTGTTCATGTTGGACCATGGAGCGCCTCAAAATCACGTTGTAGCTGATCTATTATAGCGGATTCTCAGTGGCGCTGCCGCACTCACGCTGTGCGATGAGCGCGCGCCGTGGCGCAGGCGAGCGGCGCGCAGGCAGGCGGATGGATGCAGCGCGGCGGCGGATCAGCCCGTGCTTGTTGCTGGCGGTGGTGCAATGCGTGCGGCCAGGCGCTGTGCGATGAGACGGCGCCGTGGCGCAGGCGAGCGGCGCGCAGGCAGGCGGATGGATGCAGGCCGCCTGCACATCCACCCACACCGCATTACGCTAGGCGGGCGCGGCGACGATGAGGCTGGCGGTGCCGGTGAGCGGCTTGTGCTCGACAAACTGCCAGCCGGTGTGCGCTAGCCATGACTGCACCTCCGCGACGCTGTAGACATCGCCCTCGCCAGTGACGATCTGGAACTCGCCGGCGAGGAGTGCGGCGAACAGCGGCTCTGTGTGCTCGGCGTTAGTCCAAAAGTCAACGAGCAGCAGGCGCGCCTCTGGTGCGACGACCTGGCGAATGCGCTGAAGCAGCGTGTGGTTGTGCTCGGGTGTAAACAGGTGCACAACATTGGCCAGCAGTACCGCATCGTAGCCGGTTGGCAGCTGATCGCTGAGAAAGCTCCCCTCAACAATGCTCATGCGCTGGCTAAGCGGCGTGCTGGCGATTTGGCGGCGGGCGATAGCGGCGGGGCCAGGCAGCTCATAGAGCGTGCCGTGGAGCTGTTGGTGCTGGCTGAGGGCGGCGCGCAGGAAGGAGCCGGTGCCGCCGCCAAGATCGAGCAGCCGCTGGTGCTCGCCGAAGGGGTAGCTGCGGGCCAGCGCCTGGGCTGTGGCTCCAGAGAGCGCCGCCACGCCATTTGAGAACACCTCCTGCTGCTGCGCGCTGAAATCGAGAAAGCCGAGTGTGCTGCGGTTGTCGCGCAGCGCCGTGGCCAGCTCGGCCCACTGCGGATAGACGATCTCGTCCCAGAGGCGCACCACCGGCCGCAGATCGGGGCCGGCCTGACCGCTAAGGAAGGCGGCTGTGACCGGCGTGTTGCTGTAGCATCCGGCGCTGGTGCTGAGGAGCTGGAGGGCGACGAGCGCGTCGAGCAGAATGCGGGTTGTGCGCGGATCGAAGTTGATCTGGCTGGCGACCTCGTGGACAGAGAGTGGCTGCTCGTGCAGGAGGCGAAAGAGATCGACCTGGGTGGCGACCATCAGGTATTTTGCGGCGAGGACGCCGCCCAACAAACGCATGATCGGCTCTGGAGTGACAGAGGACATACAGGCTCCTTTCAAGCACGCTGCTATCTGTTGTGGCACGTTATTGAGCGCTGATGGCTTGGATGACGCGGCCCTGCTGGGCCAGGGCATACTCTAGGCCAGACTGAAGGTTGGCGCGTGTGGTGAGGCTTTGAAAATTAACACCAAGCTGCACGAGTGTCTGGGCGACCTCCGCCCCAATGCCAACGAGGATAATCTCGGAGCCGAGTAGACGCACAGCGCGGGCCATCTGTAGCAGATAGTTGGCGACGCCGGTGTCGATGATGCCGACGCCAGTGATATCGACGATGACGCTATCGGCGCTGGTGGCGGCGATCTGCTCAAGAATCGCCTCCATCACCTGGGTGGCGCGGCGCGAGTCAATGCTGCCGACCAGCGGCACGACCAGAATACCGGCGTGGATGGGCACAATCGGAGTTGATAGCTCGCTCAGCCGCTCGTCCTGGGTTTCAATGATATCGCTTTGATGTTGACGGAAGGCAGCATAGATTGCGGCGACAGCGCTTTCACGAATGGGCTGGCAGGTTTCGAGCATGGCGATCTGGGCGGCTGGATCGGCCTGGAGCTGCTCCTTGAGCATGGCTAGAATATGCTGCGAGCTGATGCCGTGCACCATGAGCACAGACTCGATCGGGTGATTCTGGGTGGCACGCTCATAGGCGACCTTGGTCCAGAACTGAGCGTAGGCTTGGGTTGTTTGCTGCTCTAAATCGCGCTCAAAGGCATCGAGCGACATGGTGACGCGCTTGATGATCTCAGGCAGCGGCATTTTGCGGTATGGGGGCAGCTGCGCCTGCATGTCGCTCGCAATGCGCGTGCTAAGCTGCGGCTTGAGCTGCTGAAACGTTGTTGCGATCAGATTAATCACCTCACTTCTAGGTATGAAGGTTAGATTTTTTAATCTACGCTCCATTATAGTTGGTTCAATTGAACTTTTTATACCCCAAATGTGTACTATACACAGATACCCACATTGCTGCCTACCGACCGGACTACCCCCAGCGTGCCTGAGCTGGGCGGGCATATGCTGCTGTTGCTCTATGCTCGGAAACCGATACATCACCCTATGGCTATCTAATCATAAGCGTATATTCCTACTACCATAATCAAAAAACTTAAGCTACAATGCCTGCTCACAGCGAGAGAATACGGATGGCTCTCATCAAGCCCACTCGTGCTGCCGTGTGCAGTCAATGGAGATAGAGCTGTGCCACCGCCTAACACAATGCAGAACTGCTCCTGCTCTTCACTCTATACGAGCGGCTATTTTGGCTTTGCTGTAGAAGATTTGGCTCTGTTTTGGAACATGAAGGGATCTCATGAAAGGACAACATGTTTTCCGGCTGTTCGCGCTGCTGGCCCTTGTCATGGGCGGTCTCGCCCTGCCTGCGACGGCTGCACCGCTGGCGCAGACACCGACGCAGGCGCGCACCGCACAAGAGCGGGCGCTGCTTGATGAGCTAGCCCGCGCCACCGATAACCAGGCGACAGTCGCGCGCCATGCTGGCACCGGTCTGGTGCGCTTTATCGGCACCACCAAAGACCACGCTGTGGCGCGCCCGAGCAGTTTGCCCGCGCAGGCCAGCAGCAGCAGCGTCGCCGCGGCCTACCTGGCGCAGTACGGGGCGCTCTTCGGCCTGAACAACCCGAGCCGTGAGCTAAGCGCCTACCGCGCCACGACCATGGCCGACGGTCGCCAGTCGGTGCGCTTCCAGCAGCAGTACCAGGGCCTGCCGGTGATCGCCGGGCAGCTCAACGTGCAGCTGACCAAGGACCAGGAGCTGCTGGCAATTGGTGGCGAGACGTTGACCGGCCTTGATCTGGACGTAACCCCCGCTGTGAGTCCCACCCAGGCGCAGGCCAACGCCCGCGCGCTCGTCGCCAAGCACTATGGCGTGGCGGCGCGCGATCTGCAGGTGGCGACACCAGAGCTGTCGCTGTACAACCCTGTGCTGCTTGGTGCGCCAGGCTTCCAGACGACCAGCCTCGTCTGGCGCGTCGAAGTGCGCGGCGAGAGCGCTACCACCGCCATCCGCGAGTTCGTGCTGGTTGATGGCCAGACCGGCGGGATTGCGCTGAACTTCAACCAGATCGCCGAGGCCAAAGAGCGCCACGTCTGCGATAGCAACAACGTGCCTGACACCGACGGCAACGAGAACAACGACTGCGAGCCAGCCGACTACGTGCGCAACGAGGGCGATCCGCCCAGCGCGGTTCAGGATATCAACCTGGCCTATGACTACTCTGGCGACACCTATGACTTCTACAACGCGATGTTTGGCCGCGACAGCATCGACGGCGCAGGCATGCCGCTGATCTCGCTGGTGCGCTACTGTCCCGATGCCAACCAGTGCCCATATCAGAACGCCTTCTGGAATGGCTCGCAGATGACCTATGGCAACGGCTTCGCCACCGCCAACGATGTGGTCGCCCACGAGCTGACCCACGGCGTCACCGAGAACTCCTCGAACCTGTTCTACTACTTCCAGTCGGGCGCGCTCAACGAGTCGCTGTCGGACATCTTCGGCGAGTTCGTCGACCAGCTCTACAGCACCAACTCGGCAGCAGAGCGCTGGGAGCTTGGCGAGGACATCGGCGGCATTCGCAATATGCAGAACCCGCCGCTGTTCGGCCATCCTGATCGCATGAACAGCCCGCTGTATGTGCTCGATCCCACCCAGGCCGACAACGGCGGCGTGCACTCCAACAGCGGCGTCTCCAACAAGTCGGCCTACCTGATGACCGATGGCGACACCTTCAATGGCTTCACCATCACCGGGCTGGGCATCACCAAGACCGCGCATATCTACTACGAGGTCGAGGTGAACATGCTGACCTCGGGCAGCGACTATGCCGACTACGGCAGCTACCTGCGCCAAGCCTGCGCCAACCTGACCGGCTCGTTCGGCATCACCGCCGCCGACTGCGACGAGGTTAATAAGGTCGTGCTGGCCACCGAGATGGATCAGGTGCCGTCGAATTCCCCCGCGCCCGAGGCGGAGATCTGCCGCCCTGGCCAGACGGTCAACGACATCTACTATGATCCGATCGTAATGCCCAACACCAACTGGGCCGCGCTGCCGGTGAGCGGTGTGGCGAACTCCTGGACCGGTGCGACCGGCGGCTATGCCACCAGCGGGCTGTATGCTATGTACAACCAGGCATCGCCTGGCGTGCAGGACTCAGCGATCGCCCAGGTGGCTGGCATCCAGCTGCCCGCCAACGCCTACCTGCACTTCCGCCACGCCTACGACTTCGAGGCCGACGCGAGCAGCAACTACGACGGCGGCGTTGTCGAGTACAGCACCGACGCCGGCGTGACCTGGAATGACGCCAGCCCGCTGTTCACCGCCCAAGGCTACAATGGCATGATCTCCAGCGCCTCCAACCCGCTGGATGGCCAGAAGGCGTTTGTGAACGTGAGCCACGGCTATATCTCCAGCCGCCTCGATCTGAGCAGCTTGTCTGGCTCGGCGGTGCGCTTCCGCTTCCGCGCGGCCTCGGATGATGGCGGTGCCGCCTTGGGCTGGCTGATCGACGATGTGCGCATCTACACCTGCGACGGCAGCGGCACGCGCAGCAACCCCTACGGCTTCCGCGTCGGTGATGTGACTCTCGAGCAGGGCACCGGCCCCGTTACCGCCACTGTCGCCACGGTCTCGGACGCCGAGCAGACGGCGGGCAGCCTGGCGGTTGAGGCCAGCAACGCCCCTGCCGGTATGACGGTCAACCTGACCAACGACGATGGCTTGGTCTCGGCCCAGGTGCTGTGCGCATGCACGGTCGAGCCAGGTGTGTACCCGATTGACGTTACTGTGACCAACAGCGATAACCTGACCGGGACAGTATCGTTCAACGTCGAGGTGACGCCTGCTGGTCAGGTGGTGCAGGATCCGAGCTTTGAGGCCGCTGGCGTGTTCTGGAGTGGCTTCTCCTCGACCTACAGCCCTGACCTGCCGATTCCATTCTGCAACACCTCGTTCTGCTTCGGCAATCCGCGCACGGGCTCGGCCTGGATTCGCATGGGCGGTCGCAACGGCATGGTCGATACCTCGTCGGTGTCGCAGACGCTTGATCTGGACACTGGCGCGGCCAACCTGTCGTTCTACCTGACCACCTTCGTCCACAGCGGTAACGGCGACGCCGACTACCTGGAGGTGCTGTTCGACAACACCGTCGTCTTCAGCGTCACCGACAGCTCCACCGCCTACGACGCTGACTACATGCAGGTTAACGTAGCCCTTGGCAACGTGACGGCGGGCCAGCACACGCTGGAGTTCCGCTCGCACAACGAGGCCGCCGCCACAGCGGTGCGCTTCAGCGTTGACGATGTCTACGTGATCTCGGACAACAACATCTGCGCAACCGCCAACTTGCAGTACAAGCTCTATATGCCGCTCGTGCTGCGCTAAGCCGCGCTTCTCCACTCTCGCTGTCCCCCGCCTGGATCACGTCCAGGCGGGGTTTTTTTGTGCATGGAGCGAGCACATGGAGGCTAGGAGATCGCTGGCGCGCAGGGTGGGGTGTGTTCATGATGCTCCGCTGCGGCCTACATCCGCTGGCCCAGACCTCTCTTTTTCCTTCGGGACAGGCTTGCTGGGCGGCGGAAGGTGAGGAAGAAATCGGGGAGGACGCACGGCTAAGGTTAGGTGCGCTACGGAGTCGTAGCGTTCGAGTCATCCAAATGCCTTAGCTGCGTTGTCTTGCATTAATTATGAAGAAGGGATTTTATGAAAGGACACATCGTTTTTCGCTTGTTTGCGCTGGTGGTGTTGCTGCTTGGCAGCTTGAGCACGCCTGCGACGGCTGCACCGCTGGCGCAGACACCGACGCAGGCCCGCAGCGCACAGGAGCGGGCGCTGCTCGATGAGCTAGCCCGCGCCACCGACAACCAGGCGACGGTTGCGCGCCACGCTGGCACCGGTTTAGTACGCTTTATCGGTACCACCAAAGATCACGCTGTGGCGCGCCCGCGCAATCTGCCCGCGCAGGCCAGCAGCAGCAGCGTGGCCGATGCGTACCTGGCCCAGTACGGGGCGCTCTTCGGCCTGCGCAGCCCTAGCCGCGAGCTGAGCGCCTATCGCGTCACGACCATGGCCGACGGTCGCCAATCGGTGCGCTTCCAGCAGCGCTACCAGGGCCTGCCGGTGATCGCCGGGCAGCTCAACGTGCAACTGACCAAGGACCAGGAGCTGCTGGCGATCAGTGGCGAGACGCTGACGGAGCTTAATCTCGATGTGATTCCGGCGCTGCAGGCCGATCCGGCGCAGGCCAGCGCCCGCGCGCTGGTGGCTGCACACTACGGCGTGGCGGCGCGCGATCTAGAGGTGGCTCCACCGGAGCTGGCGCTGTACAACCCTGTGCTGCTTGGCGCGCCGGGCTTGCAGACGACCAGCCTGGTCTGGCGTGTCGAAGTGCGTGGCCAGAGCGCAGACACACCGATCTGGGAGTATGTACTGGTTGACGCACAAACCGGCGCGATTGCGCTGAACTTCAACCAGATCGCCGAGGCCAAAGAGCGCCACGTCTGCAATAACAGCAACTCTGCAGACACAGACCCAACCCCAAGCAACAACTGCACGCCATACTCCTATTCGCGCAGCGAGGGCGAGCCGCCGATACAGGACCCGGAGGTCAACAATGCCTATGACTACTCCGGCGCTACCTACGACTTCTACCACGACTTTTTCGGCCGCGATAGCCTAGACACCTTTGGCCAGCCGCTGATCTCGCTGGTGCGCTACTGCTATGACACCGGGCCGTGTCCATACCCGAACGCCTTCTGGAATGGCAGCCAGGCGACCTACGGCGACGGCTTCGCCTCCGCCAACGACGTGGTCGCCCACGAGCTGACCCATGGCGTGACGCAGTTCTCATCGGGCCTGCTCTACTACTATCAGTCAGGTGCGCTGAATGAAGGCTTGTCGGACATCTTCGGCGAGTTCGTCGACCAGCTCTACAGCACCAACACGGCGGCGGAGCGCTGGCAGTTTGGCGAGGTGCTTGGCGGCTTCCGCAATATGCAAGACCCGCCGCTGTTCGGCCATCCTGATCGCATGAACAGCCCGCTGTACGTGCTTGATCCGACCGAGGCCGACAGGGGCGGCATACACTATAACAGCGGCGTGGCCAACAAGTCGGCCTACCTGATGACCGACGGCGACACCTTCAACGGCTTTACCATCACCGGCCTGGGCATCACCAAGACGGCGCAGATCTACTATGAGGCAGCGACCACGCTGCTGACCTCGGGCAGCGACTACGCCGACTTCGCTATGGCGCTGCGCCAATCGTGCGCCAACCTGACCGGCTCGTTCGGCATCACTGCCGCCGACTGCGGCGAGGTTGAGAAGGTCGTGCTGGCCACCGAGATGGATCAGATGCCGACGAACGCGCCCGCTCCCGAGGCGGAGATCTGCCGCCCTGGCCAGACGGTCAACGACATCTTCTATGATCCAATCTATCGGCCGAACCTCACGTGGACAGAAAAAAGTTTGAACAGTAGCTGGTCGAAATGGTTTACGGACTTTATGGGCTATACCACCAGCGGTCTGTATAGCCTGTTCAACAATACAAACGGCAATCAGGTGGATAGTGTGGTCGAGCAAAACAGCGATGTTCAGATCCCTGCCAACGCCTACTTACATTTCCGGCAATCCTACGATTTCTTTAGCACGACCCTTGAGCACTATGCTGGCGGCGTGGTGGAGTACAGCACCGATGGCGGTGCGACGTGGCAGGATGCCGGTCGGCTGTTTACCGCCAACGGCTACAACGGGCATCTGGACAATCCGACCAACGCGCTGGTGGGCCGCAAGGCCTTTGTCGGCATCAGCCACGGCTACCGCTCCAGCCGCCTGGACCTGAGCAGCTTGGCTGGCTCGGCGGTGCGCTTCCGCTTCCACGCTGCTTCAGACTCGTTTCACAGCGGCTGGGAGCATATGGGGCAGCAGTCAGGCTGGTATATCGACGATGTGCGCATCTATACTTGCGCAGGCACTGGCCCGCGCAGCAAACCGACCGGCCTGCACCTTGCCGATGTGTTTGTCAAGCCTGGTGCTGCCCCGATCAACACGCTGGTTGCCACTGTCTCGGACGCTGAGCAGCGGGCTGGGAGCCTGAGCCTTGCCGCTGCCAATGTTCCGGCGGGCATGACCGTTGGCCTCATCAACCGCGATGGCCGCGTCTCCGCTAAGGTCGGCTGTGCATGCAGCGTCGCGCCCGGTGTCTATCCGATCAATGTGACCATAACCAACAGCGATACCCTGACTGGCACCGTGACATTCAATGTCGTGGTTACGGCGGCGGTGCAGGACCCTGGCTTTGAGATGGCGCATCTCGCGTGGCGCAGCTACTCGTCGAGCTACGATGGCAATCTGCCGATCCCATTCTGTAGTGTGCGCCTGTGCCATGGTACGCCCCACAGTGGCTCAACCTGGATCCGCATGGGTGGCAGGAACAGTTGGACCGACACCTCATCGGTGTCGCAGACGCTCGACCTTGGCGCTGGTCCAGCCAGCCTCGCGTTCTACCTGCACACGTTCAAACATAGCCTCCACACCGACACAGATATTATGGAGGTGCTGTTCGATAATACGGTGGTCTTCTCGCTGACCAACAGCGTCACCACCTACGATGGCGACTACACGCTGGTACATGTTGATCTTGGCAGCGTGACAGCGGGCCAGCACACCTTGGAGTTCCGCTCGCGCTCAGACACTGCGACGGACCATATGCTTGTCAATATCGACGATGTGGCTGTTACTGCGCAGCCCGCCCCGTGTGCGCCGCGCACTCTGCCGCCTGCGGTTTATCTGCCGCTCGTGCTGCGCTAAGCCGCACTCCTCCACTCTCGCTGTCCCCCGCCTAGATATAATCTAGGCGGGGTTTTTTAGCTCCACAGGGCGCGCAGCTGGCCGCCGCAGCCGATCCAGACGCTGTTCCACAGCAGGATTCCGCCGCCGCTGGTCCACAGGAAGCGCACGAGCGGCAGCCGCACCAGCCCGGCGACCAGCGACATGGTGGTGCGCACGCTGGGCACCCAGCGCAGGCCGATCAGCCCTAGCGCGGGCATAGCCGCTAGCTTGGTGGCGAGCTGGGCCAGGCGGCCGTCCGGTTGCTGGCGCTGGACGATGCGCTGGGCTGGCAGGCCGCGGCCAAGCATGTACAGGATGCAGGCCCCGCTGATCGAGCCTAGCGTGCTGGCTGCGATGGCGCTGAGCAAGGTTAGCGGCTGCTGCGGATCGACAAAGCCGATGCCAATGCTGGTCAGCACCAGCGCCGCTGGCAGCGGCGGGATGAGCTGCTCGGCCAGCAAGGCCAGAAAGATGCCCGTCAGGCCCCAGGCGAGAATAAGCTGCTGTGCCCACTCAATGATGGCTGCGCTGCTCATTGCTCGCTCCGACTGTATGGGCCGCCGCTGTGCGGCAGCGGTAGATGCGCGCTGGCGGAATGTTGCGCCACACGCGCTGGGCCAGCTCCACGCTGGCGAAGATGCTGCGCAGCGTGGCCTCTTGACGCTGGGTGTACTGAAAGGCCAAAAAGGTGCTGTGCGCGTGCATGCTGGCGGCGGTCGCCGCAAGAATCGTGTGGGTCAGCGGGCGCGGAAATGCCTGGAACGGCAGCCCCGAGAAAATGCAGTCGGCATGCGCGTGTCCGGCGGCGTGCAGCACCGCGCCTAGCTCCGCCGCCGAGCGGTCAACAATAATCAGGCGCTCATCGGCGAAGCGGGCGCGCAGCCAGGCGCTGAAGCTAGGGTTGGTCTCAAACACAAAGCACTGCGCGTGCGCTGGCAGCGCGGCCAAAATTGCGGCGGTGATCTCGCCGGTGCCGCCGCCAAGCTCCACCACAACCTGCGCCTGCTGGATATTGCTGGCGCGGACCATCGCCTGCGCCAGCCGGTTTGAGCTAGGCCGCACTGCGCCGATCATCTGCGGCTGCTGCATAAAGGCTTTTATGAAAGAAGGTTTTTTGATTGACTGCACCATTCGCTGTGTCTCCTTGCGTGCCAGATGTCTGCGCTTACTCTAGCCGCTGGCGCGTAGTTTGGCCCGCTGCCACAGACCTGAATCGCCCGCGCCGCTGGTCGCCCGTGCTCGGCGTGCCGCTGCGGGCGCTGAGCGCGCGCTGGGGGCCGCTGAGCCGCCAGGATGACCGTGTGTGCCAGGACCAGCGACCTGAACCGTTCAGGTCTCTAGGCGTGTATGCCCAGGTCGTGCGATGGGGTATCCTAGAGGTCGCTTGTCTGGAAGGAGTTGCTCTATGGCGCGCCTGCGAATCTCGCTGCGGCGGCTGCGCTGGAAGTTTGCGCTCAGCTATATGCTGGTCACGACCGCCATCCTGCTGCTGGTAGAGTTCTTGATCATCGGTATTTCGCTGCTGTCGGTGTGGTATCAGGCCACGCGCATCTCGCCGCTGATGGATGTGGTCAGCGATCAGATCAGCTACACGCTCGATACGGAGACGGCCGATCTGCTGACGCCACAGAGCGTGGATCGCTGGCTGACTGGGCTTAAGGCTGGCACGCTGCAGTTTGATCCCGCACGCATGCGCGGCCTGGCGAATGTGCTCAATCCTGCAACCATCAAAGAGCTGCAAAAGGACGGCTTTTTGGCGGTGGTTGATCCGCAGCTGCGCGTGCTTGGCCAGATCGAGCAGGATCAGCCGCCGCCGAGCCTTCAGCCCGTTGTTTGGCCGAGCAACCACCTACCGCTGCTGGCCGAGCAGGCGCTGCATGGCGAGCGCTCGGTGCAGCGCCTGGCGCTCTATGCCGACAAGCGCTTTCAGTTGGTGGTGCCGATCGTCGGCCCCAATGATCAGATCCAGGGCCTCGTGCTCGTGGTCTATCCCGCTGATTTTATTGAGATTGTTAGCGCTATCGACTGGCTGCCGGCGCTGGTGCTGAGCCTGATCATCTTCAGCGTAGGCAGCGGCATCAGTGGCGTTATCTTCGGCATTGTGGTGGCGCGGCCGCTCGTGCGGCGGCTGCACACCATGGCCAACGTCGCCACCGACTGGGCCGGCGGCAACTTCGAGCCAAGCATCAGCGACCGCTCGCAGGACGAGGTGGGCCGCCTCGGCCGCCAGCTCAACGGCATGGCCCTCCAGCTCCACGAGCTGCTGCAGACCCAGCGCTACCTCAGCCGCATGCAGGAGCGCAACCGCGTCGCCCGCGACTTGCACGACAGCGTCAAGCAGCAGATGTTCGCAATCACGATGAATCTGGGCACGGTGCAGGCGCTGTGGGAGACAGCGCCAGAGCAGGCGCGCGCCCGGCTCGACCTGACGTTTGAGGTGGCGCGCCAGTGCCAGCAGGAGCTGCAGGCGATCATCGCGACGCTGCGCCCAATCGAGCTAGAGCAGAATCAGCTGCCGCAGGCCCTGCGCCGCCACCTGGACCTGTGGTCGCACCAGACAGGCATTGCGGTGCACTACACGCCGCCGGAGGCGGTGCCGCTCGATGATGGCGCGGCGGTGACGGTGCTGCGGGTGGCGCAGGAGGCCCTGGCCAATGTGGCGCGCCACAGCGGCGCGACGGCGGTGACGCTGCGCTTGACGCTGGAGGAGGCCAGCGTGCGCTTGGAGATCGTGGATAATGGCCATGGCTTCGATGCCGCCGCGCTGTCGGCGGGGCTGGGCCTGCGCTCCATGCGCGAGCGCGCGGCAGCCAGTGGCGGCACACTGACGCTGACCAGCGCCGAATCCGGCACATGCGTGCGCCTGCTGCTGCCAGTCGAGCCGCCGCTGGCCGAGTAAGCGCCGTCCATGCCGCACGGTGGCCCAGCTGAAGCGCGACGGGCGGCGATCACCCACGGCTGAAGGGGCAGATCGGCGCTGGCGCTCGCTGTGTATGACAGCCTGAATACGGGCCGCACAGTGGCGGCGCTGCAGCTGGCAGCATGGAGCTGCTGGCGCACGACGAGTTTGGACAATCCGTTAGCGGTTAATCTGCCTGCGCCTGCACCCACAGATGCAGCGCGAGCGCAGTACGGTTCAGCGCCAGCGCGCAGTGCTGGCGCTGCGTGTGGAAAGGGAACGCGGCATGAGTGAGCCAATTACGGTGGTGCTGGTCGATGATCATGTGCTGGTGCGCGACGGCGTCAGGGCCTATCTGAGCGCTCAGACTGATATTCGCGTCGTGGGCGAGGCGGCCAGCGGGCCGGAGGCCGTCGAGGTGGTGCGCAGCACAGCGCCCGACGTGGTGCTGATGGATCTGCTGCTGCCGGGCATGTCCGGCATCGAGGCGACGCAGCATGTGCGGCGCATCAGCCCGCGCTCGCAGGTGGTGGTGCTCACCTCGTTTCACGAGGACAACGACATCTTTCCGGCGATCAAGGCCGGCGCGCTCTCGTACCTGCTCAAGGACGTTGGCCCGCAGGAGGTGGCCGCCGCCATCCGCGCCGCCGCCCAGGGCCAGGCCACCATCCACCCGCGCGTGGCCACCCGCC
This sequence comes from Herpetosiphonaceae bacterium, assembly GCA_013538855.1. GTDB lineage: Bacteria > Chloroflexota > Chloroflexia > Chloroflexales > Herpetosiphonaceae > OHK22. The sequence goes on from JABXJS010000011.1 coordinate 20,594, forward strand.
TGGTCAGCGAGCTGAGCGGCAGCCGCACGCCTGGCGTCAACCCCTTCGTCGAGCTGACCGAGCGCGAGCAGGAGGTGCTGCGCCTGCTCGCCCAGGGCCACTCCAACAGCACCATCGCCGACCTGCTGGTCATCAGCGAGAAGACCGTCAAAGGCCACGTCTCCAACATCCTCGCCAAGCTGGACCTCGACGACCGCACCCAGGCCGCCGTCTTCGCCTGGCGCGAGGGCTTCGTCCGCCGCGAGAGCAGCTAGCGCTGCACGCTATGTGCTATGATTAGGTACGCTTCGTGGTACCTTAGAGCGCAGCTATGCGCCAGCATCCGCCAACACTGTCCTGCGCATCAGGCTCTAGTGCATAGTTCGAACCGTATGCCCACACCGTATCCGCTGCCAGTTTGTTGGAGAGCACACGATGATTGATCCTAACACTGACCATGACTATCATGTTCCGCATGTCAAGCACTCAGTTTGGACCTGGCGGGCGGTGCTGCTCTGCCTTGTGCTGCTGAGCGCAAGCTGTGTCTATAGCTACGGTCTGTATATGAATAGATACTGTGGAGGTGATCTCGGGGCAATCTGTCAGGCGGATAGCTTTTTGTACTATATAGCTCCAGCGCTCGTGCTTGCCGTGAGCGTCGCGCTGGTGACTGCGGTTACGTCGCGCATGCTGCATCCATGGGTCCGACGCACCATTTTTCTGCTTACGGCAATCATCGTCGTGTCCTTTGTGTATGTCGTTTTCCGCCCCTAGTAGTCAACCTGCGCCACAGTGCTCTGTGTTACTAGCTTTCCTGCGCACCCATGCTCAGCCAGCGCCTAGCGCGCCTGCTGCTTGCGCTTGAGGATGACGAAGCCGTCGCTGGTGTCGCTCGCTGGCACCTGCGCGAGCTGCGCCTGCATCGTGCTCGGCGTGAGGCCCATGCCTTCGAGCATGGCGTACTGCTCGACGTAGGTGTCGAACACCGCCTGCCGCTGCACCAGCCGCTGCATCAGCGGGACGACGGTGTCTTTTTCATGCGGCGGATTACCTGAGAAAGGATTCAAGCGTGAGATTGCTTCCATATTGACGTTGACTGGGCTGCTCTGCGGCACTAACTTTTCCCGTAGCTCGTCGATCCAGACCAGGCCCTTTTGCTCGCCGTGGGCGAAGTCCATCCAGTCGATCAGCATCATGGTGCTGATGCTGTCGGCAAAATCGCTGTAGAGGAAGCGCTGTGGGTTGGTGCTCAGCAGCGTGTCGCGGGCGACGCGGCGTGACTGCTCTGTCCAGTGCTCCAATGCCTCCGCAAATACACTGCTGGCCTTGCCGCTTTTGATGTCGAACTCAGCATAGGCGTGGGCGCGCGCAATCGCCGTGATGCTGAACAGCTCCTCCATCGCTGCGAAATCCTCGCGCTTTTTAATACTGGCGAGCTGCTCGGCATAGAGGTGGTACAGCTCGTTGAGGTCTGGGACAATCCGCGCAAGCAGCGTTCGTCGGTGGCTCTCGGTCGAGTGCGCATCAAGGTCGCGTAGCTCCTGCAGCCGTGCATTGAGCTTGGCCCGATTTTGGGCCTTGAGCAGATCAAGGATTTTACCAACCTGCGCATTGAGCTTGTCGAGCTTGTCAGACAGCAGCTTGAAGCTCATGCCTGTCGCGACAACGCCTAGCCCAGAGAGGCTGAGCGTTTGCGTGGCCAGGCTAAGGATTTGCTGCGTCATCACTGGCGGGGCTTGGTACGGCGCTATCCCTCCGCTGATCAGCCGCAGCAGCAGATTGGAGCCAGTTGTTGGCGCGAGTAGGCTGCTGACCTGCGCTAGCTCGCCGCCCACAGGCAGCAGATGCCGCACGATCTGGCCGCCGTTGCTCATTCCTGCTGCCCAGCGCACGACACCACCGGACAGCACCATCTGACCATTGAGCAGTCCCCCAACCACTTCCTGCGGTATCGCACGCTCGACCACCCATCCAGGGAACACCTCGTACATCGCCACACCTCTTTTCTTTATCTTTGAACGATTGGCTTGCTGCAAAGTATAGGCTATGCGCTCGCCGCGCTGCAATAGGCGGATAGGCCCGCCCGCTGCTAGCCCGTGGCTGCGCCGTCCGGCTCAGGGGCAGGCTAGCGCACTGCTTGATCCATCGCACCGCAGCCTAGGCTGTGCCTGGCGGTGATGGGGTAAATGGCGGGCGGGGCGCTGAGCCGTCAGCGCCTGCGTGCAGCACTGCGGGCGGGCGACCACGGGGTTGGATTGCCTAAAACCATCTGCGCACTGGGGGGGCGGTCGGCAGCGGTACTGGGTTGGCGCTCATA
>JABXJS010000123.1 GCA_013538855.1 Herpetosiphonaceae bacterium
CTGGCGCGGGCCGTCGGCGCTCGCGTTGGCCCAGAACCAGGCCACGCCGCCGCTGGCGTAGAAGTGCTGCGGATCGCCGCTGGCGACGCCGGGCACAAGATCCTTCAGCAGCGTGGCGCTGGAGCCATCGGTGCGGTACAGCTCGCGGCCGCTGGCGCTCGCTAGCGCGCTGAACACCGCCCCACTCGCATCAAGCGGGGTGAAGTCGGCGGGCTGGGAGCTGACGTCGGCGGCGGCGAGCGGCAGGTTGGTATAGTCGCTGATCAAAAATTCCTGTGCGCTGTCGCCAGATTGTGGCTCTGCTGAAGCTTGCTGGGCGCGCAGGCTAGCAGGCAAGATGATGCTCAGCAGCAGCAAAAATATCATGGCTTTATGTTGCAGTCGCCAAGAGAAACGCAAGAACGTAGCATTCATTTGGAGTATCTCCATAGATCAAAACAAATCAACAGGTGAGTGCTGAGTGCGCAGCCGCTACTGCGTCCATCAGGGCGAACGATAGATGGCAGGGTGTTTAGGGCATTAACATGGTCGCGATCTCCTTTATGCGCAGCGCTGTAGGTTCTTTGTCGTTAAGACTCCTGTGCGGCGCTAAACATTACACCAGCCCGAAAAATTGCTCAGCATCGCGCTTATAGCGCCGCATCTGCCGATTAAGACTCGCAGACAGGATCAATCATTACAGCAGCACAAGCGAGTTTTTAAAAATCAGCGGTTGAAACCCACACCACACCCTGAGAACCACCAGCAGCGCCTTAATTTCAGCAACTTAAGCTTTCTTTCAGAAACAGCCAAGTTCCCGCTCAGCCCCCTATGCTCGTTTTCTTGGCTGCCAAATCATACAATTCATCTATGTGCTAGAGAGGACCCGTTGTTGTTTGTTGTATGGCTGGCGCTCAGCCAGCTAGAAGGAGGATTGTTCACCATGCACAGTATTGCTTGTCTACGCCGCTCGCTGGCTATGCTGCTCCTAGCAGCCGTGCTGTTCAGCCTTGCGCTGCCCACCGCCCAGGCCCAGCCGCCCGGCCCCAGCGCCGCCCAGCCGTTCTTGATCGACGACTACAGCGCCGCGCCGCTTGCCGCCGCTGAGGTCAGCTCCCAGCCCGCCGACTTCACCCCGCTCGACGCCAGCCGCGCCGTCTTTAGCGCCCTCACCGCCGACCACGGCCGCGAGCTGTGGGTCACCGACGGCACCATCACCGGCACCGTCGAGCTGGCCGATCTCGCGCCCGGCGTCGCCAGCGGCGATCCGCAGCACCTCCAGGTCATCGACGGCCAGGTCTGGTTTTGGGCCTACCCCGACGCCGATGGCCCGCGCCAGCTGTGGCACTCCGATGGCACGCCCGCTGGCACGCAGGTATTCGATCTAGCCTATCAATACGTTGATGCCATCAGCATGGAGCAGGGCCTGGTCGGCTTCAACGGCGCGCTCTACTTCGTCGGCACAGATGCAGCTAGCGGGACCGAGCTGTGGCGCTGGGATGGCGCGAACAGCATCACGCAGGTCGCCGATCTCGTCACTGGCCCCGCCAGCAGCAGTCCGCAGCAGCTCACGCTGCACAATGGCGCGCTCTACTTCAGCGCCTTCGATGGCGGGCAGTGGGGCCTCTGGCGCACCGATGGCACCACCTTCGGCACCACGCTGATTCAGAACAACCTCAAGCTCGATCAGACGCTGAGCCACGGCGACACGCTCTACTTCCGCGCCACAAACAGTGCTGGCATCTGTGAGCTGTGGCGCACCGACGGCACCGCCAGCGGCACGCACATCGTGCGCACAGACTGCGTGCAGGACTTCGCCGCCAGCGCCACCAACCTTGTCTATGTTAGCTCCGACTCCACGACGCTCTTCCTGTACGATTCCGCAACCACCAGCTCCACGGCGCTCTACACCACCACCCAGCCGACCGAGCGCATCAAGAACTTAACCACCGGCACCATCGCCGGGCAGGCGCAGATCGTGTTCAGCGTGCATAGCTACGAATACGGCCCTGGCTTGCTCTACAAGCTTGCACCACAGGCCGGTGCTGCGCCTATCGAGATCGGCTTCAACGCCGATGAGCAGCTGAGCGACATCATGATCGCCAACGACCGACTCATCGGCGTCGCCGCGCACACCAATCTCTTCGCCATCATTGAGAGCGGCGCATGGCTCTACGACGGCCAGCAGATCAGCTGGCTGCACACTGAGTCGCGCCACAATTACGCGGCGGTGCAGCACATCCAGCCCTGGGGCGCGCACTTCCTCATCGCCGCCGACGAGCCGTGGCTCAGCGATGGCACCGCGGCGGGCACGCGCCAGATCGCCGAGATCGGCACCAGCGCGCCCAGCTCCACCTACAGCTGGCCCAGCCAAGAGCTGCTGATCGACCCGGCCACCGGCGTTGGCTACTACACCACGCCGACCAACCACGACGGGAGCGAGGTTGATGACGCAGTGACGCTGGCGATCAACCCCGTTGATCGCTCGATCACTACGCTGAGCACCCATAGCTCCACGCCCTATCGCCTCGGCAGCCGCACCATCCTGCTGCCTGCGCCGCCGGTCGTCATCACCGATGGCCAGACACAGACGGTCACGCTGCCGATCAGCGGCGGCCCCAGCTATGGCACCATCGACGATGATCAGCTCTATGTCTTTGTTGGCACTGCACAGGGCAGCCACGTGTGGAGCACCGACGGCACCATCACCGGCACCGTAGACCTCGGCCCGAGCACGCTGCCCGTCACCAGCACGCAGGCGCAGCTGCCGCCAACTGGCTTCGCCCGCCTCGGCAGCACGCTGCTCGCCTGGAACGACACCACCATGTGGGCGCACAACCTCGCCACCAACACATCCAGCTCATGGGCCTCAGACCTGATGGCGCAGCGCCATCTTGAGGAAGTCTACACGCTCAACGACAACCTGTACGTCCTGGCCCACTCCATCGACAGCAGCACCACCCATGTGCTCTGGCGCACCGACGGCACCGCCAGCGGCACGACGCTCCTCTCGGCGGCCGCCGACCTTGAGCCACGTGCGCTCGGCGTCATCGGCCAGTCGCTCTACCTCCGGTTTGACGGAGCCATCCAGCGCACCGATCCCAGCAGCACCAGCCTGCTGCCGGTCGTCACGCCTGCTGGCAGCATCAGCCCCAGCATCGCTATGCCCAACGGCAGCATCGTGCTGTTCGTCACCAGCCCCGACCACAGCTCGCGCACGCTCTATCAGCTCACCGCAGACCAGCTCGTCCCGCTCATCGGCCCATCCAACGACACGCAGCGCATGCTTGGCTCTAAGCTGCTGCTGACCGCCCAGAGCGCCAGCGGCGGCGAGGAGCTGTGGGCCACCGACGGCACCCCCGCTGGCACCCAGCGCCTCACCGACGCCAGCGCCAACCCCGCCACCTCACAGGTCGAGCTGCTTGGCCTCGACTTCGAGCACCAGAGCCTCTTCACCGTCCAAGGCCCCAGCGGCCGCGAGCTGTGGCGCACCGACGGCACCCCCGCTGGCACGCGCAAGCTGCTCGATGTCAGCGGCGATGTCGCGCAGCCGACCGAGATCGACAGCCTGATCTACTTCACCATGGGCAGCGCAAACAACATCGCGCTCTGGTTCACCGACGGCACTCCCGCTGGCACGCACCAGGTCAACAGCCCGCCGATCAAGTGGCCATTCCCGCTGCTCAACCGCATCGGCGCGCACCTGTTCTTCAACCTGGCCACCGCTGACGCTGGCACAGAGCTGTGGGGCACCACCGTTGGCTCAACCGAGCTGACGCTGCTCGCCGACATTGTGCCCGGCCCGGAAAGCTCCCACATCACCGTGCTCGGCTCTAGCGGCCAGAGCATGTTCTTCAGCGCCGATGACGGCGTCCACGGCTACGAGCTGTGGGCCAGCGACGGCACGCCCGCTGGCACCGCCATGCTCGGCGACATCAACCCCGGCCCGGCCAGCACCTTTGTGTACGAGCTTCAGCCCTTCGGCGCGCAGGTCATCTTCAATGCCGACGATGGCCGTCACGGCCAGGAGCCATGGGTCAGCGACGGCACGCCCGCTGGCACGCACATGCTCGCCGATATCGCGCCAGGCATCGCTGGCTCGCTGCTCGTGCCTGAGCTGCGCTTCCAGAGCGACATCAACGCGCCGCGGCCACCGGCCCCGAGCATACTGTTCCGGCCCATCGGCGCATACATGACCTTCAAGGCCGATGACCTGGTGCACGGCACCGAGCTGTTCGCGGTGCGCCTCCCCGCCGCGCCTGCGCTCAGCACACCGCCGCACGCCTTCGCTGCGCCTGCTGGCCGCGCCCGCCTGCCGTTCACGCTCACCAACACCAACGCCGGCACCCTCGACGGCCCGGTCACGGTCACGCTCACCCTCGATCCGGCGCTGACCTATGTGGACAATACGGCTGGCATCGCGCCAGTCACGGACGGCTCCACGCTGACCTGGGTGTTCAGCACGCCGCCGCTCGATCAGCCCTGGCAGGCCAGCGTGCAGCTGCCCGCCGGGCCGATTGGCACCAGCTATCCGCTCCAGTGGCGCGTCGCGACCAGCGTCGGCACGCTGACGCAGGATGTGACGCTCACGAGCGCCGCCCAGGTGTTCCTCCCCGCTGTCCGCCGCTAGCCACCCCCGCCGCCCTGCGCGCTTCCCCGGCGCAGGGCGGCTCCCTCAGCGCACGCTGTTGCGCGAAAGAATCGGCGCTGGTCTGTCGCCACAGCTCAGACAGCAGAGTCCGCGCTGGTGCTTGATCGACCGCTCACCGGTGGTATGCCGTAGCTGCGGGTGGATCGCCTGGCAGCGCGTGGCCGCCCAGCCCACTGCTCTCGCCATCGCACGCCAGCCCCGACGCCGTGCCACCCCGGCGACGCGAAACAGCACGGGCGGGACGCCGCGCCACCTGGCCCACCGCTGAGCCGCCGCCCGCAGCCACCCACGCGCCTTCACCATAACTACCACCCACGGCTCCGGCCAGCGCACAGTTTTTATTAACTCGTGTGTAACTATTCGCGGCACAGCAGAGTCATGATCAGTGAACGCACTGTTAATCTCTCGTCCTGACACAACATGCTAGAAAGGAAGTCTCTATGTCGAAGCCCCAGCACCGCACCACACTGATGATGCTCCTCGGCCTGCTGATCATCCTGAGCGCTCTGCCCAGCGCCAGCCGCGCCAGCATGCCACCTGCCCCAGCTATCGCCGCTCAGTCGCCCGAGCTGATCGCCGACTACAATCAGGGCACAGAGGTACTCCAGCGCCAGTCAGGCATCGCCAACTTCACGCCAGTGAGCGCGACCCACTTTGTCTTCAGCCTCTTCAACTACGGCACCGGCCGCGAGCTGTACGTCTCCGATGGCACCGCCGCCGGCACCAGCATCCTCTACGATCTCGTGCCCGGCGTGGCCAGCGGCGACCCGCAGCACTTTCACGCCATCGACGGCGAGGCGTGGTTCTGGGCCTACGACGCGATCAGCGGCCAGCGCCAGCTCTGGCGCACCGATGGCACGCCTGCGGGCACGCACGTGTTTGAGCTGGCCTATCAGTACGTTGACACCGTCGTCGAGGGCGACGCGCTGGCCAAGGCCAATGCGCGGCTGTTCTTCGTGGGCGTCGATGCGGCGGGCGGCGCGGAGCTGTGGCGCTCCAACGGCTCCACCGACACCGCGCGTGTCAAAGACATCAATCCCGGCCCGGCGGGCAGCGACCCACGCGAGTTCACCGTGGCCGCAGGCGGCCTTTTCTTCACCGCCTTCGACGGCACGAGCCGCGGCCTGTGGTACTCGGATCGCACCGAGGTCAACACCGTGCTGCTCAAGTCCAGCATCACGCTGGCTGAGCTGGTCACGGTTGGGAGCGGAGCCTACTTTACCGTGCAGGGCAGCTGCGGCCTGTGGTACTCCGACGGCACGGCTGCGGGCACGCGCCAGGTCAACAGCGACTGCGCCCAGCAGCTCACCGATGTCAACGGCCGCCTGGCGTTTGTGGGCAGCGACCTGCACCACGCGCTCGTGCTCGACACGCCCGACGCCGCACCGCGCACACTGTTCGACGCCAACGACTCCATCACGAAGCTGTGGCCAGGCAAAGGCGCGCTCGGCACTGACAACGTCTTTATAGTCGTCAAAGACTTAATCTTCGACAGATACCTCTATAAAGTCAATCTGGTGTCTGGGGCCACTGAGCTGCTCTGGGACGACGCGGCCCGCGGGTTCTTTCCCAGCGATAACTATTTCTACATCGGCTATACCAACACAGTCCCAGAAGTTGGCGGCGACCACTATCTCTGGATCTATAACGGCAGCACAGCAACCATAATGCCGGACTGTAACTATGGCTCCACATGGTCCACCGTGCAGATCTGGCACGATGGCTTCTTTGGCAGCGACTGTCTCATCACGCCAACCAGCGCGATCTCCTTCAAGCCGTATGAGTTTGTCGATGCGCCCGGCAGCCTTGACGACCACCAGTTTCAGCTCAACACTGGCAGCACCAGCTTGCTGACCTTCTTCTATCCAGGCTCGTCGCTCTACAGCAGCTTAGCGACTGTCGATCCCGTCACACCGCAGGTCACCGCGCTGGTCACACAGCCGTACAAGTTTGCGCAGGTCAACAATCGCTACATCATCGAGGCGCATCTCGAGCACTACGGCCCGCCGAGCAACGTCTTCACCACCGATGGCTCCGCCGACTATCTTGAGCGGCTGCCGATTCCGCAGGACTATGAGCACTCGTTTTATCTGCACGACCGCGCACTGTTCACCAGGAATCAACATAGCACAGCACCAACCGCCCTTGTCTGGGAGACCGACGGCACCGCCGCTGGCACCATCAGCTATGCCATCCCCGATGATCTGAACGTGTTCAACAGCGAGTATCCTGAAAGCGCCGCTATTGGCTCACACCTGATCGTCTGGGATAGCGACGGCGGGAATATCGCGCTCCTCGACACCGCCACGCGCACCGTGCAGGAGACCAGCTTCGCCACCGATGACTACTCACGCTACACGTCGATCAGCATCAGCGATACGCTCTACCTCCTCAGCCAATCTGCCCTGTGGAGCACCGATGGCTCGCTGGAGGGCACCCACGACCTGCGGCCCTACAACTATGGTGCCCGCCTCGTCAACTACGGCACCGTTGGCGACTCGCTCTACATCGGTGAAAACTACGCCAACAGCCGCGTGCACGTCTGGCGCGCGACGCCAAGCCGTACCTCGCTCCAGTCGCTCGATATCATCACCGGCACCGCCCACGGGCCGCTGATCCCGCTCGCACAGACCAACGTGCTCGTCACCAGCGCCGCCGAGCACGGCTATCTCTGGCGCATCGACGCCGCCGGGTCGGTGCTGCTCTCCGATCAGCTCAGCCCCAGCGCCCAGAGCGCCGTCGCCCTCGATCAGCAGCTGCTGCTCAACAATACTGATGGAGACCACGGAGCCGAGCTGTGGCTGTCCGACGGCTCCGCCGCTGGCACGCTGCTGCTCAGCGACATCAACCCCGGCCCCGCTGGCAGCGACCCTGCGCTGCTTGGCACCGTCGGCGGCTATGCGCTCTTCAGCGCCGACGATGGCGTGCACGGCCGCGAGCTGTGGGCCAGCGATGGCAGCGCCGCCGACACGCTGCTGCTCGGCGATCTCTACCCTGGCGCGGAGTCCAGCCAGATCGCCGCCATCGCCAGCGTCAACGGCAAGCTCTTCTTCAGCGCCAACGATGGCGTCCATGGCCCGCAGCTGTGGGTGACCGACGGCACCGCTGCGGGCACGCAGCGCCTCACGCACGACCTCGTGCCTGGCGCGTCGCTGGTGGAAAAGGCCACCGTGATCGACCAGCTGCTCGTCTTCAATGCCAACACCACCGTGTATGGCTACGAGCCATGGGTCAGCGACGGCACGCCGCAGGGCACCGCGATGCTCGCCGACATCATGCCCGGCATCGCTAGCTCCGTGCACCTTGATCCGCAGTTTGCCATCGACCCGCGCACCTACAATCGCAGCAGCCCGATCGTGCGCATCGGCGACTGGCTGGTGTTCCAGGCCGACGACGGCGTGCACGGCCAGGAGTTCTACCGCTGGCGGCTGCCGTCCGCGCTCAGCCTAGCGAGCGTCGCCAGCACCTACACCCGCTCGGCCCAGCAGGTCAGCATCCCGCTGCACATCAGCGTCGATCCGCAGCAGCCCGGCCCGCTCAGCCTCACGCTGACGCTCGACCCGCAGCTGAGTCAGCTGAGCACCAGCCTGCCTGGCACGCCCGCCGTCAGCGGCCACAGCTACACCTGGAGCATCGCCAACCCGGCGGCCACCCAGGATGTGACGCTCACCATCCAGCTGCCGGAGGCCGAGGTCGGTCAAACGTTTGTGGTCAGCTGGCAGGCGCGCCGTAACGGCATCGAGCGCGCGGGCCACGGGCGTATTCACATCGCCAACCAGGTCTTTCTGCCCGCCGTCCGCCGCTAGCCGCCCGCCTGCCGCCCTGCGCCACACCTCGGCGCAGGGCGGCTCCCCCAGCGCACGCTGTTGCGAGAACAAATCGGCGCTGGTCTGTCGCCACAGCTCAGACAGCAGAGTCCGCGCTGGTGCTATCATGCTCGATCACCAGGGCGACCACCGAGCTGCGGGTGGATCGCCCGGCAGCGCGTGGCCGCCCAGCCAGCGCACCGGGTACCCCTTGGGTGACGCCGGAGCTGCGCCACCCAAGCCACGCGCACAAGCGCGCGCGGGACGCCGCGCCACCCGACCCACCGCTGAGCCGCCGCCCGCAGCCACACACGCGCCTTCACCACACCCACAGCCCACTGCTCTCGCCATCGCACCGGGTACCCCTTGGGTGACGCCGGAGCTGTGCCACCCAGGCGACGCGAAACAGCACGGGCGGGACGCCGCAGCACCTGGCCCACCGCTGAGCCGCCGCCCACAGCCATAGGCGCAGCATCACCAAAAACTGGCTTCATGGGCTGAAGCACGTGTGGTACAATACCAACACCAGCGGTATGCTCACTTCAACAGCTGTCCATCTGCCGGTTCCTCCTGCGCCATCTTCGGCCTAAGCTCACTCCCAGCGGTCTATCTTGCAAGGAGCGTAGCCAGCAGCACCGCTAGGCCAAACCCAACCGAGTACCGCGTTCCTCGCGGATACAGGATCACGCGTATGCCACAACGAATAGAACGCGACCTCAACCGCTTTCGCCAAATTATCCGCGGCAAGATCAAGCAAGATTTGCGCAAGTACATCTCTCACGGCGAGATGATCGGCCGCCAGGGCAAGCGCACGGTCTCCATCCCAGTGCCGCAGATCGACATCCCGCGCTTTCGCTTTGGCTCAAAGGGCCAGGGCGGCGTTGGCCAGGGCGAGGGCGAGCCAGGCGACCCGCTTGGGCGCGGCGAGCAGCAGCCCGGCGCAGGCGAGGCCGGCGAGGAGCCAGGCGAGCACATGCTCGAAGCGGAGATGACCATCGAGGAGCTGGCCCAGCTGCTCGGCGAGGAGCTACAGCTGCCCAACATTCAGCCCAAGGGCCGCAAGAACATCATCGCCGAGAAAGATCGCTACACCGGCGTCGCGCGCGTCGGCCCCAACTCGCTGCGCCACTTCAAACGCTCCTACCGCGAGGCCCTCAAGCGCCAGATCGCCACCGGCACCTACGACCCGGCCAACCCGGTCATCGTGCCCATCCACGAGGACATGCGCTACCGCTCGTGGAAGACCACCGAGATGCCCGAGAGCAACGCGGTGATCATCTACAGCATGGACGTGTCCGGCTCTATGGGCCAGGAGCAGAAGGAACTCGTGCGCGTCACCGCCTTCTGGATCGAGACATGGCTGCGCTACCAGTATAAAAACCTCGAGATTCGCTATATCGTCCACGATGCGGCCGCCAAGGAGGTCACGCAAGAGATCTTCTACCGCATCCGCGAGGGCGGCGGCACCAAGATCTCCTCGGCCTACAAGCTGATCATGCGCATGATCGAGGAGCGCTACCCGCCCGACGAGTGGAACATCTACCCGTTTCACTTCTCCGACGGCGATAACTGGGGCGGCGGCGACACCCGCGAGTGCGTCGAGATCCTGCGCGATAAAATCTTGCCGCAGGTTAACCTGTTCTGCTATGGCCAGGTGCGCTCGCTGTATGGCTCCGGCCGCTTCGCCCACGATCTAGAGGAAAACTTCCGCGATCAGGAGACCCTGGTCGTCTCCGAGATCGCCGACCGCGACGACATCTACGATGCGATCAAGGCCTTCTTGGGCAAAGGCAAGTAGGCCCAGCCCACCCCACACCTTGGCGCACGCTTTGCTTTTCAGGAGACGCCCATGGCCCTGATTACCAACACCGACCTGCCCGCCGATCTCCAGGCCGCCTGGGAGGAGATCGACGGCTATGCGCGCAACTACGGCCTCGACTACTTCCCGATCATCTACCAGGTGCTCGACTACAACACGCTCTACGAGGTCGCCGCGCTCGGCGGGTTCCCTACCCGCTACCCGCACTGGCGCTACGGCATGGAGTACGACCAGCTGATCAAGGGCCACGTCTATGGCCTCAGCATCATCTACGAGATGGTCATCAACACCAATCCCGTCTATGCCTACTTGCTCGAGGGCAACACCAGCATCGACCAGAAGACGGTGATGGCCCACGTGTCTGGCCACGCCGACTTTTTCAAACATAATATGTGGTTCGCCCCCACCAACCGCAAGATGCTCGACGCCATGGCCAACCACGCCGCCCGCGTCCAGCGCTACATCGACCGCTACGGCTACGAGCGCGTCGAGGACTTCATCGACACCTGCCTGTCGCTCGACAACCTCATCGACTACCACGCGCCCTATATCAACCGCCCCGAGGCCCAGACGCTCGTCTCGATCACCGAGGAGGAGCGCATGATGCCCTCGCAGGTCGAGGGCCTGCCAGTCGAGCAGCCCTACATGCGCGACTATATCAACCCGCCCGAGTTCCTGGAGTCCCAGCGGCAGCGTATGGTCGAGGAGCAGCAGCGTCTGCGCATGTTCCCAGAGAACCCGCAGAAGGACATTCTGTCGTTCTTGATGAACTATGCGCCACTCGACCGCTGGCAGCACAGCGTGCTGGAGATCATCCGCGACGAGGCCTACTACTTCGCGCCGCAGGCCATGACCAAGATCATCAACGAGGGCTGGGCCTCCTACTGGCACTCACGCATCATGACCGAGAAGGCCGCCGATACCTCCGAGATCGTCGATTTCGCCGACCACCACGCCGGCATCGTCGCCGCCCACCCCGGCCGCCTCAACCCCTACCGCCTGGGCCTGATGCTCCTGCGCGACATCGAGGAGCGCTGGAACAAAGGCCGCTTTGGCAAGGACTGGGAGGAGTGCGACGACCTGCGCGAGAAGCAGGCCTGGGATAAAAAGCTCGGCCTCGGCCGCCAGAAGCTCTTCGAGGTGCGCCGCTTCCACAACGATGTCACCTTCCTCGATGAGTTCCTCACGCCAGAGTTCTGCGTCGAGCAGAAGCTCTTCACCTTCAAGTACAACTCCGACACCGAGCTGTACGAGATCGTCAGCCGCAACTTCCCCGAGATTAAGGCCAAGCTGCTGGGCAACCTCACCAACTTTGGCCAGCCCTTCATCTCGGTGCAGGACGCCAACTACAACAACCGCGGCGAGCTGTACCTGCTCCACCGCCACGAGGGCGTCGATCTCAAGGTCAGCTATGCCCGCGACACCCTGCGCAACATCTGGAAGATCTGGAGTCGCCCGGTGCACCTAGAGACGATCTTCGACGAGAAGCGTCGCCTGCTCACCTACGACGGCTCCGACTGGGGCGAGCGCAAGCTCGACTAGCCCTCCCACTCCTCTGCACCCATGCGCGGATGGTCACTTGCCTGTCCGCGCATTCTTCTTGCTTTCTTTTAATTAAGCAAACATTTGTGTCACTCACTGTCACAAGCATCTGCGATACTTGATCGTAGTAGAGGTCGCACGCTGCACCAGCAACCATAAAAAGCAGGATGCAGCACACACGACGCACCGCGCCTGGGGGCTTGGGGACCACCCCAACAAGCATTGTCATCAGCGTGAGCACACACGGCGCACCGCGCCTGGGGGCTTGGGGACCACCCCAACCACCATGTTCTACTAGATTTGGGTAAACGAGCACACACTGTGGGGTAAACTCTATGGCTGCGATTGTCAAGACACAGGTACACCGTCATCGGCCAAGCTGGCTTGAGCGTCTGAAGTGCCAGCTCCTGCTGGTTCCCGAGGCCACCCTGCTGCCTGCGCTGTTTGGAGCCTATCTGCTCAGCGGCCAGGCCACCTGGCTGGCCTTCCTTGGCGAGTTGATCATCTGCGCCTTCATCCTGCGCACCGCCCTGCTCTGGTTTGGCTGGCGCGACTGGAGGCATGGCCGCTACCGCCGTGCCGCCCGCCTTGCGCGCTACGCCGCCTGGCTGCACCCATGGTCCGCCGATACCGCCGCCCTGCGCGGCATGATCGCTCTGGCGCAGGGCAAGCACGAGCAGGCGGTGGCCTTCTGGCAGCGCGCCGTCGATCTGTTCCCAGCCCACGTGAGCGCGCAGATTGGCCTTGGCAGCGCGCTGGCCGCCAGCGGGCACTGGAACGAGGCGCGCTGGGTTGCGCTGCAAGCCCTGGCCCACAACGAGCGCCTGAGCGAGGCCTACCCGCTGCTCGCCGAGACAACCATGCACCTGCACGAGCCAGCCCAGGCCGTGCTCGATCTCACCGCCGTGGGCTTGAACACCTCCAGCGAGCCGTCGATCCAGGCGCGCCTGTACCTCACCCGCGCCGAGGCCGCGCTGTCCCTGCGCCAGCAGCACCTCGCCCGTGCCGCCGTCGATCAGGCCCTGGCGCTGCTGTTCCAGTGCCCGCGCGCCGTCCAGGCCGAGTGCATCTACCGCCTGGGCCTGCTGCGCCGCCGCCTCGGCGATTACGCCACCGCCCTGCACGACTTCGAGCGCGTCGCCCTCGTCGATCCCGAGGGCCGCTGGCTGGCCCCCGCCTGGCGCGCCCAGCACGAGCTGAGCTTCAAAAAATAGCCGGAACACAAGCACCAGCAGCGCCGCCCACATGTGGACGGCGCTGCGGACGTTTAGCTGGCGCAGCGCTGCTGGCTGCTAGCGTAGCACGGTCGGCAGAAAGACCTGGGCAGCAGTGCGGATAGTCGTCTGGCCGCTCTGCTCCACGCCAGCGATCTGCACCATCCAGCGCGCCACAAACACCTGGCCTAGCTCGGTCGCAGGCAGCTGCACGCGCAGCACCACACGCTTGGCCGCCTGGGGATCGGCAACGCTCCACATGAAGCTGTCGCCGCTCACGCTGGTGGGATCGCCGAGCGTGCTGTCGAGCAGCGTAAGTCCTGGCGCCAGCATCAGCGTGAGATTAGGATGCATCATTGGAACGCTTTGGATTCTATGTGGTGCTATTCAAGCCAGGCGTAGCTGTAACGGTTTTGCGCGCCTTGCTGATTACACGCCGGAACATATCGTCGCGCCTCCGCATCTGGCGCTCCTCCTGCTTAACCATTGCTCAACCTCGCGCTCCGCATTACGGCTCGTTCGTTTAGCGCGTAGTCCAACAGTGCTCACAGGCAAGTTTTTTGAAAAAGAATCGCCTGCGTTCAGCCCGCGCTGTCTGCGGCACGCCAGGCCCTGCCGGGCCGCTGCGTTGCTCGCCCAACCCGGCCACGGCGATTGCCCAGCGCTGCATGCGCGCGCCCTAGGCATAGCGGCGGCGATTGGCTGTTATGCGCACAGCGGCGGGCGGCCATGCCACTCGTGGTCGATATTGCGCATCAGCAGCGCGCAGTCGAAGTGCAGCGCGCCGTGTGGAAAGAGCCGCCGATCATCGAAGAAGCTCGACTCAAAGCGCTGCACATCGAGCGGCGCAACCTCCCAGTGCTGGCAGCGTAGCTCGATGCCGTCGAAGCGCTGCGGATCGCGCGTCAGCGAGTAGCCCAGCGACCCGCGCGCGAAGAAGTCCGAGGCCGCCGCCAGCGATGGAAACACCGAGGCCGCAGTCCACATGGTGCTCGGCCGCCCGAGCACGCAGGCGTAGGCGCTGCGGTCGTCGCTGATGAAGTCCACCTCCAGGCTCTGATCGCTCTCCTCGCTTCTAAAGCAGGCGTGGTGCTGCTCGCCAGGGAAGAGCCATCCGCCCACCAGGGTGTTGAGCCGCGAGCTTGTGTCGCGCCGCGCGATGTAGACGCCCTGCTGCACGCCTGCGTCTGTATCCCACTCAACCGCGATGCGATGCGCTGCATTCTCCGAGCCAACACCGAGCATCGGCGGCAAAAAGTGCGGCCGCACCGCCTCCAGTCGAATCATGCAGATGCCAGCGATGCCGTAGCCGCTCACCAGCTGCGGCCGAAAAGGCGGCGGCAGCACCCGCTGGAGCGCCTCCGGCTCCACGCGATAGTTGGCCAAAATCCGCCGCCCGATCACCCCGCGCATTCGTGGTAGCAGCATACGATTCTCCCATTGCACTCGTAGTTTTGGATACGCCGCATGGCCAGATAGGGTTGGAGCGTAGCTCCCTGCCCGGCAAGGTTCTCCCCTGCACCTACGCTGCGGGGTATTCCAGCTAAAACGGTTCTCAGTACAGTAGCACAAAAACCTGCCCGTGTACGGGCCGTCCGTGCAGCTGTGCGCTTGGCACAGCGTGCGCACATTCTTGCGCCATCCACCGTCGCGCAGAGCAGGGTTGTTGCGCAGCTTCAGCCCCACTGCGCTTGCACAGCAAGCCAGATGGAGCGCTGAGTGCGGCAAGCACGCCTGCGCGCCTGCTGCTCCCGCTGCCAGCACGGCGATCTTACGCGCTTGCCTGCTGCACACGACCCGTATACCAATTACTATCGATACCGAGCAGTGCATGGCCGTTTGGGGCGCAGCCCCAAGCCCCCGGCAGGGGTGCACCCTCTACCAGCATACGGGATGGGCCAGCCGAAACGCTAGTATGTGTGAAACGAGACACATTCTTGAAGATTCGATACCGAGCAGTGCATGGCCGTTTGGGGCGCAGCCCCAAGCCCCGGCAGGGGTGCACCCTCTACCAGCATACGGAATGGGCTAGCCGAAACGCTAGTATGTGTGAAACGAGACACATTCTTGAAGATTCGATACCGACC